>JALRFY010000007.1 GCA_023253625.1 Akkermansiaceae bacterium | reverse complement strand
GAAGGCAAGGTCTTTCCAGGCCTCGTTGATGCGATCGATCGATTCGGCCTTGGACTTCTCGTCGGTGCTGAAAACATGTGCCAGCTCCTCCGCCTGCTCGAGCAAGCGCTCGCCGCGGTGCTGCACTTGCTTGATGTCGTGCATCACGCTGTAGCAGCCGGGGAAGGTCTTTTGCAGCTCGTAATCAACCACGGGCATGATGTCGCGCCGGGCCTCGGCCTCGGCGAAGAAGTCATCCACGGTGCTGAAGCGCAGTTCAATGCCATCGAAGGCATCACGGTGCGCGATCAACCACTCGATCGTCGCCTTGGTCGGGCCGCCACCGTGGTTGCCGAGACCATAGAACATCATCGTGTGCCCGAAGGCCGGATCCGCCGCCTTGACCGAGAGGTCGATCTGACCATGAAGATCGTCACTCCGCGTCACGTAGCAGGGGGCGATGCGGTAGCCGATCACCTCCGCGCCGCCACTGCCTTTCCAGCGGAAGGTCTGCGCGGGCAGGCTCACCTGGCTCTCGTTCGGGCGGTGGAAGACATAGCCGCGGTAGCCGGCTTCATGCAGCAGGTCCGGAAGCGTGGCCGGGTGGCCGAAGGTGTCCACATTGTATCCAATGCTCGGGCTGATGCCGAAGCGGTCTTGGAAATACCGCTGGCCCAGCTCGATCTGCTTGCGCCAGCCGGCCGCCGTCGGAAGGTTGGCATCCGGCTGGACCCACTGCCCGCCGGCAATCGACCAGCGCTTTGCCGCCACCAGCTCACGCACCGCCTCGAAAAGTCCCGGATCGAGGTCCTCGATCCACTGGTAGAGCCAGGCCTCGCCGCGCGTGTAGCGAAACTCGGGATATTCATGGCAGCGATCCACCGCCGAGCGGAAGGTGGCCAGCGCCTCATCGGCTCCGGCCTGCCAGTTCCATAGCCAGATCGGATCGAGGTGTGCGTTGGCGATGAGGTGAACAACGGACTTGGACATGGGAATAATGGATGCGAATTGGAGTGGGTGGGGGCGGGTCTGCGGCGTTGCGCTCACAAACCCGGGCAAAAAGGCACGAATTCATGAATGAGTAAACGATAAATCAATGATGCGCTCAATTTCCTTGTCTGGGTGCCCACGCTCGTACTTTGGAAAACAAAATTCGAGCGCAAGGCCGCTTGCAAAAGGATGCCGATCGGTTTTTTGAAAAAATTCTTGCCCGTATTGGCTTCCATGATTAATCGTTTCTTCAGTTTCCGCCACCACTCATCACCTTTCCTGGTCCGGCATGATTCAATACCCGGGAAACAGAGGGGGCAGTGAGCGAGTCGGAATCACTGAACACCAACCCTAGGTTCCTCAGGCCCAAGGAGCCATCCATGTTCGTTCCATCCACCAACCCACAATCATGAAACCCCATTGTTCTCTCCGTTGTTTGCCTTCCGGCTTCTCCCGACGACTATATGGCTGCGCCGCCGCACTGGTGATCGCGGCGGCTCCGCTGATGGCGGCAGTGAAGGTTGAATTCAAGAATACCGGCCTGCTCAACACGGCCAACACATCCATCGGCACAGTCACTCTGGCTTTCACGGTCGATGGCACTGGCAATGTGACGCTCAATGCGAGCACCTCCAGCACAGCCCCAGCCTCGGTCAATGCGGTGAACGCATGGGACGGACCGGTCGGCACCATCAGCCATCCAGGGGCTTACAACAGCACATTCACCCTGACGATGGGCTGTTTTGCAACCGCGACTGCCACAAGTGATCTGAGACTTACCGATATCTTTGCCGGTGTTAGCACAGGCGGGATTGTCGGCGTGCCTGGCAGCAATCAATACCGCATCGACAACAATGCGAACGAAACGATCCGTTTCACCGCCACTTCGGTTCCCGCTGGATCCAAGCTCAAGCTCATTTCGATGGACTGGCTCAATTCCAGCGGCAGTCCCACGCAACGTGCTTGGAGTCCGTCGCCTTCGGTCAATGCGACCAATGCGGTGACGACCGCCGGTGGGACTTGGGATCTTTCCTCCAGCGGCTTCGCTCTTGGCGCGAGCGAACTGGTCAATTTCGGAACGACGGTGACGGGAGACGCGGGCAAAGGGTATTCATTCAGAGCCATCAGCTTCGACATCATCGATGCCAGTTCCATCCTGCCGCCGGGCGGTCTGGTGGCCACGACCAACGGCGCGAAGGTGGATTTGGACTGGAACGACACCCCCTCTGCGGTTTCCTACTCCGTTTATCGCAGTGAGACCCAGGCCGGGCCGTACGGCGCGGCGGTCGCGACCGGCCTCACCACCAGCAATTACACCGACAACACCGTCTCGACCGGCAATACTTATTATTACGTGGTCACCGCCACGGACGCGACCCCCTCGGAAAGCGGTAACAGCAACGAGGCATCGGTGCTCGTCGCGATTCAGCCGCCCACCGGCTTGGTGCGCACCCAGGGTGATGGTGTCATCAACCTCGATTGGGCTGACAACACGTCAGGCATCCTTGATTTCTACAGCGTATACCGCAGTGCAACACCCGGTGGGCCATACACCCAGGTGGCCACCAGTGTGACCACCAGTGAATATGTGGACACCACCGTCACCAACGGCACGACTTATTACTACGTGGTCACAGCGACCGACAATGTGGTGGCGGGTGAAAGCGCGAACAGCTCCGAGGTTTCGGGAACTCCGTATGTGCCGGTTTCCGGATTCGCGCTCCTTGCCCATCTTGATGGCTCGCTTGCGGAAACCGTCACGCTTGGCGAGGGTGATTTCGTCAGCCTGTGGAACGACCAGACGGCCAACGGCTTCGATGCCACCAGCACGGGTGGCGTCGGCACGGTCTTTTACCCGTCATTGAGCCAGAGCGAGACCGGTCTGGATGGTCTCGACGTGGGATTCACCACTGGCGGGCCGAAAAGCACCTTGGTATGGTTCGACGCAGCAAAGCAGGACCAGTGGCTCGATTTCAACAACGGTGCCGGCGCACTTCCCTATGGGGGTTTCGCGGTCTTCGCCGTGGTGCACCCCGATACCATTCTCGGCGGCGTCAACCGCGATGTCGTCATGAGCAGCACAGAGAGCAACTTCGCTCTGCGTTATGAGGGGGGAAGGCCGAGGATCCATCTGGGAAGCACGGTGCTTCAAGGGACCGCGGGCGCGGTCAACGCCGGGCGAACCGTGGTCCTGGCAGTGAACTACAACGCCACCACAGGCCAGTTGCAGCTTTGGGATTCCGCAAGTGGCAAGACCTCCACCGCCACAGTGCCCGCCGGTGACTTTTCAAGCGGTGCCAGCATCTTCCTTGGCGGCAGCGTCAATCCGGATCAATACATGAAGGGAATGCTGGGAGAGGCGAAGGTCTACCGTGGTGTGATGTCGCCCGCCGAGTTCAGCGATCAACAGGCGGAGCTGGCTTTCAAGTGGAGCGGATTGCAGACACCTTCCGGTCTGACCGCTTCCTCGGGTGACGGCACGGTGGTTCTCGACTGGAATGACCAGGTGGCGGACTACTACACCGTCTATCGCGGCGAGGCCCCGGGCGGCCCATACACGGAGCTGGCCACCAACGTTCTGACCAGCACTTACACCGACACCACGTGCCAACAGGGCACCAGATATTACTATGCGGTGTCCGCCACTGAATCGATCTACGGTGAAAGCGCTTACAGTGTCGAGGTTGTCATCACTCCCTACACGCCTGTCTTGGGCAATTCACTCTATGTCCACCTCGATGCCAGCAACACGGACAGCGTGACCACCACCTCCGGCGTGGTGAATGTCTGGCAGGATCTCACCGCCAACGGGATCAATGCCACGGAAGTTGCCAACAGCGCAACCCCCGACACCATTACCGATACCGGCGACGTGCTCTACCCGTCCACCAGCCTGAGTGCCACGGGATTGGCGGGGCTCGACTTCGGCCTCGGGCGCAACATGCTCAGTCTGTTCGCCCCGGCCGCACAGGACGCATGGCTTGATTTCTCGAGCGCTGGTCCTGCGCAACCTTACAGCGGCTTCGCGGTGTTCATCGCCCTCAAGGCCGATTCGATCCTGGGCGTGTCACCGGAACTGGCCCGCGACGTGGTCTTCGCCAACACCGACAACATCGGCGGCAAGTTCCTGATCCGCTACCAGTCCGGCCGGCCGGAAATGTATCTGAACGGCGTCGCGGCCGTCCAAGGAAGCAACCGCATCGTGGCGGGTGACACCGTGATTCTCGCGGCAAACTACAATGCCGCCACCGGAGCGCTCGAATTCTGGGACTCGGCCAGTGGGCTTTCCGCCAATGCCACGGTTCCGGCCGCCGATTTCTCCAGCGGCACCAGCATCATGTTCCTCGGTGGCAGCACGAATTTCATCCAGCGCATGCATGGCATGATCGGCGAGGTCAAAATCTATCGCGGCACCATGACTGCCACGGAGTTCGCCAACGAGCGTGATTCGCTGGCCACCAAGTGGGTCACTGCGCCCGCGGCCGGCTTCAGTGCCTGGCAGACTGCCAACAACACCACTGGCGCGATCGATGGGGATCACGACGGTGATGGTGTCAGCAACGGCGTGGAATACTTCCTCGGCGGGGACTCCGACACCAGCGGCTTCACCCCGCTGCCGGGCGTGACCAACAGCGCAGGGGCGCTCAGTGTCACTTGGAACAAGGGCACGGGTTATTCCGGAGAATATGGCACCGATTTCTGGATCGAAAGCTCGGCCACGCTCATCGGCGAGTGGACCAGGGAGACCCTCCCCGGCGGCAATGTCACCGACGACCCCGGATTCGTGAGATACACCTTCCCCACACCGCTGGCAGGCAAAGGCTTTGTCCGCCTCAAAGTGGCCGGCCCATGAGCCTGAAGACGGCCCGGATCTGATTTTCCGGAGTCAGGGTTTCTCCGGACCACAAGGGGCCGTCGGCCGAATGGCTGGCGGTCCCCCATTTGTTCAACCATGCCCCGCACCATGCTGCTCAAACATCACGAGTCCGGACTGGCCAAGACATCCGGAACCCACCAATCTCCGCGCATGTCGATAACCAATGGTGGGGCCAAGCTCCGCGATATCGCCGAGTTGCTCGGGTGTTCGGTGGCCACGGTCTCCAACGCCATCAACGGCCGTGGCCGCATGAGCGTGGAAATGCGGCAGATGATCCTCGACAAGTGTGCCGAATTGAATTTCGTGCCGAATTCCGCGGGACGCAGCCTGCGCCTGCAACGGACCGATGCCGTGGGCGTGATCTACGCGCCTTCGTTCGCCGAGTTGTTCGGTAACGTTTTCTACGCCCGGATCATGGAGGGCTTGGCAGAAACCTTCGGCGCGGCAGGCCTCGATCTGGTCCTCGGCAATCGCCGGGACGCGGACGGACTGCCTTCCGTGGTGCGTCAAGGCAAGGTCGATGCTCTGGTGGTATTGGCCGGCGTTTTCACTGCCGCCGACTATGAGGCCTTGCGCCTTTGCCCGGTGCCGCTCTGCATCGTGGATGGCTACGTCCGCTCTTTCGATGCCGACTCATTGACCAGTGATGGTTTCGGCGGTGCGCAGCAGGTGGCCGAGCACCTGTGGCAGAATGGGCATCGCAGTGTCTTGATGATCGCCTACCGCAGCCCGCTTTATAACATCGAGCAGCGCATTGCCGGATTTTTCTCCGGGCTGCGGGCCTGCGGATTGGAAGTCAGCGAGACAGAGTCCCTCATCCGGGTGGACAACGACGACGAAGCCGCGCGCGAACTTCTCGCACGTCTCGATTCAGCGGAGCCGCCCACCGCTGTTTTCACGGTCAACGATACGATGGCCCTCCACCTGATGGATGCGCTTGAGCAGGCTGGCAGGACCGTACCGGATGATGTTTCCATCGTTGGCTTCGATGATGATCCGATGGCGTCCCGTGCCCGCCCGCCGTTGACCACCGTCGGTCTCAAAAAACGCGACATCGGGGCGGTGAGCGCTCGTCTCTTGCTCGAGCGCCTCGCCAATCCCGACAAACCCATCGTCCAACAGGTGCAACCCACACGCCTGGTAATCAGGGAGTCGGTCGCGCAACTTTGATCCGAAACTCCGCGCAGACTTTTTTCCGCCTTCAATGAAAAAACGTTTTCTCAATTCAACTTGCCGTTTAGTTTCATGCTATCACGTTTATGGAATTATGGGTTCCATGGACACTCGCCGCACAATGATGGATTGTTCCTGAGATGAAGCGCTTCCACCCGATTCTACCGTCACTCGCCGTCTGCCTCTTGGGTTTGGTGGTGGTTTGGCACAATCAAGCACCGCCTGGGACTGATCTCGATCCTGCCGACAAAGCGTCTGCTGCAGGGGAATCCGCGCCTGTCTTGGCCGGTGGGCTGCCTGCGGTTCATCCGGTAGAGGCTACAGCTCTGGGGCTGCAGGTCCCGCTGGCAAGTCTCGCCGACATCCAACTGCCACCGGGGGCGGATCGTCGTTGGGAGCAACCCATGACAGAGCCGGTGTTTGAGGAATTCCGCCGCTGGGCGGCCGCGTTGCCCGCTGCAAGAGCCGGCACGGATCTCCAATACGGCATCAAGCTAGCGCTGGAGCGCCGCAGTGAATTGCTCAAGCTGATCGAAAAAAACCCGCGGCGGGCGCTGGAACTCGCCGTGCCTTATGCCATGCAACAGCACTTGCCTGAGGAGATCACGGCCTTGCTGGAGGAGCGCGTGGACGCACAGGGCGACCTGCTGGTTCAGTCAGCGACCTTGGCCGACGACCGCGGCTGCATGACAACGCGGATTGCCACACTGCAGGACGGCAGGATGTTTGAGACCTACACCTATGGACGCCGCAGCGCCATGCCGACCCGTGACAACATCGCCATCCACGGCGTGGCATTGGATGGCAAACTCGCCCTTTCCGATCTGCCGGGGCGTGTCCTGGAGCCGGCGGAAGTCTCATCCAGGCTGGCGGCAGGTATTTTGATGGAAGAATGCCCAGACCTGCCCGGCACCGGGCATCAAACGGATGCCGGCCATGAAATGGTGATCGCGCTGGGTGACCGCCGGATGACCCGCAGCCGTAGTGAGGACCATGCCATCGCCGCCCTGCTTGATGAGGAGAGGGCCGAGCAGTCCGGTGAAACGGCCGCCGCAAGGAATTGTTGGCTCGTCGCATGGAACGCCAAAAGAAGTTCGATGCGGGCGAGCTGCCCGATTTTCTGCCCGAAACCAAGCATATCCGCGAAAGCGATTGGACGGTCGCGCCCATCCCGGCCGATCTCATCGCCGACCTCGCGCAGGCCCTCGATCGCGTGGGCTAGGCGCGCTGGCGCTTGCGGGCGTGCTTGGCCATCCGGTCGAGCGACACCTCGAAGGCCTTGCGCGCCACGGCGCCCACCGGCTTGGAGAGGAATCCGGGCAGGAGCGGCACGCGGATGTCCTCATCCCAGAGCACGGTGCAGGCCGCGTCGCCGACGGACTCGACGGCGAGATGCACATCGCCCGTGAGGACCGGGCCGATCTTCACGACGGTCACCGTGCGGGCATCGGAGTCCATGGCCTCGACGCGCATGCGGTCGGGCAGGGCCAGCGGACCGAGGCCGGTGGTCGCGACGAACGTCGTCCCCACTCCCCCGTCGCCTGCCTCGATCACCACGCGCGTCATCGGCACCCACTCGGCGTGACCGCGCCAGTCGACGAGCTCGTCGTAGGCAATGCGCCCGGGCAGGGGCAGGTGCTTACGCACCGTGAAGTGGACGCGTGCCATGTGACCTCCCGAGTTAGCCCTCCACGTTAACCCGCGCTCATCGATCTCGCCTCTCGAGCGAGGGTCGTCATGCCAGCAGCGTCTGCCCGACCCAGCCGCCCTCGGGAGCACCGGGCGGCAGCGCGAAGACCGCGGAGCCGATCGGCTTGGTCCACTGGTTGAGCAGGTCGATGTCCGACAGCGCCTGCTGCACCGGCAAGAACTGCGTCTCGAGGTCGGCGGCGTAAGCCGTGAAGATGTGCCCGGCATCGGTGACGCCCATGGTGTCCTCGCCGAGGTCGTAGTTGTAACCGCGGCGCAGGAACTGCGGGCCTAAAACGCCACTCGGCCTGGCACGCCGGAT
>JALRFY010000288.1 GCA_023253625.1 Akkermansiaceae bacterium | reverse complement strand
TTTTTCTAGGTTTATCGATCCTGGCACACAGGAGCCGCGCTTGAACACCGCCCCCCCCTTCCCAAAGAAACATGACGTCTCTCAATGAACTCGATGCCGTGGCGTTGACCTGCGATTTGCCCGCTTGTGGCCTCGTGCGCGGTGATCTCGGGACCCTGGTGCTCGTTCATCGCAAGGGCGAGGCCTGTGAAGTAGAGTTTGTGGGTTACGACGGCCACACAGTGGCCTTGGTGACCCTGGAAGCGCATCAGATTCGCCCCTTGGACTGCTGGATCTATGACGGATATGATCCGATGCGCTCCGATTGTGGTTTTTCAAAGCCTCAAATGACCGGACCGACTGCGGATTCCAGGGTTAATCAGCGCACCAACGGGCTCCGGATTTATCTGGCGGGCGCTTTCCAGTCCGGGAATGCGGATTCGAGTTCGCGCCGGTATTTCCCGGCCTCGGATTTGTCACCGGAGCTTTCGAGGGCTTGGATGAGTTTCCAGAGCGCAAGCGGCTTGAGTTCGCGGTCGTTGTGGAAATTGACGACGATAAGGAACTCGGCGGCGGCCTTGCGGGGGGTGCCGGCTTTCATTTCGAGATCACCGGAGAGGATGCGCAAGGCGGCGCTGGTGCGGCCTTGCGGGCGGAGGGCGAGTGCCTCGTCGGTGGCGGCGCGTGATTCCGCGACCTGGTCGAGCAGGTAGAGCGCGCGGCTGCGGTCGAGCAGGCCGTCGGCTTTCCATGACGGGTTGTCCTCGACTTCCAGGACGTGGTTGACGGCCTCGAGCGCACCTTGTGCGTCGCCGGTTTCAAGGCGGGCCTTGGCAAGGTATCGCCAGACTTCCTTGGGTGTGGCGCGCGGTTCGTCCGGGGTAGCGACGAGTGAGAGGCAGGTGGCGGCGAGTTCGTGGTTGCCGGCATTGAAGGCCTGCATGCCGGACCAATGAAGGACCTGGCCCGGGATGTCAGAGACGTAATCGCCTTGGATGGCGAGGTGGATCTCGGCGGTGAGCTTGACGACGTCCTGGGCGGCGAAGTGGCCGAGCGCGAGGAGTAATCCGGCGTGTTTGCGGTAGGCTTCCGGGCGGAGGTCGCGGGCTTTTTCGAGGAACGCGGCGGCCTCGGAGGCCTGGTTGTTTTTGACCATGCCCCAGCCGATCCAATAATTCGCCTCGGCTTGGTGGCTTTCCCCGAGATTGGCGATGTTCTGGAGCAGTCCGCGGTAGCGGGCGATCATGTCCTCGATTTCGCCATCGGCGCGGCGCATGCGTGCGGATTCGAGCCAGGCGAGCGAGATGAGGTCGGGCGGATCGCCGATTTTGATGAGGCGGTCGAAATCGGCGATGGCCTTTTGCGGCTCGGCGACGGCGACATGGGCGCGTGCGCGCTTCGCGAGTGCGGAGGGAATGCGCGAATCGTCCGGGTAACGGCTGATGAATTCTCCGAGCGAGCGGATGGCACCTTGGTGGTCGCCGGCCTCGGCGAGGCACCAGCCGCGCTGATAGAGCATGCCGGGGCGGTTTTTTTCGCTGAGCGCGGAGGCCTCGATCTCGCTGTAAACCTTGGCGGCCTCCGCCACCTCGCTTTTGGCGAAGAGCGTCTCCGCCTTCATCATGAGCGCGGTGTGGATGCGGGTATCCGCGGGGTGGAGTTTCCGGTAGAGCTGGAGGAAGGCATCCACCTGGTCCGGCACGTGGCGGCCTTCGATCTGGTAGAAGCACAGCAGCCGGTAGTAGGAGGCGTGGAAGGCCAGATCGGAGCGCGGATCGGCGAGACGCTCGACTTCACGGAACAGGCCGGAGGCATCCTGCGGGCGGTCGAGCTTGAGGTAGGCGCGCGCGGCGATCATGAGGCGCGCGGCTTCCTTTTCGCCGGTGGCCTGGGCACCGGACGCGCCGAAGATCTCGATGACTTTCCTGTAGTCCTTCCGGGCAAAATAATTGCCCATTTGCGCGGTCTGGGCATCGGCGCGGAAGTCTTCCATGCCGGGTGTGCGCAGGATCAGGCCGAGGTGGCGGTCGGCGAGGTCGGGTTGATCGAGCTTGGTGGCGGCGATCGCGGCCTGAAGCGCGGCCTCGCCGCGGACTTTCGGCGCATGGGAGCCATTGATGACTTTTTCGAAGAGCGCCAGCGCCTCTTCGGTGCGGCCGGCATTCATGGCGATGTGGCCGAGCGCGACCATGGCCTGCGGGGCGAACAAAGTGCCGGCGGGATCCTCGGACACCTTGCGGTAGCGGTCGGTGGCCTCGTGGTCGCGGCCCATGAAGCGGTAGCAGTTTCCTGCGAAGTAATTGCCGCGTGCGCGCTCCTCGGGTTTGGCGGCATGGGCGGCGTAACGCTCGAACATGGGTGCGGCGAAGACGTATTCACCCTTGTTGTAGTGGTCTGCGGCGAGCGTGTAAGCGGCAGCGGCGGCCCATTTGCCCTTGCCGTAGCGGTTGATGAGTGTGCTGAAGCAGCGCTTGCCCTCATCGAGGCGGCCGGACTGGTAGTGGCTGTTTCCGAGATACCACCAGGCCATTTCGGCGTTGGGGTGGTTCGGATAGAGATCGAGGTATTGGATGAAAATGTCCGCGGCACGCTGGAACCACTCGATGCGGTTTTCCAGATCGGTGGCTTTTTGTGCGGAGTCGTAGAGGTTTTTGCCGCGCAGGAAGAAATCGTTGGCGGCATCCGGCGCGAGCACGGGATCGACCGGCTCGGCCCGTGGAATCTGGGCGGCCGCAGGGCTGGCGACGAGCAGGGCGATGGCGAGTGTGCGTTTCAAGGCGGGAGGCAGGATGGCGGGGTGTGCTCCAGGGGCTTCAGCGGCCCTCCGGCTGCGGCTTTTGGGTGGCGAACGAGATATTCCAGATGCCGGCTTTCGAGCAGGTGTCGATCACCTCGACGATGCGCTGGTAGGCGACCGAGCCGTCGCCACGGATGCGCACCGGCTGGTTTTCAAACTGGCGGGCGATGGCGGCGAGCTTGTCGCGGAGTTGGGGCAGGTCCACGGTGGCACCCTCGACACGGATGGTCCCGTTGGACAGGACGTTGATGATGATTTCGCCTTTCGGGCGGGTGAGTTCGGCACCTTCCTCGGCGGTGGGAACCGAGACATCGAGCTCGGTTTCGTAGCGGCTGAACTGCCAGGTGACGATGAAGAAGATCAGCAGCAGGAACACGATGTCGATCATCGGCGCGAGCTGGATGCCCGCGGGTTCCGGTTGGCGGCTGGAAAATTTCATGCCGTGCGTGTTTCCTCAGATGCCGTGAAGATCACGGGATTCCGCATCGCGCGGGACGGGCATCGCGTATTCCTCGCGCACCCGCTGGGCGGGCGATTGCGACGCGTGCGAGACCTGGCGCTCGACCTGCGAGTGCAGCAGCGTGAGAAGGTGGGTGGCGGCGGCTTCGAGTTCCGCGATGTATTTCTGCACCCGGCCGCGGAAGAGTGAGTAGAACACCAGGGCCGGGATGCCGATCATCAGACCGGCGGCGGTGGTGATGAGCGCCTCGGAAACGCCCTCCGCCAGTTCCATCTGGCGCACGCCCTGCATGTCCCCGGTGGCCACTTGCAGGAACGATTTGATCATTCCCAGCACCGTGCCGAGCAGGCCGACCATCGGCGCGATCGAGCCGATGTCCGCCAGATAGGTGATGCGCGAGCTGAGCAGGCCGGCCTGGCGCGAGCCCTCGGCCTCGGCCACCTCGCGCACGCCGCCGAACGAGGCCATCGGGTATTTGGTGAGGAAATCGAGCGTTTTCTGGGTGACGCGTGCCATGCAGCCGTTCTGGCGGTGGCAGTAGGCGATGAGGCCGAGGTAGTCGCGCTTGCGGATCATGGCCTCCGCGGCGTCCATGAAACGGTCGCTGACGACCGCGTTGCGGCGGATGGTGAGCAGGTAAATGAAAATCAGCACCACGGCCACCACCGAGAGCAGGGCGAGCGGATACATCATGATGCCGCCGGCCTCGACGATTTTCATGAAATCCAATTCCTCGATGGCCGTAATGTCCGCTTTGGCGGCTTCTTCGGCGATCGAGCTGGCGGCGGATGCGAGCAACACCCCCGCGGTGGCAATGAAACGATGATGCATGAATGATGTGGCATTTTAATCGCCTCCTTGGCCAACGCAAGCCCGGCAATGGCGTGACTGCTTACGCCCGGCGGGCGGCGGATTTATCCCGCGATACCCGGTATGCAAGCTCCTTGGCCATGGTGGCGTGCGCAATTCCCTTCCCGATGGTTCTTGAATCCGGGAAGCGGCTTGCTTGAATGCCCCCCGTGAAACTCGTCCCGTTGCTGCTTCTGGCGATTTTGTTTTCCGCTTGCGCCCGGAATCCACCGCAAGCGCTGGTGGTCAAGCAATTCGTCCTCCGGGACCAGGAGCAGGAACGCTCGGAAGACGCGATGGTGAGGATGGAGAAAATGCGCCGGCTGCACGGCGCGGTGAGCATGGAAGCGCGCCGGCAACGGCTGGGACAGTATTACACATTCGTCTGGCATGACCCGGATGGGGCCGGCAACGGAGAGGTCACCGCGCTCTTCGAATACCGGCAGGGTGGCAGCACGATCAAGTGCATGACCCGGACCTTCCCCGCTGGCGACACCGATGGCATCGCGGACTTCGCGGTGACTGGCGATGACTACTTCAACCACGGCAAGGTGCTGGCCTGGCGCGCCAGCGTTGCACGCGGCGGCCGGGAAATCGCCAGCAAACAATCCTACCTATGGCGCTGAACCCCATGATCGCCCAGCGGAAATCCCGTATCCTGCGCGCGCTGCTCAATGAAGTCGGCCCGGTGGACGCGGTTGGTGTGGAGGAGCGCGTGGTGAAATACACGACCCGCAGCATCAAGAAAGATTCCAAGGTTTTCGGACTGAAACTTGCCGTTTCGATGATCGATCTCACGACGCTGGAGGGCAAGGACACGCCCGGCAAGGTGGCCTCGCTGTGCCGCAAGGCGCTCCGCCCGCACGATGCGCCGGACATCCCGCAGGTTGCCGCCGTGTGCGTCTATCCCTCGATGGTCAGACACGCAGCGAAACACGTGAAAGGCACGCCGGTCCGCATCGCCTCGGTGGCCACCGCGTTTCCCTCCGGCCAGGCCCCGCTGAAAACCCGGCTCGCCGAAGTGAAGCAGGCCGTGGCCGACGGCGCGGACGAGATCGACATGGTCATCAACCGCGGTGCCTTCCTCGCCGGTGAGCTGGCACTCGTGCAGGATGAGATCTCCGCCGTCGTCGAGGCCTGCGGCGAGGCCACCCTCAAGGTGATCCTGGAAACCAGCGAGCTGGAAACCCACGACCATATCCGCGCCGCGTCGTTTCTCGCCATGCGGGCGATCCGCCCCGGCGATTTCATCAAGACCTCCACCGGCAAGACCACCGCCAATGCCACGCTTGCCAACCATCAGGTGATGCTCGAAGCCATCCGCGACCACTACCTCGCCACCGGAGTGGAAATCGCCATGAAACCCGCCGGCGGCATCCGCACCGCGAAACAGTCACTCCAGTTTCTGATCGCCGTGAAGGAAACACTCGGCGACCGCTGGCTCAACCACCGCCGCTACCGCTTCGGCGCGTCCTCGCTTCTCAACGACCTGCTGCGCCAGCTCGAAACCCAGCGCACCGGAGCTTATCAGGCACCGTGGACGTTTTCCGAAGACTCGGGCAGCTACTGATTTCGGGCCGCGTTGCAAGAATCCGCGTTTTTTCGTGGTAGCCAGTTCCGCAAATGAAAATACCAACCCAACTCCATTCCACCATCGGCGCGCTGGCATTGCTGGCGGCCCCGGTCCTCCACGCCGCCGACCTGCCTGATCCCGACGGCAAGCCGGCCGACATGTCGAAACCCGTGCAGGTCTTCATTGTCATGGGCCAGTCGAACACCCTGGAAATGGGCCAGGTCGGCCCGGTGGACAAGAACGGCACCCTCGAACACGCCGTCAAACAGGAAAAGCTCTATCCGTTCCTGGTGGACGACGCCGGCAACTGGACCACCCGCCAGGACGTGCGCAATGTCTCCGTGATGCAGAAACGCGGCAACATGGGGGTTTACCGCAATGACTGGCTCACCATCAGCAGCAACAAGATCGGCATCGAGATCGGCATCGGCCACCACCTCGGCAACGCCATCGACGCACCCGTCATGGTCCTGAAAAGCTCGATCGGCAACCGCAGCCTCGGCTGGGACCTGCTGCCTCCGGGAAGCGAGCGATACGACTTCGATCTCAAGGAAAGGGATGGCAGCACCAAGACCTATACCTTCGCCGGTTACAAGGACAGTCCGGACAAGTGGGAAAAAGGTGCCGAGAAACCCGCCGGCATCGAATGGTATGCCGGCAAGCAATACGACGACGACACTGCCAACGCCAAATTGATCCTCGCCGAGCTCGACAAGTATTATCCCGGAGCCAAGGGCTACGAAGTCGCCGGCTTCCTCTGGTGGCAGGGCGACAAGGACCGCTACAATCCCGCACACGCCGCAATGTATGAAAAGAACCTGGTCAACCTGATCAAGGCACTGCGCAAGGACTTCAACGCCCCCAAGGCCGCCTTCGTCACGGCCTCGCTGGGACAGACCGAGGAGAGCAACACCACCTCCCCCGACGGCCAGATCCTGCAGGCGATGAAGAATGTCGCCAGCGGCAAGTATTCCGCCGAACTCGGTGACAACATCGGCTTCGTTTACACCCACCCGCTCTCCATGGGCAGCAGCTCGAACGCCCACTACGGCGGCAATGCCAAGACCTACATGAACGTCGGCCTGGCCATGGGCGAGAAAATGGCCGGATTGGTGAAATAAGCATCTAACAAAATTCCTCAATCCCACCGGCGGCAGCAGGGCCCGCGCGCCCGGCTGCCGCCACTTTTTTGCCCTGGATTGGAACCGCAGCAGCAAAAAAATCGAGCCGGAAACCCGTGCCGCCCTCGTGGGCGAAGCCATCCGGACTCGCCATCAAGCCGCAAGCTGCTCGCAAGACATGCCCGCGAAAAACCCCTCTCCCTAACTTGATCGCCCTCTGGAGCCGGTTGATCATTCGCGCTTGCCTCCGGGCTTCGATTGGAATAACAGATATGCGCACATTGTGCATACATATCCCCCCCCTCAGCCATGAATATATCGAGCAACTCTCTGCTGAGCCGCGGCGGATTCGCCTTGGTCACCACCGTTTCACTGATGGTTTTGTTGGCTGTCATATGCGTGGGCCTGCTCGGACTTTCGGCGATTTCCCTGCGCACCAGCAGCCAGGCGCAGGCCCAGGCGGAGGCCGAGGCAAACGCCCGGTTGGCGCTGTGGCTTGTATTGGGCCAACTCCAGAACTCGCTCGGCCCCGACAATCGCATCAGCGCCAGGGCGGCGACCCTCGCAAAGCACCCGCGCATCGACGCCAGTGTATCGCCGGACAGCCCGCAGGCCTGGTGGGTGGGTGTCGCGCACAGCAATCCGGAACAGAACCCGGGATCCACCGGGCAACCGGTGGTGTGGCTGGTCTCCGGTGTTGATCCCACGGCCAATGCCGCGGCGCAGCTCAATGCGGCTCTCAAGGATCCCGTGGAGATGTTTGGCAATGCCTCGATCGACACCACCCTGCTCACTGGCGGCCGCCCGATCGAGGCCGGCAGGGTGCCTGTCCGCGACAACACCGGCCGCGAGACGGGCGCTTATGCCTTCTTCGTTGACGACAACGGCATGAAGGCGCAGTTGGCCGCATCGAATTCCGGAGTCCGCAACAACCTCGCCAGCCCGCTTGGCGGCGGAGTGCTGCCTGGCACCTATGATCTCGGAGTGCTCGACCGCATGGAGACGCTCGTCGGAACCCCGCTGGAGCAATACGCCCGGCTCGGATCGATCAACGATCTTCCCTTGATCGGGATCGACCGAAGAATCCTGCCCGCCAAGCGCATGGGCTACACCACATTCTCGCGCGGCGTGCTTTCCGATGTCCGCAAAGGCGGACTCAAGCGCGATCTCACCATCGCTTTCGAAAATGAGGCGACATTCACCAACGTTTTCCCCAGCGCCGGAGCCGGTGGCCGCTTCGATAGCCGCTACCTTGTCATGGATGCCGATAAATTCAGCCAAGCGGGCGAGCTGCAGCAGAACGGCTACATCCACTGGCGGATGTTCCACAATTATTACAACATCAAGAAATACATCCGCCGGGTCGGCGGCTTCGACATGCTCGATCCGGTCCAGTTCGCCAAGGAACAACTGGGCACCGGCGCCGGTGCCACTCCGTTCGGGCGCGGCCAGTTGGGGCCGCATGCGATCGGGCCGAACTCATCCACCTCGGCCAGGCACCAACAGATGCCCTACGGTGACTTTGCGGTGATGGATCAGTCATTCGGCAAGAACGCCGGTTTTTACAAGCACAGCCCGATCACGCCGATCCTGCAACGGCTGCAGCAGAACGCGTGGGTGGAAACGCTGCCATCGGCCACCAGGGGCGGGCCGCCACGCCTCCGGACCCGCGTCCAGCTTTGGACCTCGCACTACAACCCCTACAATGTGGCCATCCGCTCGCTGGGCAACAATTCGGGCACCGGACCACGGATGATCGCCTTTCCGCAGGCGCGCTTCACAATCCCGGGCCTCAGCTATGTGACCGCACAGGGCCAGACGCGGCCATTTGAAAAAATCACCGGCCTTGCCGACAAGCGCCAGTCCCATGTCGATCACGAAGTGATGCTCAAGCCCGGGCGAAGCCATGTTCTCGCGTTCCGGGACGACACCGTGCTCGGCCAGGAGATCGACAGCCGCATGTTTGATGAACAGGTCCGCAACCTGACGCTGCAGAGCGTCTATCAGGATTACAACCTGACGGCAGCTCCCCGCGGCAACATGACGCTCACCGTGGATTTCTTCATGCCCGATCCCGCCATCTGCCACGGCACCGACATGAACCCGCCGGCCTCCACCGGTGACCATGAGATTTCGCAGGCCTTCTGGGGCACCATCGCGTGGAATGCGGTGGATTCGAACCTGCCCGGCAAGACGATCAGCAAGACCGCATCGCCGGCCGAGCTGAACGAGAACACGATGGCCTCGCATTCGTTCCAACTGCGGACCACCCGCGAAGCCGGCAGCTCGATCCGGCCGCTGGTCGATGCCAACATCCGCGCGTTCTTCAACAATCCGAAGTGGGATTCGCCGCTCGGACTGCACACGCTCGCGGCTCACTCCGACGCGACCAGTGGCGAGGCCCCCGAGCCGTTCTTCCCGATGGATGTTCGCGAAAGCCCGCGTGGCTACACCTTCTGGGGCGCCGGGCGCGATCCGGTGGACGGCAACGACCGGGTGATCCTCTTCGACATCCCGCGCCGGGATCTCGTTTCGCTCGGCCAGTTGCAGCACGCCGGGGTTTCCCGCTTCAGCTACGAGCCGAGCTATGTGGTCGGCAATTCCTACGCCAACCCGCGAATCCCGCCCGACGCCTGGCGGGCCTCGGTGCGCGACACCTTCAGCACCACCCAGCGCGGCCTTGCAAACTTCGTCATCCCGGGCAGCTTCAATCTCTACGACGCCTCCTATCTCGTGAATGAGGAACTGTGGGACAGCTATATTTTCACCACCATTCCACAGGTCGCCGACGACTACAACAACCCGAGGCAACCACAGCCGACCGACGCGCACTTCCAGGCGCTTCTGGCCGGCACCGCGCTGCTGCCCAATCCGCGCTTCCTGCCGTATGAACCAACCGGCTCGCAGTTCAACAGGGCGACGTTGCAGACGCCTGCCGGGGCGCGTGGCCAAACCGGCGGATTCTATCACAATGCCGGCCACCTGCTGGTGGATGGAGCGTTCAACGTGAACTCCACCTCGGTGGATGCGTGGGAGGCATTCCTTTCCGGCACCCACGGATTGCCTTACCAGCAAGTCAATGCCAGCGGCCAGGTCACGGGCTTCGCGCAAGTTGATGGGGTTCGCTTTCCCCGCGTCGAGGCAGTGACGGGCGCGCCGATGGAAACCAATTCACTCGATAAAAACTATTGGATCGGTTTCCGCAAACTCAAGCCGAAGGAGGTCCGTGAACTTGCCAAGGCGATCGTCGATGAAATCCGCAAGCGGGGTCCCTTCCTCACCATGGGCGAATTCGTCAACCGCAAGCTCAAAACCGGCGAGTTAGGCGAGCGTGGCACCCTCCAGGCCGCCTTGGACGCCACCGTCAACAAGGACCTTGATCCGGATTTCCAGGGTCCTGCCACCCACCGCAGCCTGCCGCGTGGCAGCAACCAAGGCGCGGGATTTCCCGGGCAGTCGCTGCAAGGGGATGTTCTGCAGGCTCTCTCGCCGTTCATGACGGTGCGCTCGGACAGTTTCACGATCCGCGCGTATGGCGAATCCCGTGAAGCCGGCAGCGGCAGGATTCTCGCCCGCGCCTGGTGCGAGGCTGTCGTGCAACGCTACCCGGATCCGGTTCCCAATCCATCGGGCACGAGCCAGGCTCTGGCCGAGTTGATCAGGCCCTCCAGCGTCCATGGCCGTTTATTCCGGCTGGTATCCTTCCGCTGGCTGTCCAATAATGAGATTTGAACCCAGCGCCACCGTTTCCCCACCTGAATCCGCCGCATGATGATCCGTTTCGCCTCTTTTGTCATTCTATCAATATTGGCGGGCGGAGGTCTGGTCGATGCGCAACAGACCCTTGCCGTCCGCACCCTGTCCTTGCGTGACGGCGAGATGCCGCAACTCTACCTGAGAGGAGTGAAGGAATATCATGCCCTGGAGTTCTCCAGCGTGCAGCCGGGGGAGGTGATGCGGGCGCTCGCCGCCAATACCTTGCCGCTCTACCGCCAGGAAACCGATTCGGGCGGCAAGCAAAGATGGGTGGCCGCCCAGCAGATAAGGATTCCGGCAGGAGCCAAGGGCATCCTGATTCTGGCCATCGCGAACGGCGATAAAACCCTCTTCACCGCCATCGATGACGATTTCACCTCGGCGCGCCACAACGATTGGTTGTTGATCAATGTCAGTTCGAAGCCAATCACCTTCCTTGTGGGTGAAAAATCGAAGCCGGTCGTGATCCAACCCGGTGCATCCACCAAGTATCGCGTGTCGGCTCCCGGCGGGAAAGGTGCCGCGATCCTCGCCCAGGCACCCATCAAAGGCAAACCCACGGTTTTCTACTCGACCTACTGGCCGGTTTACAGCGACCGGCGGAGCGTCATCCTCTTTGCCGACAACGGGCCCAAGATCCTGGTCAAACGAATCTCCGACATGCTTGCCCAGACCAAGGCATCCGCCGTTGATAACTGATTGCCTCCACCATGATTGAAACGCCGTTGCGCAAAATCGATTGCCACGTGCATCTGCTGGGTGATGGCAGCTCCGGAAGCGGTTGCTGGTTGCGGATGCGCACGCTGGTCCAGCGCCTGATGGCGCGCATCATCGTGCATGAACCCGGTCTGTTGGGCATGTGGATGGGTTTCGGCGGATAGCCTGAGGGATGGTCTTCAAACTTTAAAAGTTGCTATTTTGACCCAATTGGCATTATTTTTCCACTCATGGACAAAATATCGTCCTTTACCCAACGGAATCCCGCCACCATCACGCGGCAAGTCGGCCAGCGTTTGCGCGGGTTCCGCTTGGCGAAAGGCTGGACCCAGCAGGAACTGGCGGAGCGCTCGGGAGTGGCGCTTTCGACGCTCAAGCTGCTCGAAAGCCAGGGCCGCGGATCGTTCCAGCGCCTGGTGCGGGTGGCGGTGGCGCTCGGCATCGATGGCGAATTGCGCGATTTGTTCGCCAAACCGGCGGCGATGGAGTCGATCGCCGCGGTGAAGCGCGCCGAGCGCCAGCGCGCGCCGCGCCGTCCGAGAAAGGAGGCCGGAGATGGAAATTGAAGTCCAATGGCGCGGTGCGCAGCCCGCCCGTGTCGGCGCGCTCTATCAAGACCGCAGCGGCGCGGTATTCTTCGACAATCCAACCCGCTGGCCTCGGGATACCGCGCCGGCCGCGTCAATGGCAAGCCAGCCGGGATCACGCGCCGCGACCTGATCCGGCTTGCCGCGGAACACGATATCGGAAACGCTGCCGCCACCATCGGGCGGGTCATCGACTCGGTCGGCCGCTGGATGGACCACGCCGCGGCCCGCGGAATCCACTGCAGCACCGCCGCCATGACCGCCGCCCAACACCGCCTTTTCATTTAGCCGCCATGCCCGCGAAAAAATCCACCGCCCGCGAATTGCTCTTCGGCGACCTCTGGGAATACGATCCCGCGCCCGAGTCCGCACCCGCCCACATCGAGCCGCGCTACGGGCTCTTCATCGGCGGGAAAATGAGCGCGCCGAAATCGAAGCGATACATCGATTCCATCTCCCCGCGCGATGGGAAAAAACTCGCGGAAATCGCACTCGCCAATGCCGCCGATGTCGCTGCCGCCTATCAGGCCGCGGCGAAGGCATTCAAGACTTGGAGCAAGCTGCCCCCCGCGGAACGTGGCAAATACCTCTTCCGCATCGCGCGTCTCTTGCAGGACCGTTCGCGCGAGTTCGCCGTGGCGGAAACCCTCGACGGCGGCAAGCCGATCCGCGAGTCGCGCGACTTCGACCTGCCGATGGCCGCGGCGCATTTCTTCTATCACGCCGGCTGGGCGGACAAACTCGACTTCGTCACCCCCGGCCGCACGCTCGCGCCGCTGGGTGTGGTCGGCCAGGTGATCCCGTGGAATTTCCCGCTGCTCATGC
The DNA here is from genome assembly GCA_023253625.1 of Akkermansiaceae bacterium. Lineage (GTDB taxonomy): Bacteria > Verrucomicrobiota > Verrucomicrobiia > Verrucomicrobiales > Akkermansiaceae > Luteolibacter. The sequence continues at coordinate 3,039 of JALRFY010000288.1, read as the reverse complement.
TGGCATGGAAAATCGCGCCGGCGCTCGCGACGGGAAACACGGTGGTCATCAAGCCTGCGGAAACGACTTCCATCACCGCGCTGAAGTTCGCCTCCATTCTAACGGATGCGGGTTTGCCGCCCGGAGTCGTCAACATCGTCACCGGCGCGGGTGAAACCGGAGCCGCCGTGGTGAACCATCCGCTGGCCGCCAAGATCGCCTTCACCGGTTCCACCGAGGTCGGAAAAATCATCCAGCACGCGCTCGCCGGCACCGGCAGGAAACTCACGCTCGAACTCGGCGGCAAGGCGGCGAATATCGTTTTCGAGGATGCGCCGCCCGATCAGGCCGTCGAGGGCATCGTCAACGGCATCTTCTTCAACCAGGGTCACGTCTGCTGCGCTGGTTCGCGGCTGTTGGTGCAGGAAAGCATCGCCGACGACATCCTCGCCCGGCTCAAGCGCCGCATCGCCGTGCTGCGTGTCGGCGATCCGCTCGACAAGAACACCGACGTCGGGGCGATCAACTCGAAGGAGCAACTCGCGAAGATCCGGGAACTCGTGCAGAGCGGCATCGACGAAGGCGCGGAGATCCACCAACCCGCCTGCAAGCTGCCGAAGAACGGCTTCTATTTCCCGCCTACGTTGTTTTCCAACGTCTCGCAGAGCCAGCGCATCGCCAGCGAGGAGATCTTCGGGCCGGTGCTCTCGATCCTCACCTTCCGCACGCCGGAGGAAGCCATCGAGAAGGCGAACAACACGCCCTACGGCCTCAGTGCCGGCGTGTGGACGGACAAAGGTTCCCGCATCCTGATGATGGCCTCCCGCCTCAAGGCCGGCGTGGTGTGGGCGAATACCTACCACAAGTTCGACCCATCCTCGCCCTTCGGAGGTTACAAGGAATCCGGATTCGGCCGGGAAGGAGGGAAGCACGGGCTTATGGAATACGCATCGCTGGAAACCCTCAGAACCTGTTGAAAACATCCGACTGAAGCCTCCGGGCGGACAGGGATTGTTCAGAAGTTTGATTTGGAAACCTGGAATCAATCTATCCTCACTCTGGCAAAGCGCCTCCCTGAGAGGGGACCGCGCCGCTGGATACCCCCTTGGATTCCTCCTGTCGCAGCAGTTTTACGAGGGCCTCGTATTGGCCTGCAAAGTCGCGCAGTGCGCGATGGATGGTGAATTGGAGCAGTGCGGGCTCACCGCGCGAGCGGGTCGTGCGCTCGAGCGTGCGCAACGTGGCGGTGAGCGCGCGGGCGGCTTGGAACAGGTCCTGGTCGGTGCGTGCGGTGACTTTTTCGAAGCGGTCGATGTTTTCCCGGCACCGATCGTGGATTTCACCCATGGCGGCGGTTTCCCGGGCGGTGAGTGCGGCATCGAAAAACTCGCGGTCGAGAGCGGCGGTGACGGCCTTCATGGGCGCGATAGCCATGCGGAGTTCTGTGGCGAGCACGGCGCGGTGGATCACGACCGGGCGGAGGCCGGCTGCCTGGAGCCTCAGCATGCTGGCGGAGGCGTGCCATGGGGCCTGTGAAGCAAGCTCTTCCAAGCGCTGGCGGACGAAGCGGTTGGCCAGGTAGTCGCGCAGGTTCTGGCCGGTGGACCGCTCGCGGATATCATGGTAACTGGCAGTGACGGTGCCGGTCTCGGCGGGCGGTTGTTTGGCGGCAAGGGCGAGCAAGTGGTCGAAATCGCGCGCCAGCAGGACTTCGTGATCGATGAAAAAACGAGTTTTTTCCAAGGCCAGGAGGCTTGGCAGCCAGGCGGAGGCTTGCGTGGGAAGGATCAGCTTGTGGCCGGGATCGGGCGGCAGCGAGACGAGCGATAGCCAGAAGTCGGGCGGCAGTGAAAGCCTGCCATTGGCATCCACTTCGCCAAGGACGAGGGCGTCCGGTTCGGTGCCGGTGACGGCGGCACTGGCAAGCAGGGCGGCGGCAGCGCTGACGCTGCGGGGTGCGCTTCCGGCGAGCGCCGCTTCGTGTTCCGGGCAGGTGATGCGGACGCGGTGGTGATGCGGCACGGATTGGTGGCGCGATGCCAGCAGCGAGGTGACGGTGCGGGTGAGCGGGTTCACGCCACCCTCCTGGGGGTGCGGGCCGATGCACAGTGGCTGCGGGTTTTCCGGAGTTTCCGATGTTTCCGGAGGCTGGCTGGCTTGCATGCGCAAGGTGACCACGGTGGGTGTGGATCCCCGCCAGATCACGGTGCGCACGTGGGCTTCGGCGAGTGGCGGGACGGTGGTTTTGCCGGAAGCATCGGGCCTGGTGTCCGGCGTGACGCGCGGTGGTGGTGGCGGCGTGGTGGACTCTTGGTAGGTGGCCAGGGGTGGGATCCAGCCGCTCCATGCGGTGGCTTCGCCGTGGTGGGCGCGGGCGCGCGGGTGCTCAGGATCCTGGGTGGCGGCGACATCGAGGAGCAATGTCGCCAGCGTGTGCCCGTGCGTGCCGGCCTGCGGGGATTCGAGCCATGCGATGGTTTGCCAAAGCGCATTGATCTTGGCGGGAGCGGCGGTTGTTTGTGGGGCGTCGGGCCGCGGGTTTTCGAGATATTGGGAAAGCAGATTGCGGGCTTCGTCCTCGCGGGGATCAAGGGCGATGGCGAGGGCGAGGGATTTGGCGGTGTGGCGGCGCTGTTCCGGGGTCCGCATCGGGTTGGCGCGGGCGATGGCCACCAGCTGCCGTGAGAGGTCCGAGAGCATGGCGGGGTCGAGCGGGATTTGATCGAGCCGGAATGTGGCGCGGCCTTCTGCGGGCGGGGTGAAGCGGGCGTGCAGCGCGCCTGCAGCGAGGAGCCATGCCAGGGCAATGGGGATGGCATCGGTGGGTTTCATTGGAAAGGCAAGTCCGTAAAATCACGCATGCGGACAGGGTCATGATTGCAGACCCGGCAGCGATGCGCAAGCTTCCGGCATGGCCACGCCACGTCCCAGCATCGAAACCCGCGAGGAGGTGATGTTTTTCGATACCGACTGCGGCGGAGTGGTCCACAACCTCGCCTACCTGCGCATGATCGAAACCTGCCGCACGCGCCTGGCCGCGCTGATGGGGATGGACTTGCG
>JALRFY010000273.1 GCA_023253625.1 Akkermansiaceae bacterium | reverse complement strand
ATCTGGCCGTCGCAGTCGGCATTGAGGGCGGCCTTGAGGCAGCGCAGGGCGATCGGCGAGTGGGCGAGCATTTCGCGGCACCATTTGAGCGTTTCCTTTTCGAGCTCGGCGAGCGGCACGACGGTGTTGACGAGGCCCATTTCGAGCGCCTGTTGCGCGTCGTATTGGCGGCAGAGATACCAGATTTCGCGTGCCTTCTTCTGGCCGACGATGCGGGCGAGGTAGCTGGAGCCGAGGCCGCCGTCGAACGAACCGACCTTCGGCCCGGTCTGGCCGAAGCGCGCGTTGTCGGCGGCGATGGTGAGGTCGCAGACGACGTGCAGCACGTGGCCGCCGCCGATGGCATAGCCGGCGACCATGGCGACGACCGGCTTGGGCAATGAGCGGATCTTTTTCTGCAGGTCGAGCACGTTGAGGCGCGGCACGCCGTCGGTGCCGACGTAGCCGGCGTGGCCGCGCACCTTCTGGTCACCGCCGGAGCAGAACGCCTTGTCGCCTTCTCCAGTTAGAATGATCACGCCGACCATCGGGTTTTCATGGGCCATGTCGAAGGCTTGCAGCAGTTCCTGCACGGTCTGCGGGCGGAAGGCGTTGCGCACCTGCGGGCGGTTGATGGTGATTTTGGCGATTTTCCCCTCATCCGTGGTTTGATACCGGATGTCCTCGAATTCCCTGATGGTGGTCCACATGCGGCGGATGATGGAGTATCGCGGGCCGGACCGCAACCTGTGTGATGGGCCGGATTTTTCGCATCGCGGGCGGCGGGCGGCGGTGCTATCCATCGGGTGGATGTTCGAAGTCAGGGAAAAACCGGAAATGGTCGAGCGCGCGCTGCTGGTGCGCTTTTACTTTGATACGCGCGAGGCGGATGAGGCGGAGTCGTTGCTCGCCGAGCTGGGCGAGCTGGTGAAAACGCTGGGCATCGAGGTGGTCGAGTCCGTGATGCCGCGCTGCCGCGAGATGCAGAAGAAATTCCTCTGCGGCACCGGCAAGGCGGCGGAGATCTGCGAGCTCGCCCGCGCGCACGAGTGCGACGTGATCGTCATCGACAACGGCCTCGCGCCATCGCAGCAGCGCGAGTGGGAGAAACTCGCCGACCTGTGCGTGATCGACCGCGAGGAGGTGATTCTCGATATTTTCGCGAAGCGGGCGCATACCCGCGAGGCGCGGCTCCAGGTGGAACTGGCCCGCATGCAATATGCCTTGCCGCGGCTCGCCCGCATGTGGGGCCACCTCGACCGCGAGGGCGGCTCGGGCGGCGGCATGGGCGGCGGTGCGGCGCGCGGCATGGGCGAGAAACAGATCGAAGTGGACCGGCGCTTGGCCAATGTGGCAATCGACCGCTGCAAGCGCGAACTCGAACACGTCCGCAAGCAGCGCCAGACGCAGCGCAAGGAGCGCGAGAAGCACGAGACGCCCCACGCCGCCATCGTCGGATATACCAACGCCGGCAAGTCATCGCTGCTCAACGCGCTGTCCGGCGCGGATGTGATGGCCAAGGACATGCTCTTCGCCACGCTCGACACCACCACGCGCCGCATCGAGTTACCGGACGGCCAGCCGCTTCTGGTCACCGACACGGTGGGCTTTGTCAGGAATTTGCCGCACCGTTTGGTGGAGGCGTTCAAGGCCACGCTGGAGGAAGCGGTGCTTGCGGATTTCCTGGTCCATGTGCTGGACGCCAGTTCGCCGGAAATCGACCGCCTGCACGACACCACGCTCGAAGTGCTCAAGGAGCTCGGCGCGGAGGACAAGGAGGTCATCACGGTGCTGAACAAGACCGATCTCGTCACCGACCCCGATGTGCTGGCCGCGCTCGACCGCAAGTTTCCCGGCGCATTGCATCTCTCGGCGCTGCAGGGCCGGGGGCTTGACGCGCTGTTGAAGGCCTGCTCCGCGGTGCTGGCGGACCGGGTGCGCTGCCGCGAATACCGCATTCCGCAGCGGCGGGCGGATCTGGTGAGCCTGCTCCACCGCGATGCCAAGGTGCTCTCGACGGATTACGAGAAAAACGACATCCTGGTGCGCGCGGTGGTGTCGGCGGATCTGGCCGGCCGCTTGCGGGAATATGCGACGGAGGAGTGATCCGCAGGAAATTGATCAGCGGACCAGCGGCAGCAGTTTGCCGAATGGAAGCACGCCTGTGGTGGCGAGTGAGGCAGCGGTTTCGCGGATGCCGCTGTGGAAAAGCGCGCGGTGCAGGATGCCGGCCGCGATGAGGCGGCGGCGGAAGCATTGGTGCAGCCGCGCGCGGATCGTCCGGCAGGCATTTTCCCATGAACATCCGCCCTGCGACCAGGCGGCGAGCGGGGCGATGGCATGTTCCGCCGCCTGGAAGGCCATGCTCATGCCATTGCCGGTGAAGGGCGGGATCATGCTCTCGGCATCGCCCACACACAGCAGGCCGGGGAATGGCGGCTGGCGGCCGAGTTCGAAGCCCGCCACGGCGGAAAACGAGCCATCGCGCCACCCGGCAGCGCGCAAGGCTGCGGCGAGGCGCTCTTGCCCGCCGGCTTCGAGATAGGCGGGCAGCAAGTCCCGGCCGCGGGCGGCAATGGTTTTATCTATCAGAAACAACCCGCACACGTTCGTCCAGCCGTCTTCCACTGCGGCGAGGCCGCAATAGCCGTTGGTGCCGGAGTGCATTTCCAGGTCCATGGCGGTGGCGATGCGGACGTGTGCCTTGAGCCCGATCCAGCGGCCGGTGCGTGGCCGGCGGCCGGCGGCCCAGACGAGGCCCTCGGCGGGTTCCGGCCGGGCGCGGATGCCGGTGCACAGCTCGCCGCCGTGTTCGCGGAAGCGCCCGGCGAGGCGCGCATCGAGCCGGTGGCGCGAGATGCCATATGCGGGAACCGGCAGCGTGTCTGTTAGGAAGCGCCGGCCGCGGTCGTGCCAGGCGAGGGAGACGTGCTGGCGGGCATCTGCCAGCAGATCGAGGATGCCGAGTGAGCGGAGCGTTTCCGCGGTGACGCCGGAGATGAATTCGCCGCAGACGCGGTGGCGCGGATAGGAGCCGGCCTCGAGCACGGTGACGGGGATGCCGCGCGCGCGCAGGGCGGTGCCGAGCGAGAGTCCGGCGAGGCCGCCGCCGGCGATGGTGACGTTTCGGTTCAAGCGCGCCACGCTAGCATGCGGCGCGCGCCGCGCCATGTGGAAGTTTCGCACCATGTCCAGCGTGCCGGGTCGAGCCCGAGCATGGCCGGCATTTCGCCATGGCGGAATCCGCCACGGATGCTGACGGTCATGTCGTGCCGCGTGACGCGGTTGACGAACGGGTGGAGCGCATACCCCAGCGCGAGCGCGAGCCGGGCGCGGTCGGGTTCGTTGAAGACGAGCGCCTCGAAGTCATTGCAGATCCCGCCGAGCGTGCGGAGTGCCGCGCCCTCGAAGTGGTGGAGGAACAAATTCGCCACCAGCACGCCACCCGGTGCCGGAGGGTGGTGGAACACATCGCCGCTCCGCCAATCGACATGCGCGGCGACATCCGCCGGGATTTCCGGGTGCGGTGCCAGATCGTGGGCGGTGACGCGGCATCCGGGAAAGGCGCGTGCGGTTTTTACCACCAGCGCGCCATCGCCCGCGCCGAGTTCGGTGATTCCGCGGCTTGCGGCAGCGGGGAAACGGCGCAGTGCGCGCAAGACCCAGCGTTCGTTGCCCATCAGGAAATTGATGCGCCGCAAGTCCGCGCGCGAGCGCCGCGCCGCGGGATCGTCTGCCGGCAGGTGATCGAGGAGTTCGGGGACGACGCGGCGATGTTTCATCTACGAGGCCGGGATTTTCGGTTTGGCTTTCGTGATGTGCGGCGGCTTGAGGTAGAGCGGCTGGGGGATTTCCGCGGACCATGCGTGGCGCGTGGCCTCGCCCGTGGCCAGCCAGGCGCGCCACAGCCGGGTGGCGTCGGGAAATTGCATGGATACGCGCGCCTTGATTTCCGGCGGCATCGGGAAGCGGGCGGGATCCTCGAAGGAGAAAACGGCGGTGTTTTCCGCGCTGGCGGAAAGCCGTTCCAACAAACCCGCGGCATCGCACAAACCAGGCTCCCGCGTGATCGCCAGGCCATCGATGGCCGCCGTCCAGAACGAGCCGCGGCGGGCGTCGCCGATGGCGAGGCAAGGCGCGCCATGATCCGCAGCGGGCACGGCGAGGATGGATGGCACGGCGACCGCGGGGCAGTCCATGGCGATGGCCACTCCCTGGGCCGCGGCGATGCCGACGCGCGTGCCGCTGTAGCTTCCCGGCCCGCTGCCGACCAGCACGAGATCGAGGGCGTTGACCTTGGACAACAACTCTTCCAGCGGCCGGAAGAGCATTGCGTTGTGGCCGCGGTCGCTTTGGAAGCCGCGCTGCGATATGATATCTCCATCCACCAGCGCGATGGATGCGTGCGGCGTGGAAGTTTCGATGACAAGCGCGCGCATGGCAGTCACTGGCCGATCACGGAACGCCAGCGCGCGATTTCCGCGCGGACGTTTTCGATGGACGGCGCACCGGGGTTGGTGCGGGCGGCGAGTGCGCGGTCGAGCGAGAACACCTGCTTCGCCTCCGGGCCGTAGGCGGGATCGATGGCTGTCAGATCGAGTTGGTCGAGCGGGGTTTGCGTTTCGATGGCCAGCGCGACGGCCTTGCCGACGAGTTCGTGCGCGTGACGGAAGGGGACGCCCTGTTTCACCAGCCAATCGGCGAGGTCGGTGGCGAGCAGCATGGGATCGGCGGCGGCGGTGCGGCATGTTGCCTCGCGCAGTTGCATGGCGGCGATCATCTCGGTGTTCACCGCGAGTGTCATGCGCAGGGTGTCCACCGAGTCGAAAAGCGGTGGTTTGTCTTCCTGCAAGTCGCGGTTATAGGTGAGCGGCAGGCCTTTCAGGGCGACGAGCAGGTTCATCAGGTTGCCGACCAGCCGGCCGGTCTTGCCGCGGGTGAGTTCGCAGACGTCCGGGTTTTTTTTCTGCGGCATGAGTGACGAGCCGGTGGTGTGCGCGTCGGAGAGCGAGGCGAAGCCGAACTCCGCCGAGCACCACAGGATGAGATCCTCGCTGAGCCGCGAGAGGTGCGTGCCGCACAATGAGATGACAAACAACAGCTCGGCAATGTAGTCGCGGTCGGCGATGGCGTCCATCGAGTTGTGGGTCACATCCGCGAAGCCGAGTTCGGCGGCGATCGCCCGGCGGTCGAGGTTGATGGTCGAGCCGGCCAGCGCGCCGGAGCCGAGCGGCGAGACATTGAGGCGCTGGCGGCAGTCGGCGAGGCGGGATTTGTCGCGCTCGAGCATCTCGACGTAGGCGAGGAAATGGTGGCCTGCGGTGACTGGCTGGCCGCGTTGGAGGTGGGTGTAGCCGGGGATCACGGTGGCGGCGTATTTTTCCGCGCGGTCGAGCAGGGCGAGTTGCAGGCCGGTGATTTCGAGCTGCAGGCCGTCGATTTCCGTGCGGCAATAGAGGCGGGTGTCGGTGGCCACCTGGTCGTTGCGCGAGCGGGCGGTGTGGAGTTTCGCGCCGGCCGGGCCGATGCGGCGGGTGAGTTCCGCCTCGATGTTCATGTGGATGTCCTCAAGCGAGGTGCGGAACTCGAAATTTCCGCTGACGATGTCCGCCTTGATGTCCAACAGGCCGGCTTCGATTTGGGAAAACTCCGCGTCGCTGAGCAGGCCGGCATTTTTCTGCGCGCGGGCATGGGCGATGGAACCGGCGATGTCGTGGGGGAACAAGCGCCAGTCGTAGGATACGGACTCGCCGAATTTCTGGACGAGCGATGAGGTGTCTTGGGAGAAGCGGCCTTTCCACATGGCGGGCGGATTCAAACCCGCCGGCGGGCCGGTGGAAACGAGAAAAAATCCGGCGGTTGAGTGGCGTCATTCCGGGCCGGACGCTTGGGAAACTCGCCTCTTTACAAGCCGCAGGGGGGCACCCATAGTCCCGCGCCCATGCAAATTGCCGCGATTGATTGGCTCTCCATTTCCATCAACCTGCTGTTGGTGGCGTTTGTGATCATCTGCCTGTTGTTGATTCTGCTCGTCCTGATGCAGCGTCCGAAACAAGAGGGACTCGGCGCGGCGTTCGGCGGCGGCGTGACCGATCAGGTCTTCGGCGCGCGCACCACCAACGTGCTCCAGCGCGGCACCGTGTATCTGGCTTCGCTGTTTTTCCTCATCAGCCTCATCCTTGCGGTTCTGATCGGAAACCAGAACCGCAAGGAAAGCCTGCTCAAGCCGAAGCAGGAATCCGCCATGGCCGGGGAAAGCGCACCGGCCGCACCCGCGGAAGAAACGCTGCCGAAGTCGCTCAGCGAGGAGCTTCCCGCCGAGGAAACGACTCCCACCGAGCAAGCCCCGGCGGAAGAAACCCCGGCGGTGGAAGAGACTCCGGCTCCGGAGCAGGCCGAGACACCCGATGCGCCGGAGGAAGCCGCTCCGGAAACTCCGGCCCCTGCGGAAAAAACCTCTTCGGAAGAAAATCCGGAGCAACCCTGACGCTTGCCTGCGGTGAGTGAAACCGCGGACGATCCCGGCCCGTTGCCCGTCTGGGCGCGTGACGATGCATTTCCCCCGGCACCCGAGGGCTGGGGCTGGGTGGATCACAAGGGGAAACGCCAGAACTGCGCTTCCCGCGAAGAATTGCTGGAGGCCATCCGCAAGGACGGCGACGCCCGGCTGCTGCTGGCATGGATGCCCGGGCACCCGCGCATGATGCTGCCCGAGGAGGTGGCCGGCGCGGAAGAGGCGGTGCTTGAATCGCGGCGGCGGCTGGCGGCGGGCGATCTGCTGGAGGCGCACGACCGGCTGCGCTGGTTCGGGATTCTCACGGGCGGGCTGGCGTTGTGGATGCTTTACCAAGGCTGGGCACTCGCGCCACGGCAGGCGGATGCGGGCGAGCGCCTGCTGTTCGCCATGCGGGCGCTGCTGCACTCGATGTCCGTGGGCGTTGCCTTGCTGATGTTCCTGATTTTCGCGTTCATCCCGTGGTATCAGGCGGTGAAACGGACGCGCGAGTTCGGCCGTTGGACGCCGCGGGACATTGCGGCGGCGGTGCCCGCATTGCGGTTCGATACCTGGCTCGAGCTCCAGAAGGCGCCGGCCACGCGCCTGTTGCTGCTCATCATCGGCGCGGTGGGGATCGCGCAGATGATGCCCGGAAATTCGATCGCCGCGGCGGGCATGGTGAAACCGGCTTACCACGGCGGCGAGTGGTGGCGCCTGTTCACCGCGCCGCTGCTGCACGGCAATCTGGTGCATTTCCTGATGAATGCCGCCGCCTTGCTCTATCTCGGCAAGCGCATGGAGGTCTTCGCGCGGTGGCCGCACGTGCCGCTGGTGTTCCTGTTCGCCGCCTGCATCGGTGGCGAGGCGTCTGCGCGTTTTCTGGCGGCCCCGTCGGTGGGTGCCTCGGGCGGCTTGATGGGCTGGCTCGGCTTCCTGTTGGTTTTCGAGTGGCTGCATCGCCGGCTGGTGCCGCGCGCGGCCACCCGCCGCCTGCTCGCCGGGGCGCTGCTTACCGCACTGATCGGGGTGGTCGGATTCCGGTTCATTGACAATGCGGCGCACGCCGGCGGCCTGCTGGCGGGAATGTTGTATGCGGTCATTGTTTTCCCGAAGTCGTCCTCGCCGCAGCGGCCGGTCTCCACGGTGACCGACCGGATCGCGGGCGGGCTCGCATTCGCGGCGGTTGCGGCAGCCGCGTGGTTCGCCATCGTGCGCGTGACGGGCGGCTGAAATCCCCCGGTTTTCCCTTGGCAGGGCGGGATTTTTCCACCGTAGTTTGCGCCCGCCGATGCCAACCGAAGCGATTTTAGCCACTGCCCGGCAGTTTCTCGAAGTGGATCCCAGCGTCTCGATCACGCTGGAGCCGATCACGCGCGGCGCGTCCGGCCGCACCATCGTCCGCGTGAAATCGCCACTGCGCGAGCCATTCATCGGCGTCCACTGGACCGAGGAGCGCGAGGACAACGAGCAATTCGTGCCGGTGGCGCGCTTTCTCAAGCAATCCCGCCTGCGGGTGCCGGAGATCCTGCATGACCGCCCGCGCTACCGGGTGGCATTGGTGCAGGATCTCGGCGATGCCGACTTGCTCTCGCTGCGCGAGCGGCCGTTTGCCGGGCGGCTGCCGTTTTACCGCCAGGCCTTCGAGCAGGTGGACCGGTTGTTCTACGCCCGCGCGCCCAAGGACATGCATCTCATGCCGCCCTTCGATGCCGCGCTGTATCGTTGGGAACAGGAATATTTCTTCGAGCACTTCGTGGAGGGCCTGCTCGGCATGGACGCCGCGGCGCTGCGGCGCGAGGAATCATTCAGGGAAATGGCCGGCAAACTCGGCACCGTGGCGCGCCATCTGGTGCATCGCGATTTCCAGTCGCAAAACCTGATGATTCACGACGAGCAGGTGTGGCTGATCGATTTCCAGGGCCTGCGCCGCGGACGCCAGGAATACGACCTCGCCTCGCTGGTCTTCGATCCCTACCTGCGCCACTCCGTCGACGAGCGCAGTCAACTGCTCGATCTATGGGAGGAAATTTCCGACGAGCGCCCGGAAACCTCGCTCTTCCACCAATGCGCGGCGCAACGCCTGATGCAGGCGCTCGGCGCATATGGCAAGATCCTCCGCAACCGCGGCGACGAGTGGTATCGACAGCATATTCCGGCCGCCATCGGCCACCTGGCCGAGGTCACCGCGGGCACGCCGCTGGAAAGCCCGCTTGCACCGGTGATCGAGGCCGCGCAACGGTGCGAATAAGGCGGATTTGCCACCAGGGCATGCGCGTCAAGCAGAGCGTGGATTGTGCGGATTCCGCCAAAATGCACGCCGGATTTCGCGGCGGCGCGCCGGTGATTGACGGCGGGCGGCCCGCCGGGCGTAATGGAAACGGATCAAAAACATCCGCCACTTTTCCAACCCCCAACCAACGCATCGCCATGACCATGCAAGACTACCGCGCCCCAGATATCCGCAACATCGCCGTGACCGGCCACGCCTCCACCGGCAAGACCCTGTTGTGTGAAGCCATGCTCGTTTGCGCCGGGAAGCTGTCCCGCGCCGGCAGCATCGAACAAGGGAGCACGGTTTCCGATTTCCATGTGGACGAAAAAGCGCACCAGCAATCGATCCACGCCACCGTGATCGCCGAGGAATGGCTGGGGCGCGAACTGAACCTGATCGATTGCCCCGGTGCGCCGGACTTCGTCAGCGAGCCGCTCAGCGCGCTGCGCGTGGCGGACTCCGCCATAGTGGTCGTCAGCGGCGTGAACGGCGTGGAAACCGGTGCCGACGAGGTCTGGGCCGCGGCGGAGACCTATGATATCCCGCGCTTCCTGGTCATCAATATGCTCGACCGCGAGCGCACCCGCTTTGACGCGATCCTGGAGGAGGCGAAGGAGCACTACGGCGCGCGGGTTTTCCCGATGACCGTGCCGATCGATGCAGGCCCTTCATTTGTCTCCGTGCTCGATGTGATGCGCTCGGAAGTCATCACCTTCGCCGCCGATGGCAGTGGAAAATACGTGGAAAAACCCGCCGATGGCGCGCTCAAGGATAAGGTGACCGAGCTGCACCGCCAGCTCATCGACATGGTCGCGGAGTCGGATGACGCGCTGATGGAGAAATTTTTCGAACAGGGAACGCTCAGCGAGGAAGATCTGCGCGCCCACGTGCATGAGGCGGTGCAGAAGAGTTTGGTCGTGCCCGTGTTCGCCACATCGGCGGCGAAGAACGTCGGCGTTTCGCGCCTGCTCGACTTCATCGCGAAATATGGCTCATCGCCACTGGACCGTGCCACGGTGAAGGCGGAGGAGGCGAATGGCGGCGAGGTGATGGTGGATCTCAAGGACAGCCAGGCGGTGGCATTCGTCTTCAAGACGATGCATGAGGACCATGTGGGCAACCTGACGTTTTTCCGTGTTTACAGCGGCGATGTGGTGTCCGGCTCCGAACTGGTGAACGTGACCCGCGGCGAAACCGAGCGGATCGGCCAGCTCTACCGCGTGAACGGCTCGGCGCGCGAACCGGTGCCGTCATTGCACGCCGGCGATATCGGCGCGGTGGTGAAACTGCGCGCCACCCACTCGGGCGACACACTCTGCGCGGCCGCGCGCCAGGTCACGCTGCCGGTGGTCGATTTCCCGCCGCCCAACACCCGCGGCGCGCTGGTGGCGAAATCGAAATCCGACCTCAACAAGCTCGGCGAAGGACTCGCCGCCTTGCGCGAGGAGGATCCGACCTTCGAGTATCATCATGAGACGGAGATCGGCCAGACGATCGTGTCCGGCCAAGGCTGGCTGCAGCTTCAGATCATGGCGGAGGAACTCAAGCGCCGCTTCAATGTGGACGTCGAGCTCGTCGCGCCGCGTGTTTCCTACCGCGCCACCATCAACGGCCGCGGCGAATCGAAATACCGCCACAAGAAACAAACCGGCGGTGCCGGACAGTTCGCGGAAGTGTGGATGCGCATCGAGTCGCTGCCGGCCGAGAGCGGCGTGGTCTTCACCCAGTCGCTCGTCGGCAACAATGTGGACCGCGTGTTCGTCCCCTCCGTGGAAAAAGGCGTGCAGGCCGCCTGCGCGGCGGGGCCATACGGCGGCTTCCCGGTCACCGATGTGAAAATCGATTTTTACGACGGCAAACAACACCCGGTGGACTCCAAGGACATCGCCTTCCAGATCGCCGGCAAGGCGGCGTTTCATGAATCATTCCTGATGGCCGGGCCGAAGCTGCTCGAGCCGGTGATGGAGCTGCGTGTCAAGGTGCCGTCCGACGCCGTGGGCGCGGTGCTCGCCGATCTGTCGGGCCGCCGCGGCCAGATCATGGGCATGGAAACCGAGGGCCGCTTCGAGGTGGTCGTCGCACACGTACCGCAGGCGGAGTTGTATCAATACTCCAGCCAGCTCCGCGCCATCACCGCCGGCCGCGGCAGGCACCGCGAGAAATTCGTCCGCTACGAGGACGTCCCGCGCGAGATCGAACCGAAGATCATCGCCGAATACGGCCGCAAGGTGGAAGTGGAGTGAGATAGGTCGATAGCGCCGGGGGGGCAGGATAGGACGGCACCGCCGGGGCCGCCGTGCGAATGCATGGTGGATGCCATGCCTTGCCTGGCCCGACTTCCGCTGTTAGATTCGCAATTCATCGATTTTCGCCCGTCTGAGGCGCTGGAGCCCTTGATTTTCCGAGGGTCCCTCTTCGGAAATACTACATCCATCTCGTTCGCATCGAAGAAAGCTTCCGCACCCTCAAAGGCGACCTCGGACTACGCCCGGTCTTTCACCAACTCGACAAGCGGATCGAAGCCCACGTCTTCATCAGTTTCCTCGCCTGCTG
>JALRFY010000214.1 GCA_023253625.1 Akkermansiaceae bacterium | reverse complement strand
ACGGAAACGGAAACGGAAACGGAAACGGAAACGGAAACGGAAACGGAAACGGAAACGGAAACGGAAACGGAAACGGAAACGGAAACGGAAACGGAACAGCAAGCACCCGAGCCCACGCAAAACCCAACCCCCGGGGAGCATCCCGCAACTGCCAACAACCCCGCACCTCGGGAAATGCCGGAGCCAATCAAGCACACCGTGGTCCGCGGCGACAACCTCACCCGCCTCGCCCGCCAATACGGCTGCGAAGCATCCGACATCATCCGCCTCAACGGCCTGAAAAACGACGTCATCCGCCTCGGCGAGGAATTGCACATCCCGCCGCCGGCCAACTGAGCCCATGGGCGTGCGATTCTTTTCCGCACGCCCGACTTCGCGCTTGGATCACAGCCGTCACATGGCTATCAGACGTCGCCATGCACGACGCACGCATCGACGCCCTCGCCCGCCAGCTTGTCCGCTATTCAACCGCTCTCAAGAAGGGCGAAAAAGTCCTCATCGATCTCCACGACGTGCCGGACTCCATCGGCGTCGCGCTGATCCGCGAGGCCCGCGCCAAGGGTGCGCTGCCATTCCTGCGCGTGCACCAGAGCCGCCTGAACCGCGAAATGCTCAAAGGGGCGGAAGACGCACAATACTCGATCATCGCCAGGCACCTGCTCGCCGAGATGAAGGACATGGACGCCTACATCGCCATCCGCGGCGGCCACAACATCGCCGAAACATCCGACGTGCCCGCCGGAAACATGAAACTGGCCATGAAACACCTGCGCCCGGTGCTCGATCACCGCGTGCGCAAGACCAAGTGGTGCGTGCTGCGCTGGCCCTCGCCCTCGATGGCCCAGCAGGCCGGCATGAGCACCGAGGCCTTCGAGGATTTCTACTTCAAGGTCTGCCTGCTCGATTACAAGGCGATCCGCCCCGCCATGAACGCACTCCAGAAGCTGATGAACCGGACCGACCAGGTCCACATCACCGGCCCCGGCACCGACCTGCGTTTTTCCATCAAGGGCATCCCCACCCTCGTTTCCTGCGGCAACTACAACGTGCCCGACGGCGAGGTCTTCACCTCGCCCGTTCGCGATTCCGTGGAAGGCCACATCACCTACAACGCGCCCACCATCTATCAGGGCATCCCCTTCGATGGCATCCGGCTCGAGTTTTCCAAAGGCAAAATCGTCAAGGCTGAAGCCGGCGCGAAAACCAATGAGCTGAACAAGATCCTCGATAGCGACGACGGCGCACGCTACATCGGCGAGTTCGCGCTCGGCGTCCACCCGCTCATCCGCGAGCCGATGCGCGACATCCTCTTCGATGAGAAAATCGCCGGTTCCTTTCACTTCACTCCCGGCCAGGCCTATGAGGACGCCGACAACGGCAACCGCTCGCAGGTCCACTGGGACCTTGTCTCGATCCAGCGCAGGGAACACGGCGGCGGCGAGATCCGCTTCGACGGCAAGCTCATCCGCAAGGACGGACGCTTCGTTCCCACGGCCTTCGCCAAACTCAACTGGTAAAACCCGCCATGGCCCCCACCCGCATCCTCGATGGCAAGGCAATCGCCGCCACCGTGCTCGATGAATGCCGTGCCGAGGCAGCCCACCTGATCAACCTGGGCACCGTCCCCGGACTGGCCGTCGTGCTCGTCGGCGACGACCCGGCATCGAAAGTCTATGTCGGCTCGAAAGTGCGCACCTGCCACGAACTCGGCATTCATTCGCGCAAGATCGAACTGCCCGCCGCCACCACCCAGGACGCATTGCTGGAGGTGGTCCGCTCGCTCAATGCCGATTCCGCCATCCACGGCATTCTGGTCCAATCCCCGCTGCCGCCGCACATCGATGAGGAGGCCATCGTCCGCGCCATCGATCCGCGCAAGGACGTGGACGGCTTCCACCCGGAAAACGTCGCCAAGCTCGCACTTGAGGACCCTACCGGCTTCGTCCCCTGCACTCCCGCCGGTTGCATGAAACTTTTGGAAACCGCCGGCATCGATACCCACGGTGCCGAAGCCGTCGTGATCGGCCGCAGCATGATCGTTGGCAAACCAATGGCGCTGCTGCTCGTTTCCAAGAAAGCCAACGCCACCGTCACCATCGCCCACTCGCGCTCGAAAGACCTGCCCGCCATCTGCCGCCGCGCGGACATCCTCGTCGCTGCCGTCGGCCGCCCGGAAATGGTCAAGGCGGATTGGGTGAAACCGGGGGCCGTCGTCATCGACGTCGGCATCAACCGCATCGAGGACGCCTCGAAAAAATCCGGCTTCCGCCTCGTCGGGGATGTTGCCTACGAGGAAGTCGCCCCGCGCTGCGCGGCCATCACCCCGGTTCCCGGCGGCGTCGGGCCGATGACCATCGCCATGCTCATGAAAAACACCCTGCAAGCCGCCAGGCAGCAGCGGGCTTAGGCGAAATACCGGACTCCCGCCGCAAACAGCGGCTGGTGCTTTTCGCCGGGAATGTTTTTGGCCACCTGGATGCCGGCACGTTCGGTGTGGCCCATCTTGCCGAGGATGCGGCCGCAGGGCGAGGTGATGCCCTCGATGGCCCCGAGCGAGCCGTTCGGATTGTGGGCGATGTCCATGGATGGCGCGCCGGACCCGTCCACATATTGGGTGGCGATCTGGCCAGAGGCGGCGAGTTGCGAAATGATGTCCTCGCCGGCGAAGAAGCGGCCCTCGCCGTGGGACAGCGGGATGGTGTGGAGATCGCCGACGCTGCTGTTAGAAAACCAGGGCGACAGCGTGCTGGTCACGCGGGTGCGGGCGTAGCGCGAGATGTGGCGGCCGATCGTGTTGTGAACGAGTGTCGGCCGTGCCGACGGATCGTGGATGCCATCCTCGATCTTCGATCCACGGTCCACGATCTGCCCGTAGGGCACGAGGCCGGTTTTGATCAAGGCTTGGAAACCATTGCAGATGCCGAGGATCAAGCCATCGCGGTTTTTGAGGAGATCCATGATCGCATCGGCCACGCGCGGGTTGCGGATGATGGTGGCGATGAATTTGGCCGAGCCGTCGGGTTCGTCACCGGCGCTGAAGCCGCCGGGGAACATGAGGATTTGCGACTGGCGGATTGTTTCCGCGAGAACCTTCAGGGATTGCTCGATGTGGCTGGCGGTGAGGTTGCGGAAGACCAGGATCTCCGCATCGGCCCCGGCTTCCCTAAAGGCCTTGGCGGAGTCGTATTCGCTGTTGGTGCCGGGAAAGGCGGGGATGACGACCTTCGGTCGGATGGCGGATGGTGGATGGTGGATGGTGGATGAAGAGAAGAGCGGAACATCCACGATCTTCGATCCCCCATCCTCGATCTCTTCCGGCCGCGTCGGATAGACGGGTTCGAGCGTGGATTCCCAGGCGGACTGGAGACCGGCTAGATCATGGGTTTCACCATCGATGACGAGGACGGCTTCAGCAGTGGTTTGGCCGATGGATTGGGCGTTGAGTGA
>JALRFY010000194.1 GCA_023253625.1 Akkermansiaceae bacterium | reverse complement strand
TCAGCTTGCCGGGCCAGCGGCTGTGGTTCGCAAAACCCGGCACAGCGGGTGGTCCGCAAGAACGCGCACTGCACCGCACGCCGATCCGCCGCGATGCCTACACGCCTGAATTTCTCACAAACTCAGTGATGCCCGATGTGGACCCTTACCACGACCCGGGCAATTTCACCTATCAGCGCGAGCTCACCGGTGGTGCGTTCAACACCCTGCGGCAATTGGTCAAAATCATGTGCATCGATTCTCATCACGAGCTCAAGCAATCATGGCGCGCCATGATTGACGCCGGCATGAAGCCCGGGGCGATGGCGGTGTTTTCCGATGTTTCCATGGTCGGCTATGAAACGTCCGGCAAGGGCGATCCCACACTGGATACCAAGGACGCGCTGGCCGCAGCCAGCCGCGCCGCCGAGCTGGGTGCCATCTTCCGTGCCAATTACCGCAAGGCGGAAAAAATCTGTAGCGGCGGTCTGTGACCGTCGCAGGAATTGGAACATGTCCCGCGATTATCCACCTACCCGCAAGCTGGCGACGGTCTCAGACCGCCGCTACAGTTCATTGCCATGAAACGCCGCAACGCCATCCTCGTTTCAAGCATCGTGATCGCCTTGCTCGCTTTTTTCTTCGTCTATCCGGCGGGGATGGTGGTGCGGCAGGCCTTCGAGGGAACCACGGCGCAGGGCGGGAAATTCTTCACGCTCGAATTCATCCTCACCGTTTTCAAGAACCCGATCTATCGGGAAGGACTGTGGAACGCGCTGGCGCTCGGTTTGGTGAGCACCCTCGCCACTCTCGCGTTGGCGCTGCCGCTTGCATTGATCGGGCACCGCCATGATTTCTTTGGCAAGCGCCTGCTCGGCGTGCTCGTCCTCGCGCCACTGATCCTGCCGCCCTTTGTCGGCGCGGTCGGAGTGAAACAAATGCTCGGCGTGAACGGCGCGTTCAACGCGTTGCTCATCGATCTCGGCATGATGAACGCCGCGCAGCCCCTCGACTGGCTCGCCAACGGCCGCTTCGCCGGCATCGTGCTGATGAACGCGCTGCATCTCTATCCGATTTTGTATATGAACATCGCCGCGGCACTGGCGAATCTCGATCCGGCGATGGAGCAGGCGGCGGAAAACCTCGGCTGCCCGCCATGGAAGCGGTTTTTCCGGATCACCCTGCCGCTGGCCATGCCCGGTATCTTCGCGGGATCGGCCATCGTTTTCATCTGGTCGTTCACAGAACTCGGCGTGCCGTTGGTTTTTGACTATTCGCGGGTGGCGCCGGTGCAGATTTTCGACGGGTTGAAGAGCCTCGAGACCAACCCGGTTCCCTACGCACTCACCGCTATCCTGCTGGTGATTGCCGCAGTCGTATTCCTCGTTTCCAAGCTTGTGATGGGCCGCGCGCCGCTCGGCACCGCACCACGGCCAAAGGGCGTGCAAACCGCGAAACCACTCCGTGGCTGGAAATCCGGCGTCTGCGCATTGTGGTTCGCGCTCACTTTCGCCATCGCGTCGATCCCGCACCTCGGGGTGCTGCTGCTCTCGCTCGCCGGGCGCTGGTATGGCACCGTGATTCCGGACGAACTGACGATGCGCCATTATATCGAGGCGCTCGGCAACGGCCTGGTGGTGCCATCCATCCAGAACAGCCTGATGTATGCCGGCTGCGCCACTCTCATCGCGGTGGCCATCGGCTTGTGCGTCGCGTGGGTGGTGGTGCGCTCGGATTTGCGTTTCCGGAATCTGCTGGATGCCTTCGTGATGCTGCCGCTCGCCGTGCCGGGGCTGGTCATGGCCTTCGGATATCTGGCGCTCTCGCAGGAAGGAAAGCCGTTCCATTTCCTGATCGGCGCGGGCGGCAGCCCGTTCATGCTGCTGGTCATCGCCTATGCGATCCGGCGCCTGCCCTACGTGGTGCGTGCGGCGGTCGCGGGCCTTCAGCAAAGCAATCCGATGCTCGAGGAGGCCGCCCGCTCGCTCGGTGCCACGCCAGCCCGCACGCTGCGCCGCGTCGCCATCCCGCTCATCGGCGCGAATCTGGCTGCCGGGGCGATCCTCGCCTTCGCCTTCGCCATGCTTGAGGTGAGCGACAGCCTGATCCTCGCGCAACAGGAGCAGCACTACCCGATCACCAAGGCAATTTTCACACTGCTCTCCACGCTTGGCAATGGTACCGAGCTCGCCGCCGCGCTTGGCGTGTGGGCGATGGTGTTTCTTTCCGTCGCGATCATGGGTGCCGCCGTTCTGGCCGGCAAACGCGGCGGAATGTTCAAAGTGTGAGCGGTGCCGGATTATGGATGATGGCGTCTGCCGTATCAACGCCTTGCGCCGCTCAGATCCCTGGCAGTGTGATGTGGAATTTGGTCTCGCGCCCGGGAATGGAGGTCACCGCAATGTGGCCACCGTGGGCCTCGATCGCGCGCTTGACGATCGAGAGCCCGAGTCCGGTGCCCTTGATTTCGTGTTGTGAGTGATGTTTTTCCACGCGGTAAAAGCGCCGGAAGATGTGCGGCAGTGCGGAACTGGGAATACCGATGCCGTTGTCCGTCACCCAGATATGCGTGGCACCGGCGTCGGTCCGGCAGCCGATTCCGACTTGCAGACCGGGGTGGGGGTTTTGCTTGAGCGCGTTTTCCACCAGGTTGAAAAGCACTTGCGTCCAGTAAAAACGATCGCCCTCGAGGGTCAGGTCCTCGTTGTCCATCGTCACCCGGATTTCCGCCTGTTGTGCGCGGATCACCGATTCGAGGCGCTCGAGCACGTCGTTGACACAGGAGCGGAAACGGAACGGCTCGATCTTGAGCGCGGCGGCCTCGCCGGATTCGAGCCGGGAAATGACCAGCATGTCCTCGACGATGCGCGAGATGCGCTCGGCATGCTTTCGCATCACGCTCAGAAAGCGGCGGGCCATTTTCGGGTCGTCCACCATGTCGTCGTCGAGCAGGTTTTCCAAATAGCCGTTGATGATGGCCATGGGCGTGCGCAGCTCGTGCGAGGCGTTGGCCACGAAGTCCTTGCGGATTTGGTCGGTCTGGTGCTCGGCGGTCACGTCGCGGATGATGACACGGGTGAATGGGCCGCCATCGCCATGGGCCGGCAGGCGCGCGGCATCGGTGATCCACGCGTTGACGCCACGGCTTTCAAGATCGCCGCGCGGCGAGGTTTGTTGGGAAAGAACCACGCGCGAATTCGCCGGATCGCCTGTTTCCAAGCAGTAGAGCAAGGACTCGGCAAGCCGGGGCTCAAGCAGGGCTTCACGCGCCGGCCGCTGCAACAACTCGCGCCCGCGGAACAACTCGTGTGCCGCGGCATTGGCGAAGCGGATGATGCCACCGGCATCCACCAGCAGAAAGGCGTCGCCAAGCGCGTCAAGCAGGCGGTCGCGCTCGGAATGCGCATCGTCGATCTCGCGCTGGTATCGTTGCCGGCAGGTCTCGGCTTCAAGGCGGCTGAATTGGCGGAGTTTCTTCAAGCGGAAGGAAACGATGGCAAGCGCACACAGGGCGGCGGCGGCAAGTGTCGCCAGGAGGATTTCGGGACCGGTGCTCATTCTGCGGATTTGGCCACTTGGTAGCCGACTCCGCGGATGGTTTCAATCCACGAACCGTGCGGGCCGAGTTTTTGGCGCAGCCGCTTCATGTGGGTGTCGAGCGTGCGGCTGTGCGCGGCATCGCTGTAGCCCCAGATCGTGCGCAACAGGTCGTTTCGATCCTGTGGCCGGCCCGGACGCTCACATAGGAAAAGAAGCAGCTTGAATTCGGTGGAAGTCAACTCGGCCGGTTCATTATCAATATAACATTTCACCGCGTTTTTATCGAATCGGAACGGGCCGTGAGACATGTCCGTGCTGGCCGGCGGGCTGTCCACGCGCTTCAGAATGGCCTGGACGCGCAACAACAGTTCCTTCGGGCTGAAGGGTTTGGACAGATAATCGTCCGCCCCGGCCTGGAGTCCCTGGATGCGGTCCTCGGTCTGCGCTCGGGCGGTCAACATGATCACAGGGATGTCCACCGTGCGGGAATCCCGCCGCAGCTCGCGGAAAACCCCATAGCCGTCCCGGCCGGGCAGCATCAGGTCGAGAATGATCAGGTCCGGGCGCTCACGCATCGCCATCTCGGTGCCGCTGATGCCGTCGTGGGCCTTGAGCACTTCATATCCCGCACGCTGGAGGTTGAAGCCTACTAGATCGGCAATGTCCTGCTCATCGTCGACAATCAATATGCGCTGCATGCGGTGTGATGCTAGGTGACGGCGGCTTCCGCCGGGAACGTGCCGCTTGTGACGATTCGGTCACAATAAGTCCTTGCTGATCACGCTGCCGGGTGGGGTGGTGCGGGCGATGCCGATCTTGATGCCGGCCTCGATGGAGGTGTTCACGCCGGTGCGCACGCCGTCGCCCAGGATCGCACCGAGCTTGAGCCGGCCGGTGTTGACCGGCCTGCCGCGCACCATCGAGACATGGTGGCGGCCGTCATGGCGGTGGTTTTCGGTGCAGGTGCCCGCCCCGAGCGTGACGTGGGTGCCGATGATCGAATCGCCAACATAACACTGGCGCGAGATATAAGTGTTATTGTAAATGATCGAGTTTTTGATTTCCGCACCGTTGCCCACGTAGCAGTTCGAACCAATGCTGGTGGCTCCCCGGATGTAGGCATTCGGGCCGATCTGGCTGTTGGCCCCGATCACCACCGGCCCCTCGATCACCGTGCCGGGAAGAATGCGCGACCCGCTGCCGATCCGCACCACTCCCGAGATGCTTGCCAGTGGGCTCACATCCCCAAGCACCGAGGTCTCATCCATCAGCGCAAGCACTTCCTCGCTCATGCGCAGCAAATCCCAGGGATAATTGACCGGGAAGCAATTCGCATCGGTCACGATTTTCTCCTCGCATTGCTCGGGCTTCTGACAGCCCTTCCACGCAAGCACCTGGTGCTCCGCATCCAGCAGGCAGGCGGAATGAGGGTTGCGGCCCAGCATCAGCAGCGCGCCAAGCTCAATCCAGTTGTCGATCGGAATCCGCAGCGTGCGCGGGCCGGCTTCAGCGATGTCCACCAACTGCAACCCCGCGCGGCGCAGCTCCGCGGCCAATAGCTCGCGCATCGGAACGTTCGCGATCAGGCATGCGCCGAGATCGCGGTTGGTGGTGATAGGAGCGCACAAGGCCGGATTGCGGGGTGGTAGAAGAGTCGCCTGCATGGGTTGCATGCACTGCACCATGTTCGCCTCCGTCCTTCACGAAAAATCTGCGGAAAATTGAATTCCCGCCCCGCTGCCAAATGGCGCTCCATCCGTGCGCTTGCACCGCACGGGCAGGCAGTTAAGCTGTGTCGCGTGGCTGCCAAAACCCAATCCCAACCGCCCGCCGCCAGCAATTTCTTCGCCGTCGTCGGCAGCGATGAAGGGATGGTCCGCGAAAAGGCCCTCGAGCTCTACAACCAGCTCACCGGCGGCCTGGACGACGGCTTTACCCACGAAACCATCGACGGCATCGCGGACAACTCGGATTCCGCCTTCGGAATCTGCTCCTCAGTCGTCCAGGCACTGCAAACGCTCCCCATGTTCGGTGGCGACAAGGTCGTATGGCTGCGCAACGCCAATTTCCTCGGCGACAACATCACCGGCCGCTCGCAGCGCACCGAGGCCGGCGTGGAAAGCCTGCGTGCCACCCTGGAGGCAGGCATGCCCGCTGGCGTGAAATTCCTCCTCACCGCCCAAGGCGTGGACAAGCGCCGCACATTCTGGAAATTCATCGAAAAATCCGCCCACGTCTGCGTCTTCGACCGCATCGATACCAGCCGCGACGGCTGGCAGGATCAGGTCGCCTCGCTCGTCA
>JALRFY010000161.1 GCA_023253625.1 Akkermansiaceae bacterium | reverse complement strand
AACTCGGTCGGCGGTGCCCACCCTGCCATCACCATGGCGCCGGGCGAGGCCCGCCGGTTTTCCTGCGACGGTGCGGCCACGGGAGCCCTCGGCCAGTATGAAATGGTGGAAACCCCGCCCGCCTGGCTCCCGACCCGGCCCGGGCGCCAGCATTATCTCGGCACGATCACCGGCAACCCGCAGGATCGCATCACCATCGGCACGGCCCTCGCCACCTGGGAAATCAGCGGCAGCATCCTCAACGAAACCACGATCGGCGGCAAGAGCGCGCAGATGACCTTCGAGGTCAGGGCCGAACCGCGCCCCACCCACATCGGTCACCTATACCGGTTCACGCAGCAGATGTTCTCCGGCCAGGTCGCGTGGCGTCACGAGGCTTCCAATCCGAAGATCGATTCGATCTCCAAGTGGAATCTCCCCAATTCCTCCCTCCGCGACTTCGTCGACAACCCGACGCCGTTCCTGCTGCTCGACGTGCGCCTCAAGCCCCTCGACGACACCTTTCTTCCCAACAAGAACTGGCTTCACAACATTCCTGCGCACCCCTTCGCCGCCGCCACTTCGACCGCGAGGCACAGTGGCAGCGGGGTGGATGCGGCGACGACCTTCTTCGCCCATCCCTGGAACGTCACCTTCGAGCAGGTGAACAACGTCGAGGGAGCCTTCCAGAGCCGTCCCTTCTTCGGATCCAGCAACCGTCCGGGCGGCCAGCAACGCATCGTTGCGGTGCCCATCCCGCTCGCGCCCCTCACATCCCTGGCACAACTCCAGAACTTTCCCTTGATCCCGATGGATGCCATGAACTGGAGCGGCTACTACTTCCAGAATCTCGCCATCGGCAATTCCTTCGCCTCGCCGGGACTGAATCGCGACGAGATCCAGCGCAGGTCTTTTCCCTTCACCCTCTGCAAATACTCGCAATCGCAGGGCGGGGACGTCGCCGGGAAACTCTATCCGGACATCTCATGGTTCAATAATGACGAATACACCATCCCGCACGCTCCGGCCCGCATCGTCGATCGCAGCTACGTGGCCAACCATCTGCTCTTCGATGACTACTTCTTCTCCTCCATGGCGGCTCAGCAAGGTCCGGTTTTCCGCCAGTATGGATCGGAGCGCTCCCTGCGCACGATTGTCTCGGACTTTTACAACGGCATCAAACCGCTGCCCGTCGCCGCCTACCGGCCATACCATTCTCCCGGCACCGGTCCCGCCGACGCGGTTGACCTGGTCACGGACAGCTCGGGCGCGACATCCAAGGGCTACCTCAAGGCGGCGGGAAACCTGATGGTCGAGGGCGGCTTCAACATCAATTCGACCTCGGTCGAGGCATGGACCGCTGTTCTCTCCGCCGCGCGGAAGAAGCGGCTGGTCACCATGCCGGGCGGCGCTTCGCTCAAGCCGCAGGACCGCGGCGAACACGTCATCAGCCGCAACCCGAATCCCGTCGTCGCAGACGCGTCGGAAGACTCGCGCTGGCTCGGCTACCGCGATCTCAGCGACACCGAGATCCAGCAGCTTGCCGAGGCGGTCGTCCGGCAGGTCAAGAAGCGCGGGCCGTTCCGCTCGTTGGGCGAATTCGTCAACCGGCGCCTGGGCCCCGATGAAGACCTCGCGCTCTACGGTGCCGTCCAAGCCGCGCTGGAGGATCCGGAGGTCTCGATCAATGCCGACTACCGTGGGGCAGGGAAGGAAATCCAAGCTGCTGACATCGCCGGCACCCATTACGCGTTCCCCGCCGCAGCGCTTGGCTCGCGCCATCAGGGCACGCCGGTTTACATCAACCAAGCCGACATCCTCACGCCGATCGCCCCGGTCATCCAGGCCCGTTCGGACACCTTTGTCGTCCGCGGTTACGGCGAGACGCGCAGTCCGGACGGCACGCGTGTCCTGGCCCGCGCCTGGTGCGAGGCGGTCGTGCAACGCGTGCCGGACTACCTCGATCCTGCTGCGGACGCCCCGGAAGTCCCCCTGGCCGGACTCCAATCCCCGGCCAACCGGTCCTTCGGACGCCGCCTCGTGATCAAGGGCTTCCGCTGGCTCCCTTCGCCCGTCGTATCCTGAACGCTTCCCAGTTTCCGTGAAACATTGCCTAGCCGCCATCCCGTTACCCGAAACATGAAACTCCAAGGCATTTTCACACCCAACATCGTCCCGTTCCACGACGACCGCCGGATCCACGAGGGCGAACTGCGGCGCTACGTCAGCTGGCTCATCGACAAGGGCATCAGCGGGCTCTACCCGAACGGCAGCACCGGCGAGTTCATCCGTCTCGGCTTCGAGGAACGCAAGCGGGTGGCGGCCATCGTCGCCGACGAGGCCGCCGGGCGCGTGCCGGTCCTCGCCGGCGCGGCCGAGGCGAATATCGATCTCGTCCTCGAGGCCTGCGCCCATTGCGCCGATCTCGGCTGCGCCGCTGTCTCGGTGACCGGCCCGTATTATTACAAAGTCTCGCAGGAGAGCATCGAGCATTACTTCCGCGAGCTGGCGGAACGCTCGCCGATCGACATCCTGCTCTACAACATCCCGCAGTTCTCCAACGAGATCAGCGTCGAGGTCGTGCGCCGGCTGGCACTCGACTGCCCGCGCATCGTCGGCATCAAGGACAGCAGCCGCGACATGCCGCGGTTCATGCACACGCTGGCCAAGATCAAGCCGCAGCGGCCGGAGTTCACCTGCTTTACCGGCACCGAGGAGATCCTCCTGCCCAGCCTGATGATGGGCGGCGACGGAGGCACCATCGCCACCAGCGGCGTCGCTCCGGAGACGGTGATGAAACTCTACCGCGACTTCCTGCGCGGCGACCTCGCCGCGGCCACGCGCATCCAGTTCAAGATCCTCGAGTTGATCGAGACGATGTTCGCCGCGGGCAATTTCCCCGAGGGCTTCCGCGAGGGCGTGAATCTGCGTGGCTTCCACGCCGGGCGCGCCCGCCAGCCAATGGCACCCGGCGAGATGAAGCACTTCCTCGACATCCGCGCCAGGCTCGCGTGCCTGCTCGCTGACTGCGGCTTCAACGAGGTCGTCGGAAAACTGCAACCGGGGCGTTGAGCGCGGGGTGGAAGCGATTTCCGGAACACAGCGGGCAGGATGCCCGCACCACCGCAGCCCTATCCCAACATGGCTGATGGGCTTATCCCAACCGCACGTGATCGATCAGCCTCACCTCGCCGTAAAACACCGCCGTGGCCAGGATGGCGGGATGCACGAGCGACTCGGCCGGTTGCAGGGTCTCCGCATCCACCAGTGACAGATAATCGATTCTCGCCATATCCGAGCCCTCGATCCCGGCGCGGGCGGCCGCGAGGATTTCCGGCACGCGCGCGAGCTTCGCCGCCTCGCACAGTGCCCGGTGGATGCGCGGCGCGTCTGCCCGCTGTCGTGCGTGAAGACGCACGTTGCGCGAGGACATGGCCAAGCCGTCGCTTTCCCTGACAGTCGGGCAGGCGAGGATTTCCACCGGCACATCCAGGTCCCGCACCATGCGGCGGATGATGGCGAGTTGTTGATAGTCCTTCTCGCCGAACACCGCCGCGTGGCAACCGGTGAGCAGGAACAACTTCAACACCACCGTGCAGACGCCGTCGAAGTGCCCCGGCCGCGTGGCACCACACAAGCTGCGGGAGAGCGATGTTTCGCTGACCGTCACCGACCGGTCCGGATGATATATCTCATCGGCGCGCGGCATGAACACGACATCCACGCCGGCGGCCATGCATTTTTCCAGGTCCGCCTCGACCGGCCGCGGGTATTGGTCGAGGTCCGACTTGTGGTCGAACTGGATCGGATTCACGAAAATCGAGACGATGACGGTGCCCCCGGGGCCGGCATGCTGGCGGGCACGCTTGATGAGTTCCATGTGGCCGCGATGCAATGCGCCCATGGTGGGGACGAGCGTGCGGCGTCCGGCGGGGCCGGCGGTTTCCTCGAGCGCGCT
Source organism: Akkermansiaceae bacterium (assembly GCA_023253625.1). Classification (GTDB taxonomy): domain Bacteria; phylum Verrucomicrobiota; class Verrucomicrobiia; order Verrucomicrobiales; family Akkermansiaceae; genus Luteolibacter. Next base: position 3,389 of record JALRFY010000161.1, on the reverse strand, counting down.
GCGGATTCCGGTTACGGATTCGATGGTTTTCATGATGGCTCCATGTTTGGTTTTTCCGGCACGGGCAACATACCACGGTTTTGCCAAAGCACCCATGCCTCGATGATGAGCCAGATTTCCAGCGCGATGGAAACCGTGCCGATGGCCACCAGCGGCCAATTGCCGGTGGCCAGCCATGAGGGTGCGGCGCCGGTGCCGGTGAAGACTTGCAGCACCAGCGCCCACAGCGGCATCACCAGCATGAAGATCATCGGCGGCATCAGGAACCACACCGGCTTGCGGGCGAGGCGCACGTAGAAAATGATAACGATGAAGGAAATCCCGGCGACGAGCTGGTTCATCGCACCGAACAGCGGCCACAACAGCATGCCGCCGTTGCCGGCATTTTTCAGGTTCCATTCCGCGCCGGCCGGGGGGATGGCGGCCAGCGCGCCGGCCGCCACCACCGCGAGCAGGGTGGCACCGTGGTTGCCGGTGAAAAACCCGCCGGGCCCGCCGCTGCCGGTCGTGCGGGATGCCCGCAACGATCCCGCCAATTCCTGGATCACATAGCGTTGCAAACGGCAGGCGCTGTCCATCGTGGTGGCGGCGAAAGAGGCCACGAACACTCCCATCAAGGCCACCGCCGCAGTTGTCGGGATTCCGATGGCCGCGAGGAAATTGCCGCTACCGGCGACGAACGCGCCGATGGTGGCCGCCAGTCCGCCGGCTGCGGCGAAGTTCGCATACTGATGCCGCCAGGCCTCGGCACCGCGCAGCACTGCGTCATCCACCTTGAGGCCGAGTCCCAGCCCCGCCGCGCAGGCGAGGATCACCAGCGTGGCGAGAAAGCCCTCGGTGAGCATCGAGCCGTAGCCGACGAAACGCGCCTCGCTTTCACAGCGCAATTGCTTGCTGCTGGTGCCGCTGCTCACCAGGCAATGGAATCCGCTCACCGCTCCGCAGGCGATGGTGATGAACAGAAAAGGCATCACCATCGGCGCGCCCTCCGGGTTCCACCGGAATGCCGGACCCGCCATTTCCAACACCGGCCGCGCACCATCGGCATCCGCCGCGCCGCCGAAGATGCCGGCCGCCGCGAGCCCCACCACCAGCAGGCCGAGGATCGAGAGCAATTGCAGCGAGTTGATGAAATCGCGCGGCTGCAGCAAGCTCCACACCGGCAGCACCGAGGCGATGTAACAATAAATCAAAAGCAAGGTGGTCCAAGCCCATACCGGCATCGCCGCGAGCGTCGTGTTGAAGGCATGCAGCGGCCCCGCATCACCGAAGAACACCGACAGATACATCAGCGCCAGCGCCAACAGCGAGGCACCCGTGATGCCCGCGCCCTTGCGGTGAAGCCAAAGGCCGATCACCACCGCCAGCGGGATTTGCACCAGACACGGGAAAATGGCCGTGGGGAATTGTTGGAACACCTTCGTGATCACCAAGCCAAACACCGCCAACACCAGCGTGAGCGCCAGCACCAACACCAACATGAAAAGCAACCTCACCCGCGGACCAACCAGTTGGCCCGCCAGGTCGCCCACCGATTTTCCGCGGTGGCGCAAACTCACCACCAGCGAGCCGAGGTCGTGCACCGCGCCGATGAAAATCGAGCCGAATACCACCCAAACCAAGGCCGGCACCCAGCCCCAGATCACGCCGATCGCCGGCCCCACGATCGGACCCGTGCCCGCAATCGAGGTGAAATGATGCCCGAATACCACGCCGCGCGAGGTCGGGACGTAGTCGCGGCCGTCCTCGAACTCGCGCGATGGACAAACGCGCGCCGCCGAAAGTTCGAAGATTTTCCGCCCCAGCCAGCGACCATAAGTATGATACGCGGCCAGATAGAGCACGAAAACCAGAACGGCGAGCAGCAGGACATTCATCGGCAGTTGGCGCGCATCAAATCAGAGCTCCCCACCCGGCACAAGCGGCGGAGTGATGCAATAAACCCGCCAGCCACCTGCGCCAACCTGCAGGGCGGCATGGGGCCGCTGCGCTTGGCGGCATGAACCCGGACGGCATCCTCCAGCGGAATCCGGCCGCTGTGGGAAGGTCCAATATGCGTGAAACGGTCACTTGCAGGATCACTCCAGACAACAATAAAGGGTCAGTCCCGGCTAACAAGCATTGCCTCCAATTTCGCCAGTTTGCTTTTCCGGACACGGTCTCCGTTCACCCGGCGGATGGCCCTTGTTACATTGCCCTCGTGTCCCATCCCGAGACGCTCGGCCACCCAGCGGTTCTTCACGCCGGTTCGTTTCCGGATCAAGGCAGCGATCCAGGCCTTTTCCTCCACCCAGGTTCCACGCCCCGCCAAATGGGATGCCTCCAAGGGAAGGCCCAGTTCCCGCAACGCCGCCACGGCGATCCGCTCCGCCTCATGCCGGTCGTGAGCGCTGGCGGCCTCTCCTGCCACACTGCCTTTTTTGCGTTTGGGACCGGTGATTCCCGCCAGCGCATCCAGCACCTTCCTGCCGAAAGTCTCCTCGCCCAAATACCAGCCCCGCCTCAACTCCTTGAGCGAGGCATCCGTCACCGCGCTTTTCGGATCCCGGGCCCGCGCTTCCAGATATCCGGCATAAGCCCTGGCGCCCCGGTCGTCCCCGAATAACCGGAACGCTGCCAGCACTTTCCCGGTTTCAAGCCAATCCGGCGGCTTGTTGCCCGCGTAGCCGCCGAAGCTGCTCCACCTCCAACTCTTCAGCTTCCTGCCGGTTTCTCCTCCCACCAGGCCGGACCTCACCGGATTGAGGTGGATGTAATCGGACACGATCTTGAAATAACTTCCGTCGCGCTCCTCGCCATTCACCACCACCGCCTTGTATCGTCCTTGGAACACATGCCCCTTCCTTCCACGCCGACGGTTCCAACCCTGCGAGTAAACCCCGAGCATCCATTTCATGCCGGCCACCAGGTTCGGCTCCGGAGTTTCCAGCAGGAGGTGGAAATGGTTGCCCATGAGAACCCAGGCATGCACCCGCCAGCCAAACCGCCCGCAGGCCCGCTCCAGCAGATCCACCCAGCCGTAGCGGTCTTTGTCGTTCTCAAACACCGTCTTGCCTCCATCGCCACGCGCCATCACGTGGTATACCGCTCCCGCCGCCTCGTATCGCAAGGGCCGTGCCATGGACGGATGAAAACTTGATGGCCCGCGAATCGTCAATGCCTGTTAGCCGGGACTGACCCTTATAATGCCTGTTAGCCGGGACTGACCCTTATAATGCCTGTTAGCCGGGACTGACCCTTATGATGCCTGTTAGCCGGGACTGACCCTTATGATGACCCTTATGACGGCAGGTATCCTTGCCGTTCCGCCAGCCGGCGCTCAAGCGTGGTGACAAATACCGCTTGCGGAAGTGCCCGACACGATTATGCATCCCCGCGTTCAATCACCA
>JALRFY010000101.1 GCA_023253625.1 Akkermansiaceae bacterium | reverse complement strand
CCTCGACCACGCTCTTGCCGGATCCCTTGGTGGCGAGGTCGATGGCGCAGGCGCGGTTCCAATCCAGCGTAATGCCGGCTTTTTGGGCGGCGATGAGCGCCTGCACTGTGGGGATTACATTGCCGCCGGCGAGGAAATGGGCCTCGATTTCATCGATGGGGATGTTGATCCCGGCCTTCTTGGCGGTGATGCGGGCATCCACCACCATGCCATAGGGCACTTGGCGCAGGCGCATGGCGATGAGGTCGGTGAAGCCGACATAGGCACCGGCCAGCCAGGCGCGGAGCCAGACACTGAAAAACGAGAGGATGATTCCGAACAGGAGCAGGCCGAGAATGGCGACTACGATGAGGACGATGGTGGTGAGGTCGAATGGCATGGGGGCGCTGGTGTGGGGTTAAGTGAGGATTGATGGGAAAATTCCAAACAATGTCCAGCCAAGATACTTGAGAGCTGAGAACCTCTCCAAGTGATGCAATCTCATCCAACGCGGCAGCTTGGAAGCAAATCGTCGGGAGATGCTTGGTCAAAAATGTCAAATTGGAACGAAAGTTCGAAACCCTCCGGACTCAGCCTGGCCGCTTCGCCGCCTGCTTGAGGAACAGCGGCACCAGGTTTTCCTCCATCCAGGCAAACGCCGCTTCCAAGCCGTTTTCCTGATAGATCTTCCCAATCCCCGCCTCGACCCGCGTCGGGTTGCCGAAGGCGCTGAGGAAATCGTTGGACGTCAACCGCGTGAACCACTCGCCGTCCATCGAATCACGCTGGCGCAAAACGAACTGGCGGGCGAACAGGGCCAGCACCGCGTCGCCGATCCAAGCGGCCTCGCGCTCCCGTTTCAATTCATCGTCCTTGCGGCTCATGCGCGAGCATGCGCATCATGGAAACGGCGGCACAAGTTTTTGCATGCGCTCGCGCTTGATGCGCTCGCGCAGCCGCTCTTCGGACTCCGCGTCCCAATAGCCTGGCCGCATTTCCATGAATACCGAGCAATACGGCAGCGCCGACTGCGTGCGGATCACCAGCACGTCGAAACTCCGGTTCGCATCCTCGATCAATGTCAACAACGACTGCTGGTCCAGAACGGTGAATTCATGGCCATGCATGGCCTCCCGCAGCCTTTCGCGCAACTGGTCGATGCCCGGCGCATAATCGTTTTCCACCGAACGCAGCTCGCGTGTCAGATAGACCTGCGGCCGCAGGTTCTCGGTGCGCTCGAGCGCCTGGAGCACATGGTCCACCGCCTCAGGCACCTCCACCGGCGCGTTCACCAGTCGCAGGCCGGGGCGGTTGTGCAGCGGAAACGACGCCTCCGCCACCACGATCCAGTTCCGATATCCCAAGCGCGCCGCCTGCCGGTTCACTTCCGCACGCCAGGAATCGCCGCCACCACCGAAGGGCGCACAAGCCGCCGATAGGCATACGGCCAACAATCCCGACAACCAACCCGCCATATTCATTAGCGGCAGTAAAATCGCAGCCCGCCACCCTGTCAACGCGGTGCCGAACATTGACCGGCCAAGCCCGGGTTCCGGACCACTGACAGCTTGCCCAGCGCCCGGCAGCCATGCAGCCTGCGCACATGCACGACGCACCACAGGTAGGCATCATCATGGGAAGCACGTCGGATTGGCCGACGATGGAACACGCCGCGCGCACCCTGCGCGACTTGGGCGTCACATGGGAAGCGGAAGTCGTGAGCGCCCACCGCACACCGGACAAGCTTTACTCCTACGCCTCCGCCGCCCGCGGCCGCGGGCTGAAATGCATCATCGCCGGTGCCGGCGGCGCGGCCCATCTGCCGGGCATGGCCGCCGCCATCACGGATCTTCCCGTGTTAGGCGTGCCGGTGGAGTCCAAGACGCTTCATGGAGTGGACTCGCTGCTTTCCATCGTACAAATGCCCGCCGGCATCCCCACCGCCACCTTTGCCATCGGCAAGGCCGGCGCAGTGAACGCCGCGCTCTTCGCCACCGCCATGCTTGCCAACGCATCCCCCGCTCTGGCGGAAAAACTCGCCGCCTACCGTGCCAGCCAGACTGCCACGGTGAAAGCCGCCACTCTGCCGCTGTTGGATTGAACCCATGACCACCCATCCCATCCATCCACCGCACTGCATGCTCGGGGTGATCGGCGGCGGCCAACTCGGCCGCATGCTGGTGCTCGCCGCCCGCCGCATGAACGTGCGCACCGCCGTCTGGACCGGCGGACTCGAAGCCCCGGCCGTGGAAGTGGCCGACGAGGTGATCGACCTGCCCTTCGACGACCCTAAGGCACTACAACACTTCTGCGATGTCTCGACGGTTGCCACCATCGAATTCGAAAACATCCCGCATGCCACTCTCGTCGGAGTGGCCGAACGTTTGCCACTCCACCCCTCGCCCGCCGCGGTCGAAATCTGCCAGAACCGCGAGCGCGAAAAAAACTTCCTTCGCCGCCATGGCATCCCATGCACGGATTTTTGGCTCGTTGCCAGCGCGGGCGAACTCGCCGATGCGATGCGCGAACTCGGCGGCCAGGGCGTGCTGAAAACCGCAGCCTTCGGCTATGACGGTGGCGGACAGATCAAATTGCGCGGCGATGAAAACCCGGAGGAAATCTGGCAGGCCTTCAACTCCCCACGCGGCGTGCTCGAAGCCTGGGTGCCGTTTGAAAAAGAACTGTCCGTGATGATCGCCCGCGACGCCGATGGCGTGACGACCGCCTACGATCCTGCGGAAAACCGGCACCGCGCCCATATCTTGGATCTATCCACCGTCCCCGCGCGAGTCCCTTGCGAAATCTCGCAAAACGCCATCGCCATCGCCGCCAAGGTCGCCATCGCGCTCGACTACCGCGGCATCATGGGCGTCGAGTTCTTCCTCAAGCCGGGCGGTGAGCTGCTAGTCAACGAGATCGCCCCGCGCCCGCACAACTCCGGCCACCACACGCTCGACGCCTGCGCCACCTCCCAGTTCGAACAACAACTCCGCATGACACTCG
>JALRFY010000069.1 GCA_023253625.1 Akkermansiaceae bacterium | reverse complement strand
TTTTAATTGGACGCGATCGCACATCTTAGATCTAGCCGATTGGACAGCCGAAGAGTATGATGCGGTGCTGCAAACGGCCTGTAGTTTTCGGGAAGTTTTAGCGGGACGCACAAAAAAAGTGCCGGCTCTTCAGGGACAAGTGGTGACAAATACCGCTTGCGGAAGTGCCCGACACGATTATGCATCCCCGCGTTCAATCACCAACCGCCATACAAAAACCATGGGAGTCCCCGAACTGATTGATCTCAAGCGCCGCACCGGCATTGCGCCGTGGCGGCTGCGTTTGGCCGCATGGGTGGAATCCCAGGCCATCCAGAGCGCGATCATTGTGGTGATCCTGTTCAATGCGGCGATCCTCGGCCTGGAAACGTCGCCTGAGGCGATGGCGCGCTGGGGTGGCATCCTGGTGACGCTCGACCGGTTGTGCCTCGTCATTTTCGTGGCCGAGTTGTTGGTGAAGCTGGCCGCCTACCAACGCCATTTCTGGCGCAGCGGATGGAATATTTTCGATCTGTTGGTCATCGCCGTGGCAATGGCACCCGGGGCCGGTCCATGGGCGGTCCTACGATCGCTGCGCGTGTTGCGGGTGCTGCGCTTGCTCACCGTGATTCCCTCGCTGCGCAAGGTGGTGGCCGCGTTCCTGCATTCCATTCCCGGGCTGGCCGGCGTATGTGCGGTGATGGCGGTGTTTTTCTATACCGCAGGCGTGCTGGCCACCCGCTTGTTCGGCGAAAACTTCCCGCAGTGGTTCGGCACATTGGGCCGGAGTCTTTACTCATTGTTCCAGATCATGACGCTGGAGAGCTGGTCGATGGGGATCGTGCGGCCAGTGATGGAAAGCCATCCCCACGCGTGGGCGTTCTTTGTGCCTTTCATCATCATCGCCACCTTCACCATACTCAACTTGTTCATTGGCATCATCGTTTCCACCATGCAGGAACTCTCCGTGCTGCCGGACCCCAAACACCCGCAGCCTGAATTCGTTGAATTGCTCGAACGCATGGAAGCCGACCTGAAAACACTGCGCGCCACCGTGGAGCGGTTGAACCGGCCGGGTAAGAATGGCGATTGACGGTCCGCCGCCGCGGTCGCCGCTTGAATCCCGCGGAATGTCGTTCCGCCGTGATCAAGCGCATTGGCTCGTATTCAAAGACCGGGGGCCTGTGCTTCAACAGTCGCCATGCGTCATGGCATGCCTTGGTTCAATGCGTGCACCGAGCCGCCGGCCGGAGAGGGAAACGACCACGAATCCCGCAGCGCCGCACCAAGGAAATTTTTCGCGGTTTCCACTGCACCTGGCAGCGTGTTGCCCCGGGCCAGCGCGGCGGTGATGGCCGCCGAAAACGTGCAGCCGGTGCCATGGCTGCCGGCCACGGCGATGCGTTCCTCGCTGAAGTAAAAGGCCTCGCCGTTTTCCAGCAACAGGTCGAGGCAGGTGTGACCGGGCAAATGGCCACCCTTGAGAAGCACCGCGGTGCCGAAGCGGTCCGCCAACTCGCGCGCGGCCGCCTCGAGCGCGGATTCGCCGGGGATTTTCCTGCCCAACAAAACCTCCGCCTCGGGCAGGTTCGGCGTGATCACGCGGGCCAGTGGCAGCAAGTAATCACAATAGGCCGCAAGCGCTTCCGTCTCCAGCAGCGGATCGCCGGTGGACGCCACCATCACCGGATCGATGACGAGTGCGAGATCCGGATGCGCTGTTAGGATGTCCGCGGCCGCCCGCACGTGCGCTGCGGAAAACAACATGCCGGTCTTCACCGCCGCCACCGGGAACGAATCGAGCAGCAGCGAGACTTGTTCCGCCACGATATCGACCGGCACCGGATGGACCGCGCGCACCACGTTCGCAGTTTCAGAGACCACGCAGGTCACCGCCGTAAGCCCGTGCACGCCGAAGTGCTGGAACGTCTTCAGGTCCGCCTGGATACCCGCGCCCGCCGAACAATCGGAACCGGCAATGCTGAGGGCGACGGCGGGGCGATGGGACATGGTGTGAGAGCATATTCGCATTTGCGCGGCTCGCATCAAGCCTCGAAATCGCTGCCGCCGCCATCCCTGCCGGGTTTCTCGAATACATGACCAAATTGGTAAGGATTAAAATTCAGGATTCACGTATTTTCCAGGCAGCCACTTGAGTTAGCGCCATTCAGGGCTGAAACCGGTAATGACGGCCTGCTTCAAGCTCCCACGCTCGGGTCGTAATCCTTCGGCGCCCGGATGATTTTCTCCACTCCGTGCTTGGTGACGAGGTTGCCACGGGAGCCGCGGCCCTTGATGCCGAACTCGGCGAAGTGCAGCGGGCGGATCAGGTTGCGCATGCGCAGGGCCGGCTTGAGGTGAACCAGCAGCATCTGGGCGCTGCTTTCCTCGTTGGACTTGTGCACGGCGAAATAGAGCACACGGGTGCCGGGCGTGCCGGGGGTGAGGTCGTATTCCTTGTCGCGCGTGATTCCGCCGACGGTGAAGCGCTTGGCCATGATCGGGCCGTCGCGGCCGTCGCGGTAGATCATCGAGTAAATCAGGTCCTCGTCCTTGCGTAACACGGCGACCCGCAGCGGGCGCTGGCCGCAGAAGACCTTTTCCGCCACCTTCATCACTCGCATCCTGCCATCCTGGGTGAAGGAAATGATATCATCGATGGTCGAGCATTTCTCGACCGGCTCGCCATCCTTCTTGAGACCGTAACCGGCGAATCCGTTTTTGGCATCGAGATACAAGGTCTCGGTGGCGGCGATGACCTGGGTGCGGTCCACGCGGTCGAACGAGGTGATCTCGGTTTTGCGCTCGCGGCCCTTGCCATATTTTTTGCCGAGTTCCTCGAACCACCGGATGGTGAACTTCGTCAGGTTCCGCAGGTTCTTCTCGGTCTCGTCGATGGCTTTTTCGAGTCCCTTGATTTCCTCGTCGGCCTTGAACGAGTCGTATTTCGAGATGCGTTTGATCTTGATCTCGGTGAGGCGGACGATGTCGTCCTCGGTGACCTCGCGCTTGAGGAATTTCTTGAACGGCTTCAAGCCGTCGTCGATGGCCTTGATGACGGCCTCCCAGGTCTCGCACTCCTCGATATCGCGGTAGATGCGGTTTTCGATGAAGATCTTTTCCAGCGAGCTGAAATGCCATTTTTCGGCGAGTTCGCCGAGTTTGATTTCGAGTTCCAGCTTGAGCAGCTCGCGCGTCTGCTCGACGCAGCGTTTGAGGATATCGGAAACGCCAAGGAACTGCGGTTTGCCGTCAGTGATGACGCAGGCGTTGGGTGAGATCGTCAGCTCGCAGTCCGAGAAGGCGAAGAGCGCGTCGCGGGTGGTTTCCGGGTCGGCCCCGGCGGGCAGGTGGACGAGGATGTCGGTGGTGGCGGCGGTGTTGTCCTCGATTTTCTGGATCTTGATTTTCCCTTTTTCGCCGGCGGCGACGATCGAGTCCATCAATGCGCCGGTGGTGGTGCCGAAGGGGATCTCGGTGATGCGCAACAGGGCTTTTTTCTCGATGGAAATGCGGGCGCGGACGCGGACCTTGCCGCCGCGCAGGCCGTCGCGGTAATCGCTGGCATCCATGATGCCGCCGGTGGGGAAATCAGGCAGCAGGGTGAAGGGTTCATTTCGCAGCACCGCGATGGATGCCTCGATGAGTTCGTTGAAATTGTGCGGCAGCACCTTGCAGGCGAGACCCACGGCGATGCCCTCGACGCCCTGGGCGAGCAGCAGCGGGAATTTCACCGGCAGGGTGTCCGGCTCCTTGCGGCGGCCGTCGTAGCTGGGCAGCCACTTGGTGGTCTTGGGGTTGAAGACGACTTCCTTGGCGAACTTGGTGAGCCGCGCCTCGATATAGCGCGGGGCGGCCGCGCCGTCGCCGGTGAGCGTGTTGCCCCAGTTGCCCTGGGTATCGATGAGCAGGTCCTTCTGGCCGAGTTGCACGATGGCCGCGCTGATCGACATGTCGCCGTGCGGGTGGTAGTTCATCGTGTTGCCCACGATGCCGGCCACCTTGTTGTAGCGGCCGTCGTCGATCTCGTCCATCGCGTGGAGGATGCGGCGCTGGACGGGCTTGAGGCCGTCGTTGAGGTGCGGCACGGCCCGTTCGAGGATCACGTATGAGGCGTAATCGAGGAAGTAATCCGAATACATCGCGCCGAGCGAGGCGTGTTGGTCGGGGTCGTGCGTCATGGGCGGCGGATGCTTAGCTGGCGGGCGATGGCGGCGCAAGCGCGGGATGGAAGCTGCAAACCGACCGTTGGTTTGATTTCCGCAGGGGCCACTACCTGGTGGCCAGCGAGCCGGTGGATGGCTGGGTGGAGAGCCGGGTGATTTCCCGCTTCCGGGTGAAAGCGGAGTGGCTCTATCCCGCAGTCAATCCCGCAGCCTTGCGTGAGGGGGCGGATTGCCTGGCGGCGATGGCAAGCTGAGCGGCGGGCATGAAAAAACCGCGGACCGACGTGCGGTCCGCGGAGTGATGGATTCGGCATGTTGATCAAGGATCATTCGCCGGCAGGAGGCGGACCTTTGGGCCCGCGCTGGCCCCTCGGGCCGCCCGGACGTCTCTCCGGCATGGGCATGGCGGCCCTCTCCTCTGCGGAAAGCTCGCCGTCGCCGTCCTTGTCGTATTTCTTGAGCATTTCGGCTTTTTGGGCATCGCGCGCCTTCGAGAGTTCCTCAGGGCTGAGTTTGCCATCCTTGTCGGCGTCGAATTTTTCAAGCATCTCCTTGCGGCGCTCCTGCATGCGGGACTGAAGGGTTTCGCGCATGGTTGTCCTTTCCTCCTCGGAAAGTTGGCCATCGCCGTCCTTGTCGAATTCCTTGATGACTTGAGGCGGCGGGCCCTGGCGTCCGGGACGCTGGGGTTTGTCCTGAGCCTGAGCGGCGATGCAGGATCCGGCGAGGATGCCCATAGCGATCAGTGATTTGGTTTTCATGTATGGTTTTGGTTCGTGGTTTCAGAGGCCGCAGTGGGGTCTCATGTGGTCATAAACCTTGGCGCGGGAGAAAGGTTGCGCGGGAAAATGGTGGAATGAGTTGCCACCCGGGGCGTGGCCGTCTTGGATTCCCCAGCACATGGCCAGCACACAGCAGCCCCCGGCATCCGGCAAAGCATTGGTGTTTGCCCGGCGGGCATTCAGCACGCTGTTGTTGTGGGTATTGGTGGTGGCGGTATTTGTGAGTCATTGGTCATGGGCTTTTCTCGGGTTGGTTTCGCTGCTCGCGGTGTTGTCCTGCATCGAGTATTTCCGGATGTTGAAAGCGGCGCAGGTGGCGTGTTTCCCCGGTTTCGGAATCATTCTGGCGGTTGCCTACTCGTTGGGTTTGCACACATTCCACCTGCGTGGTTCGCAGGCCGCGGGATGGTTCGATGGTCTTGCGGTTTTCACCGCGTTGGCGGGTGCGTTCACCTTGCAGCTGAGGCGGCCGATCCGCGGTCTCGAATCGCTGCAAGGGGTGGCCTTCACCGTGCTGGGTTTTGTCTATATCGCGGTTTTCTTCAACTTTGCCGCCCGCCTGTTGTTCATCACGCCGGATGCCTTCGAGACGCCCGGCCGGGTGGGTGAGCTGGGCGCGCTGCTGTTGTTGTGGCTGCTGGCGGTGACGAAATTCAGCGACATGGGTGCTTACCTCACTGGCTCGCTTGTTGGTCGGCACAAGATGATTCCACACGTGAGTCCGGCCAAAACCTGGGAGGGTTTCGCGGGTGCGCTGTGCTTCGCACAACTCGCCGCCTGCGGATTGCCGCTGCTGTTTCCTCCGCTGTTGCCAGTGCTGGGCGGGTGGGGACATGCGATCGCCTTGGGATTCATCCTGGCACTGCTGGCGGTGGTGGGCGATCTGGCCGAGAGTGTGGTGAAGCGCGCACTTGACGCCAAGGATTCCGGCCGAGTATTGCCGGGCATCGGTGGAGCTTTCGATCTTATCGACAGTGTCTGCTTCACCGCTCCGGCCATGTATTTCTATCTGCAATGGATACAGCCCGCCGCATGAGCCCGCCCCGCAAGCGCCGTGTCGTCATACTCGGATCCACCGGCTCGATCGGCACATCGGCGTTGAAAGTCGCACGAGAACTGCCGGAGCGCATCGAGATCGTGGGGCTGGCCGCCGGCTCGAACACCGGGGCTCTCGCAGCACAAGCGCACGCCACCGGCTGCCGGCATGTGGCCATCCATGACGCGTCCAGGGCGGACGAGCTGCGTGCCATGCTCCCCGGCGATATCACGGTGCATGCCGGGACCGGCGGGCTTGAGGCACTCGCAGCCATGGCGGAAGCGGACATCGTGCTGGTGGCGATCGTCGGCACCTGCGGTTTGCATCCCGCGCTGGCCGCGATCGAGGCGGGCAAGGATCTGGCCATTGCATCAAAGGAAATCCTTGTGATGGCCGGCGAGGTGATCACCGCAGCTGCGGAGCGCAAGGGAGTGAAACTGTTGCCGGTGGACAGCGAGCACAACGCGATTTTCCAATGTCTCGATGGCCACCGTGGCGGAGTGGCTGAGGTTTCCCGGCTGGTTCTGACCGCCTCGGGCGGGCCGTTCCGCAATCTTCCGGCAGCGGAACTCGTCCACGTCACGCCCGGGCAGGCACTCAATCACCCGACCTGGGATATGGGACCGAAAATCACCATCGATTCCGCCACCTTGTTCAACAAGGGGCTGGAAATGATCGAGGCCCGCTGGTTGTTCGGCATCGGGATGGAGAAAATCGACGTGGTGATCCACCCGCAGAGCATCATCCACTCGATGGTGGAATTCATCGACGGCTCGGTGCTTGCGCAGATGAGCCGCACCGACATGTGTTTCCCGATCCAATACGCTCTGACCTGGCCGGAGCGGGTGAAGGGTGGCTTGCAGGCCCTGGATTTCCCCACGCTCGCCAAGCTCGAATTCGAGGCCCCGCGCGAGGCGGATTTCCCCGCGCTGATGCTTGCGAGGCGGGCCGGTGTGGCAGGCGGCACTCTGCCTGCGGTGTTCAACGCCGCCAACGAGGTGGCGGTGGATGCCTTCCGCGCCGGGCGGATCTCGTTTCCCGGCATCTGGCAATGTGTCGAGGCGGTCATGAATCAACACCGGCCCGGCCCGTCATCGACCCTCGATGCCGTGGTTGCCGCAGATGAATGGGCACGGCGGGAAGCCGCGGAGCATTGCGGTGCTTGATCTCGACAGCCCGTTTTGTCCGAAAGGCAGTCGCGCGCCGGGGTGGCCTTTTTTGCAAAACCAACTCAAAAGCATGCCTCGCGCTTGTCTTGGCACCCATGCTTCCATTTTCCGTCCCAACTGCCGCCCACCAGGAGAAAGGAACCTTCCACCCGGAGAACACGGCGAAGAACACAACAAATCCCTTGGCAGGGTGCAATCGCGCCCTAGTCTACCGGGCGTTGATCTTTTCACGCACCATCCCGGTCCTCGCCCTGGTTTGCCTGCTGCTCCCCGGCTGCCGGCGTGAGACTCTGGTCGGGCGCGCCAACCGCGAGGGCATCCTGCTGGTGGGGAATTCCGCCGAGCCGCGCGCATTGGATCTCCAGATCGTCACCGGTGTCCCGGAAAACAAGATCCTCTCCGCCTTGTTCGAGGGTCTCTGCGGCGATCACCCGAGCGATGACGAGAAAATGGTGCCCGGCATGGCGACCCATTGGGAGCACAACGAGGACATGACCGAGTGGACCTTCCACCTGCGGCCGGAAGCCAAATGGTCGGACGGTGCGCCGCTCACCGCTGAGGATTTCATCTTTTCCTACCACCGCATGCTGCACCCGGAACTGGCCGCGGCCTATGCGCCGATGCTCCACTCCATCCGCAATGCCGAGGCCTACAACCGTGACGAGCGCGGCCACATCCTTTGCGGGCTCGACGAGAACTTCCCGACCCAATGGGAAACGCTTCGCAAGGCCAACTTCCAAGGCGACCCATCCATCGACGCGGAAGATCTCGCCAACCGCAAATTCGCCTCGCTGGATCAGGGGGAACGCCGCCGCTTGCTGGCCGTAAAAGGCCTCGACCGCCTCGATGCCGGACAACTCCGCGCGATTCGCGACACCCCCGCGTTGTTCGATTGGCCTGATGAAATTCCGCAGGCCTCGCGCACACTCGTCATCGCCCGCCTGCTGGAGCACGCCGAAGCCGGTGCGCCGGATTTGTTCGAGAAAGCCAGGCTCGGCTTGGACGCGCCGGACCCGCACACCTTGGTGGTCAGCTTGCGCGAACCGGTGCCCTACCTGCCGTCGAAATCGCGCCACAGCACATGGTTCCCCGTGCCCAGACATGTCATCCTCAAGCACGGTAAAATGACCGACCGTTTCACCAAGTGGGCCACCGTCGGCAACCTCGTCGGCAACGGGCCGTTCCAACTGCATGCCTGGCGCTACAACCACTACATCGAGGTCCGCCGCAATCCGCACTACTGGAACGCACCCAATGTGGGCCTCAACGGCATCCGCTTTTATCCGATCGAAAACCCCTACACCGAGACCCGCTCGTTCCTCGCCGGGCAGCTTCACACCACCTACAGCCTGCCGCCGGATCTGTTGGAAAAAACCCGCCGCGAATACCCCCAATACCTGCGCACCGAGCCTTACGTCGGCACCGTGTTCGTGCGCCTCAACACCACCCGCCCGGGCCTCGACGACCCGCGGGTGCGCCGCGCGCTCGCACTCGCCATCAATCGCGAGGAACTCTGCAAATACATCTACGAGGGGTTCACACCAGCGGAAACCTTCACGCCGCAGCTCGGCGATTACCGCCCGCCCGCTGTGCTGCGCTACAACCTCGAGGAGGCCAAGGCCCTGCTCGCGGAAGCCGGCTACCCGAACGGCGAAGGGCTGCCCAGCTTCGCCCTGCTAACCTCCAGACTCAACGCCGGCGTTGATGCCATCCAGGCGACCTTCCGCAAGCTCGGCATCCGCCTCACCGTCGAACAAAAAGACTGGGGCTCCTACATCGCCGCCCAGCAACAGCTCGAATTCGACATCGCCATGGCCGGCTGGATTGGCGACTACCTCGACCCCACCACCTTCCTTGACCTGTGGACGCGGAACAACGGCAACAACAACACCGGCTGGGACAGCCCGGAATTCGAGGCACTGCTGCGCAAGGCCGCGCGCCAGCCCAACCCACAGGCCCGCCTCGACATCCTCGCCCAAGCCGAGGGCAAATTCATGGAGGCCATGCCCGTCCTGCCCGTGGCATGGTATTCCCGCCTCTACCTCCACCGCCCCGAAGTCCATGGCTGGCATCCGCTCGTCCTCGACAACCACCCGTGGGAAAACGTGAGTTTGAAACCCGATTCCGTTAGATAACATGTGGAAGGAAGCCGCCAAGCGCCTGATGCAGGGACTCCTCGTGCTGTTCGTGCTCGGCACGTTGACGTTTTTCCTCGTCCATGCCCTGCCCTACGGTCCCTTCCAGGATGAGAAGGCGGTGCCGGAGCACGTGCGCGAGCGTCTGGAAAAACTGCACGGCTACGACAAGCCGCTGCTCACCCAATACTGGCTGCGCCTCAACAACATCGTGCGGGGCGACCTCGGCTCCAGCATCAAGGTGATGGAAGGGCGCGAGGTGGGCGACATCCTGATGCAGGCCTTCCCTGTCTCGCTCAAGCTGGGGCTTTTTGCCATGCTCATCGCCATGGCCATCGGCATCCCGGCCGGGGTGCTCGCCGCGATCCGCAAGAACCACCTGCTCGACTATCTCATCATGGCGGTGGCCCTGCTCGGCATCTGCCTGCCGAATTTCGTCATCGGCCCGTTGCTCGCCGAGTTTTTCGGCCGGCACCTCGGCTGGTTTCCCGCGTCCGGCTGGGATTCGCGGGATCCCTCGGCCATGATGCTGCCGGCGCTCACGCTTGGCCTGGTGAGCGCAGCTTACCTCTCGCGGCTCACCCGCGCCGGCATGCTGGAGGTGCTCCACCAGGACTTCATCCGCACCGCCCGCGCCAAGGGGCAGAAGGAATCCGTCATCATCGTCCGCCACGCGCTGCGGGGAGGTCTCATTCCGTCCATTGCGTTCCTTGGCCCGGCCTTCGCCGGGACCATCAGCGGATCAGTGGTGGTGGAATCGATTTTCCAGATCCCCGGCATCGGCCGCCTGTTCATCAAGGCCATCGAAACCGGCGACGAAACGCTCATCATGGGCCCCGTGCTGCTCTACGGCAGCCTGATCGTCATCGCCAATTTCCTCGCCGACCTCCTCCAGCTCTGGTTCAACCCCCGCCTGCGCAGCCGAAATGCAAGCTGAGACCGTGACTGACACTCTCGTGGAAACCGACGATGGCCATTCGCTGTGGAGCGATGCATGGCAGCGGCTGCGGCACAACCGCGCGGCGATGTGCGGGCTGGCCTTTCTCGGCTCCATCATCGCGCTTTGCTTCGTGGTGCCGTTTTTCCCGTTCCTGCCGGACCCGGCGATCCAGGATCTGCCCAACAAGAACTCGATGCCCACCGCCGCGCACTGGATGGGCACCGACCACCTCGGCCGCGATCTATTTTCCCGCATTCTCCACGGCGGGCGCATCTCGATCCTCATCGGGCTCATCACCACCATGGTCTCGCTGACCATCGGCGTCACCGTGGGAGCCATCGCCGGCTATGTGGGCGGACGCCTGGACGCGCTCCTGATGCGCGTGGTGGACATCCTCTACTCGCTGCCGTTCCTGATCATCGTGATCTTGTTCTCCGCCCTGGCCAAAGGCTACACGCAGGACTTCACCGTCTGGGTGACGGAAATCACCGGCTGGAAACATGACACGATCGCGCCGTTCACCGGTCTGATCCCGTTGTTCGTTGCCATCGGCGCACTGTCATGGCTCAACATCTCGCGGATCGTGCGCGCCTCGGTGCAGGACATATCCCAGCGGGAATACGTCGAGGCGGCCCGCTCGCTAGGCCTGCCGCACCGCCGTATCCTGCTGCGCCATATCATCCCGAACTCGATCGGGCCGATCGTCGTTTACGCCACGCTCACCATTCCCGGTGTGATGCTCTTCGAGGCCACGCTCTCGTTCCTCGGCCTCGGCGTGCAGCCGCCCTATTCGAGCTGGGGCATTCTGATCAAGGATGGCGCCGACCGCATGCTCTCCAATCCCTCCCTGCTCATCTTCCCCTCGATCTTCTTCATCCTCACGCTGCTCTCGCTCAACTTCCTGGGCGACGGCCTGCGCGACGCACTTGATCCCAAGTCCGCCAAGGACTGATGGATGGCAGGCTGCCCTGCAAATGAAGGTTGCCACCCGGCGGGCCGCCTATAGCCTCGCGGC
This sequence comes from Akkermansiaceae bacterium, assembly GCA_023253625.1. Classification (GTDB taxonomy): domain Bacteria; phylum Verrucomicrobiota; class Verrucomicrobiia; order Verrucomicrobiales; family Akkermansiaceae; genus Luteolibacter. Next base: position 1,895 of record JALRFY010000069.1, on the reverse strand, counting down.
CAGCCATGATCGTTGCCCCGAAAATCCGCGGATTCATCTGCACCACCGCCCATCCCGACGGCTGCGCCAAGCACGTCGCCGAACAGATCGCCGTGGTCAGGAACCGCGGCCCGATCGCGGCCGGCCCGAAGAAGGTCCTCGTGATCGGCTCGTCCACCGGCTACGGCCTGGCCTCGCGCATCGCCTCCGCCATCGGTTCGGCGAAAGCGCGGTCCGGGCTTGCGGGGCCGGTAATTGGAAGGCTTCGCATGCAACCGGAAAGGATTTGTTACACTCCGCCAGCCGCACCCGCGCCGCGAGCGAGGATGCTTACACAACGAGGCTTCAGCGCCCACGACTCCTTCGCTTGCCACCCCAGAAGACATTGTTGACTCCACCACGGCGGTTAATCTCCTTCATGTCGTCGATGGAGATGAGGCCGGTGTGACCGTCGTAGTATGCCACCACTGCCTTTCCCTGGTGGCGAAAGGCCACCTTGCTGTTTTCGGTCTTTCCTTCGACGGGGGAGTCCTCCCACAAAAGGGCTCCGCTGTGCAGGACAAGCCAGTCGGTGGCGGTAATAAAGGCACAGGTTTCCTCCGGATTGCTGACGGAACTGATCGTGTGGGCTCGGGCTGTTCCGGGTTGGCCCCAGCCGCCGCCGGGCATGTTTTCGGCATTGTAGCCGAAGCTTGCGGAGATGCGGCTCCAGTATCTCTTCTTCGCCCGGATCACGATCGGGTCGAGGACCTGTTCCGGCAGGCCGTCGATGCCCTCGAACACCTCGGATCTATCGAACTCTTCCTTGTCCCCGATGAGCGCTTCGAGGTAAGCGCGGTTGTAGTGCCACTGCACGGCCCCCTGTCCGTCCTCGTCGAAGGCGTATACGGGAACATACTTGCCGTTGTGATCTGTGGCATACAGCGCGTTGGCTTCCGTGAATCCACGGATTCTTTTGACAGTGGTCACCACGTCGGCTTTCTCGCGCATCCGTATCAAACCCATGACAGAGAGGGCCGCGAGGACCATAATGATGGTGATGACGACCAACAGCTCGACCAAGGTGAAACCGCTGCAGCGGTGAGGAAGGCGGCTGCGCTGTGTGAGAGTTAGCCGATGGATGCTTCTTCCTTTGGCGGTCACGGATTGGAAAATGGCAGTGTTATCATTCATGCGGTATTTTCTATGAGAGGGTATTTCCAGCGGGCACAAGGCCCCCTGGAAATACCAAACCATTTGATGATCGAATCTTGGAATGCCATGGTGGGGCATTCAGGGTATTGCAACATTCAAGCGCAGGAAGAGCTTGCCGTTCATCTCGTTGCTCTTGGGCACGTTGATGGACATGTCGTCGGCAGAAGCGGCGTTTTCATTGACCAGCACGGGCGTCACGTCATTCCAGTTCGTCAAGTCGGCGCTCCATTGGCCGACCTGGGTGGTGACGGATTCGGACTCATCGCTGCGTTGGTAGCTGAGTATCAAATCCGAGCCGACGGTGGCGAGTGCCGGCAGAATGGACTGCGAGGAAACGACCGGGCTGCCGCCGAGCACGAATTCCATCAGGTTGGTGATGCCGTCGCTGTCAGGATCCGCACCGGGAAGTTTGGATGCCTCATCCGGCAAAAGAGCATTCGGGGTGAAGCTGTCGATCCAAGTCATATAGGGGTCGCTGTCCGGCTCCCCCGTCACCGTCACGGTGCTGGTGGCATTGGAGAATGCAGCCGACTGGTTCAGTCCCAAACCGGTGGCACTGAAAGTCTGGGCACCGGAAAGAGGTCCGGGGAGAATTGGGTAATCTCCAGGGGCAGGTTGGGCGGTGAACTCAGCCACAAGGGTGTTTGCCGTGGCATCGACAATGGCATTCAGGCCCGCTTTCTCGATCCGCAACACACCTGCGGCAACCGTCGTTGTTCCTG
>JALRFY010000006.1 GCA_023253625.1 Akkermansiaceae bacterium | reverse complement strand
GTAGTGGCGATCTGCGGCGACATCATGACCATGCCCGGCCTGCCCCGGACCCCGGCGGCGTGTGGAATCGACGTCGACCCATACGGTCTCGTGGCGGGCTTGTCCTGAGCCCCGCAACCCGCTGACTGCACACCGGGGTTGCGGGGATTGCGTTGCCCCCTCGACGAATGCCGCGAGGCTGCAATCTTATATTTGACGAAATCCACAATGAACCACGAGCAAATTGATCAACTGATCTCACTGGCAACGGACTGGGGATTGAGGGTGGCAGCCGCAATGCTGATATTCCTCGCCGGCCTGTGGGTGGCGAAGGTGATGACGCGCAGGACGCGTTGGCTTATGGAGAAGAGGCAGGTGGACGCAGCGCTCGTCTCGTTCGTGAGCAGCCTGCTCCATGCCTTGTTGCTGATCTTCGTGATCCTGGCGGCGGTCGCCAATCTCGGCATCCAGACCACCTCGCTGGTGGCGTTTCTCGGCGCGGCCGGTCTTGCCGTGGGTTTGGCCTTGCAGGGATCTCTGTCAAACTTCGCTGCCGGCGTGCTGATCATTTTGTTCCGCCCTTTCCGGATCGGCGATTTCATCGAGGCGGGCGGCGCGGCCGGCATCGTCGAGTCCATCGGCATCCTGTTCACGGAAATGAAAACGCCGGACAACAAGAAGATCGTGGCTCCCAACTCGAGCATCATGGCCGGCTTCATCACCAACGTCACCGCCAACGACACGCGGCGCTGCGACATGACCTTCGGCGTCAGCTATTCGGACGACCTCGGGAAGGTGCGCTCGATCCTGCAGGAAATGCTTGCGGCGGACCCGCGGGTGCTGCCGGATCCCGCGCCGCAGATCGTGATCGCCGAGCTCGGTGCCAGCTCGGTGAACCTAGCGGTGCGGCCATGGGTGAAGCAGGATGATTTCTGGGATTTTTTCTTCGAAATGCAACTCGCAGTGAAACAGCGCTTCGATCGTGAAGGAATCCGCATTCCTTTCCCGCAGCAGGACGTGCATCTGATTCACCAGCGAGCGGCGATGCCGCCGGAGGTCGCGGGCAAGGCGGCCAAGTGAAAAAAGCGGACCCTTTTTCGGGGGCCGCTTTGTTTCAGGAAACGGGCGGACTGAAGTCCGCCCTCCGTGGTCATACTTTGCCGCAGATGGTGTTGCCGGTGGAGCGGAGGTCGTCGCAGGCGACTTTCATGCGCTCGCAAAGGCTGGCCTCGGCCTTCTTGAGGTATGAGCGGGGATCATAGGACTTCTTGTCACCAACCTCGCCATCAATCTTGAGCACGCCTTCGATGTTCTGACAAATGTGGGTGACGATCGGCCGGGTGAAGGCGTATTGGGTGTCGGTGTCGATGTTCATCTTGACCACACCGTAGTCGAGAGTCTCACGGATTTCCTCGAGTGCGGAGCCTGAGCCGCCGTGAAAGACAAGATCCATCTCGGCGTCCTTGCCATGCTTGTCCATCACGGCCTTCTGGCCGTCACGCTGGATGGTGGGTTTGAGTTTCACCGCGCCGGGTTTGTAGGCACCGTGGACGTTGCCGAAAGTGGCGGCGAACAGGAAACGACCGATCGGCTGCAGGGCTTCATAAACGGCGAGCATGTCGCCGGGGGTCGTGTAGAGCTTATCGGCCGCGACGCCGGAGGTATCATGACCATCCTCCTCACCGCCGACGACGCCGGCTTCGACTTCGAGGATGATGTCGAGTTCCACGCACTCCTTGAGCAGTTTCTTGGAAAGCTCGAGGTTTTCCTCCAGCGGGAGTTCGGAAGCGTCGAGCATGTGGCTCTGGAACAGCGGGCCCATGCCGTTGGCGATGCGCTCACGGGAGGCATCCAGCAGCGGGCGGAGAAAGCTGTCCACTTTCTTCGGATGACAGTGGTCGGTGTGGAGGGCGATGAGGACATTGTATTTCTCAGCCAGACGGTGGGCGGCCTCGGCGAGCACGATGGCACCAAAGGCAGCATCCTTGACGGCGGTGCCGGAGGCGAATTCGCCGCCGCCGGTGGAAATCTGGATAATGCCGTCGGACTTGGCCTCGGCGAAGGCGCGCAGCGCGCCATTGAGTGTGACGATCGAGGTGACATTGATCGCGGGATACGCGTAGCCACCTTGCTGGGCGGCATCGAGCATGGCACGGTATTGGGCAGGTGTTGCGATAGGCATGACGGTGTTTCGATAATCACGGAGCTGGCGGGCGACAAGCCGTAATGCGTGGAAAACGCGACGGTTGCTGCGATACGCCATTCCTCTTGAGCCATTCCTCTTGGGCTTGCCAAACCGCCTGCGCTCGGCATCTTCGTGCGGATTCATGAACGCAATTTCCACCACCACATCACCAGCCGGCCCGGTCGTTTGCCGTCCCACATCGTGGTTCAAGTTCAGGGCGCTGGTGATGTTTGCGATGTTCGCGGTCTTCGCTGCTTGGTTTTATCTGGATGCCACCAGCGGATACCGGAAAAAAAACCTGGTTTTCTACCTGCACAAGACCTTCGAGGCAGCCAGCACGGAGTTTTCCAAGCAAAACGAGCAGGGCGGGCTGACGGCCGGGGAATGGAGGGAATATGCCTCCGGCCAGTCCGTAGCCTTTCCAAATGACACCTCAATCCTGCCCGCGGAAGTGCAGCTTCCGATGGCATGGCCGGAGATCCTGCAAGACTATGAGCGCATGAAGCCACTGCAATGGAAGCAGCTGTGGGAGGAATATTCCGGGGAGAAAGGCCTGAATGCCAAGCCCCCCGAGCAAGCCTACCCGGCAAACAAGATCCGCGAACAATGGATCGTGTTCTGGATCTGCCTTGCGCTGGCGCTGGGCGCGTTGTTTGTCCTGCTCCGGACCATGGGTCGCTCGATACGGGCCGATGCCGAGGCTCTCACCGGCTCCAACGGCAAACGCGTGCCATACCGGGACCTGTGCACCCTCGACCTCCGCAAGTGGGACACCAAGGGACTGGCATTCGTCGATCACAAAGGGGAATCCGGCAAGGGGCGCATCCGCGTCGACGGTCTCACCTACGGTGGTTTCAAAAAGGAGGATGGAGAACCCGCTGAGCGCTTGATGCAACGGATACGCGCGAATTTTTCCGGTGAAATCCTCGAATACGCTCCGGTGCCCCAAATCAATGGAAACGAAGCAGACAAGGATATGGAAAATTCCTGATTCCGGCCGTCACGGGCTTTTCCTCCAAGGATCGTTTTTCGGGGTTGCCAAATCCCCACGCGCCAAGCTAATCACCCGCAACGCCAACCACCAACCACTGTAACACATGTCAGACAAAAGCATCGAAGATCGCGTCAAGGACATCATCGTCGACCAGCTCGGCGTAAATGCCGACCAAGTCACGCCGGAAGCAAAATTCGTCGAGGACCTCGGTGCCGACTCACTCGACACCGTGGAATTGGTGATGGCATTCGAAGAGGAATTCGACATTGAAGTGCCCGACGAGGAAGCCGAGAAGCTGCAATCCGTGGGCGATGTGATCTCTTACATCAACAGCCAGCAGGGCTGAGACCGTATCGGAGTTCGTTTTTCTATCATGGCGGAACCTCTCGCGAGGTTCCGCTTTTTTCGTGCAAAACCGTGGCACGGGCATGCGGCCCATTGCCTGGCATTCGGTGGCAGACAGTCCCCGCAAGTTGAGAACCGCCATGTGAAAACGACTGACTCGTCGCCACGAAGGAACCATCGAGCGCGACAAGCGCGAAAGTCATGGCGCGCCCCACAGGGGCGGATCAGACCCCGGCTTCCTGCTGCGTCTCGCTGCGCCGGGAGATGAAATCGAGTTCTTCGGCACCGGGTTTCATCACAACCTCGACGCTGTCGCTTGGCTTGACCGATCCGCGGAGCACGGCCTCGGCGAGCGGATCTTCGAGGAAACGTTCGACGGCGCGGCGCATCGGCCGCGCGCCGTAGGAAGGATCGAAGCCTTTTTCCGAGAGAAAATCGCGGGCCTCGGCGGTGAGGGTGAGGACGATTTCCTTCTCGGCGAGCCGCTTGATGAGTTTGTTCACCTCGAGATCGACGATCTGGTTGAGATCCTTCTTCTCCAGCATGTGGAAGACGACGAGGTCGTCGAGACGGTTGAGAAACTCGGGGCGGAAGTGTTTTTTCGCCTCTTCGAGAATCTTGCCCTTCATGCCCTCGAAGTCAGCCGCGTCCTCGGTCATCGCACCGAAACCGAGCGAAGTCTGGCGCTTGATGGTGGAGGCACCGACATTGGAAGTCATGATGATGATCGTGTTGCGGAAATCGATCTTGCGGCCGAGCGAATCAGTGATGGTTCCTTCCTCGAGAATCTGGAGCAGCAGGTTCATCACGTCCGGGTGGGCTTTTTCGACCTCGTCGAAGAGCACGACCGAATAAGGCCGCCTTCTGACAGCCTCGGAGAGTTGTCCGCCCTCCTCGTAGCCGACATATCCCGGCGGCGATCCGATCAGGCGGCTGGAGGTGAACTTCTCCATGTATTCCGACATATCGATCTGGATGAGCGCATCGGCGTCCCCGAACATGAACTCGGCGAGATTGCGGGCGAGATAGGTTTTACCAACGCCGGTGGGGCCGAGGAAGAGGAACGAACCGATCGGGCGGCGCGGGTCCTTGAGGTCGGCGCGCGAGCGGCGCAGTGCCTTGGAAATGGCGATGACCGCCTCGTCCTGGCCGATCACGCGGCCCTTGAGTTCCTGGTCCATCTTGAGGAGCTTTTCGGCCTCCTTCTCCTCCATGCGGCGGAGCGGCACGCCGGTCCACTTGGAAACCACGGCCATGATGTCGTCGTCGGTGACGGTGACGATTTTCTCCTCGGACGAAGCGCGCCAGTTCTTGAGGGTTTCCTCGAGTTCCTTCTTGGCGTTCTTCTCGTCGTCGCGGAGCGCGGCGGCGGTTTCGAAATTCTGCTCGGAAATGGCGGCGAGCTTGTCGCGGTTGATCTGCTCGATGCGGGCTTCGAGCTGCTTGATTTCCACAGGCCGCGTCATGGTGCCGATGCGGGCGCGCGCGCCGGCCTCGTCGAGCACGTCGATCGCCTTGTCCGGCAGATAGCGGGCGGTGAGGTAGCGGGCGGTCAGTTTCACCGCGGCATCAATGGCCTCGGGCGTGAACTTCGCCTTGTGGTGGGATTCGTATTTCTCCTGCAGCCCTTCCAGAATCTTGATCGCGTCACCCACTGACGGTTCCTCGACCTTGACCTGTTGGAAACGGCGCTCGAGCGCGGAGTCCTTTTCGATATACTTGCGGTATTCGTTGAGCGTGGTGGCACCGACGCATTGCAGCTCGGCGCGTGAGAGCGCGGGCTTGATGATGTTGGAAGCGTCCATCGCGCCTTCGGCGGAACCGGCGCCGACGATGGTGTGCAGCTCGTCGATGAAGAGAATGACATTCTTGACCTTGCGGATCTCGTCCATGACCGCCTTGATACGTTCCTCGAACTGGCCGCGGTATTTGGTGCCGGCGACCATCAGCGCGAGGTCGAGGGTCACGACGCGTTTGTCGCGGAGGATTTCCGGCACGTTGCCGCTGGCGATTTCCTGGGCGAGCCCCTCGACGATGGCGGTCTTGCCGACACCGGCCTCACCGATGAGCACGGGGTTGTTTTTCGTGCGGCGGCACAGGATCTGGATCACGCGCTCAATTTCCGGCTCGCGGCCGATGACCGGGTCGAGTCCACCTTCGCGGGCGATCTTGGTGAGATCGCGGCCGAAGGCCTTGAGCGCGGGAGTTTTCGTTTTACCCTCCGACTCGGGACCGGATGCCGGGCCCTCGTCCTCGAAGGGGCCGTCGTCCATGTCGTCATCGTCATCCTGGTCTTCCGGCGAGAAATTCGGGTCGATCTCGGCGAGAATTTCGTTGCGGGTGCGCTGGATGTCCACGTCGAGGCGTTTCAGGACGCGGGCGGCCACGCCCTCGCCTTCTCGCAGCAGGCCGAGCAACAGATGCTCGGTTCCGACATAGGAGTGGTTGAGCGCCTTGGCTTCCTTGTTGGCAAGGGCGAGCACTTTTTTTACCCGCGGCGTGTAGGGAATGTTACCCGTGGCTTTTTGCGGCGGACCGGAGCCGACTTCCTTTTCCACCTCCATGCGGACGGCCTCGAGTTCGAGCCCCATGCGCTCCAGCACGTTGATCGCCACTCCCTGGCCAAGCTTGATCAGCCCGAGCAGCAGGTGCTCGGTACCGACATAGGAGTGGTTGAAGCGGTCCGCCTCCTTGCGGGCGAGTGCGAGGACCTGTTGGGCGCGTGGAGTGAAGTTGTTCATGAGTCGGAAGATGGTTTCTTGTAGGAATCTGGACCAGACCCGTCGTTTGGGCAACGGTTATCTGGGGAAGCCAGCGATTGCAAACGGGAGCGGACAATTTCTGCGCGCATGGCGTCGCGGTCCTCGGGTTCGAGCTGTCGGCCGGCGTGGAGCTGGAGGTGGGCTGGCTGGATGTCCATCAGCAGGGTGTCGCATAGGACCACGGTGCCTTCAGGGAAAAACCCGAGCATCCCCCCGAAACGGAGCAGCGAGAGGTGGCCGAGCGCTTCCTTGGATTCGATCAGGTGCGCGTGACGCAGGATGCCGTAGGCGCGGCCGATCTTGTCGGCGACCATCGCCGGATCGTCCTCCAGCAGTTTCTCGCGGGCGTTGCGCTCGTGGGTGGCCACCTCGGAGATGACGCGTTCGAGGCGGCGGATGATCGTTTCCTCGCTCTCGCCGAGCGTGGACTGGTTGGATATCTGATAAAGATTGCCGAGCGACTCGGTGCCCTCGCCGTAGAGGCCGCGGACGGCGAGGCCGATCTTGTTGACCGCATGGAGCACCTGGCCGATTTGGTCGCCGAGCACGAGCGCGGGCAGGTGGAGCATGGCCGAGGCGCGCAGGCCGGTGCCGAGGTTGGTGGGGCAGGTGGTGAGGTATCCGAGTTTCGGGTCGAAGGCGAATTCGAGCGATTCCTCCAGCTCGCTGTCGAGTTCAGAAAGCGCCTCATAAGCGGAGGCGAGCTGCAGGCCGGGACGGATCGCCTGCATACGCAGGTGATCCTCCTCGTTGAGCATGAGACTATAGGTCTGGCGACGCTCGATCACCGCAGCCGAGCCGTTGCCGCGCGCGGCATGCTCACGGGAAATGAGATGGCGCTCCACCAACACCTGTTTCTGGACGCTGCTGAGGTTGCCGAGTTCCTGCGAGAACGCGTCCTTCATGACCGGCAGCGCCTCGACGGCCGAGCACATCAAATCCAAGGTGGCGGCCCGTTCCTCACGCCGCGCCCACCCGGGGAAAGGATGCCCGCGCAGATTGCGGGCGAGGCGGATGCGCGAAGTGAGCACCGAGTCATGCAGTCCCTGCCCGCCCGCCATCCAGTCGGCAGGATACTTGATCAGCGTGGAGAAGCGCATCATGGTGCGGGAAACTCTAAGCTCCAAGCAACAAATTCAAAACGAAGAAAGTGAAGATGAGACACAAATGAGTGAAGCATGGCTTGAAAAATCATCGTTTCGGACCCAACGCTCAGGATTTCGTGCTTGACTCAAGGTTGCGGATTTCATCGCGAATGCCGGCCGCCTCCTCGTAGCTTTCGGCGGCTACGGCCTGCTCAAGCCGCTCGCGCAGCTCGTCGAGCCGTTGTTTGAGAACTTGTCGCGCCATCATGCCGGAGGGCACCTTGCCGGTGTGGGAAACACCCTTGTGCATGCCGGTCAATATCTGGCCCACCTCATCGGCGAATGTGGTGTAGCAATCGCCGCAACCGAAACGCCGCACCTTGCGCAGATCCTCGAGGGTGAATCCGCACGATGGACATTTACGCCCTCCACTGCGGGAGGCCGGTTTCGTGATGCCACTGGGTCCAGTGACGGGCAGGCCTCCAAGCAGGAGGTCGGCCAGCGAGAAGCCGGTGGGATCGGTGACGCCGCGCTCCTTGGCGCAGTCGTCGCAAAGACAGACTTTCTTCATTTGCCCCTCGACCAATTGGGTCAGGAAAACCGTGGCCTTGCGCTCGCAGAAATCACATTTCATTCGGTGCGACTGGGTTTCATGCGGTGTCGTTTGATCCGATCGGCGTGCCGGTGCTGTTGGCCAATTGGTGGAAGGCTTCGAGGAAGCGCAAGGTGTGCGGCCCGGGCTTGCCGGTGCCGATGGTGCGGCGGTCGAGTTCCACCACCGGGATCACCTCGGCGGCGGTGCCGGTGAGGAAACACTCGTCGGCGGTGAAGATATCATATCGGGTGAGCGATCTCTCCACGACCGGGATGCCGAGATTTCCGGCGATCTCGAAGATCACCGCACGGGTGATGCCGTCCAGCGCGCCATCGCTGATGAGCGGCGTGAACAGCGTTCCGTTTTTCATGAGAAACAGGTTGTCGCCGGTGCACTCGGCCACGTAGCCCTGTTCGTTGAGCATCACGGCCTCCATCGCGCCGGCCTGGATGGCTTCCACCTTGGCCATAACGTTGTTAAGGTAATTCAGCGACTTCACCTGCGGCATCAACGCGCCCGGCGCGGGACGTCGTGTCGCACAGGTGATGATGGCGAGGCCGTTTTTGTAAAACTCGTCGGGATAGAGTTTGATGGTCGATGCGATGATGAACATCGAGGGCTTCGGACTCAGATAAGGATTGAGGCCGAGTTCGCCAGCACCGCGGGTGACGACCAGGCGGATGTAGCCGTCGGTCAGCCCGTTGGCCGCCACTGTTTCACAGGTGTGGCGGCAGACCTCCTCCTGGGTCCACGGCATCTTGAGAATGATGGCGCGGGCGGAGTCGAACAGCCGCCGGATGTGCTCTTCCAGCCGGAAGACCCGGCCGCTGTAAAAACGGATGCCTTCGAACACTCCGTCACCATACAAAAGACCGTGGTCGAAGACCGAGATCTTCGCTTCCGATTGATCCACCAGTTTGCCGTCGAGCCAGATTTTCATTTGCGATTTGTGGTGCCAGCCTAGGTGCGCGCCGCCCGCTGGCAAGCGGAAGATGGCGGGGCGCATTCCGCTTTCACTCCTTGCTCCAAATGCGGGTGTTGAGGTTCAGGTCTTCGACGATGCCGAGGCAGGCCCCGATTTCACCGGCCATGCGTTGGAGTTGCTGCTGGCTGTCAGCCGGACGGTTGAGCGCGGGTTCGAAAAAATCCCCGCCATGCTCGATGGCGATACAGACGCTGGATTCCAGAAACGACAGCCTGATGTCGTCGTTCCAGCGCGCCCGCAGATCGAGCATGCGCCGCATCATTCCCGGGCTGAGAATGTAGCGCGCTTCGATATCGTCGCTGGCGAAGACGTTGAACGCCTTTTCGAACCCGGCATCCTCCAGCCGCACGAGTGGTTCGCTGCTGAACGGGCGCAACGCGTTCAACGCGCGGCCGAGGCCGCCGAGAAACGAGGTCCTGTTGGGCATCACCCGGAGCGTGCCGCGGAAGTGCTTGTGGAAATCCGCGCACATGAAAAGCCCGCGGAAAAACGTGTGGTAGGTGGTGCGCCTCCGGCCTTTCGAATCGGTGGTGGTGGAGCGGTATTGCGCGTGCACTTCGGACAGCATGATGTCCGTTTCACCGACGCGGCCATGGATGAGGTCCTCGACGTTGTAGCGGTCCGGCGTTTGGGAAAACAACCGCGACGCGGTGAACATGGATTTCGGAATGCCCGAGGCCGGATCGTATTGCAGCCCGGGCTGGATGGCATCCAGCAGGCGGCGCATCATCTCGTATTTCAAGCGCCCGAGGAAAGTCGCACCGCGGCTGTGCGCACGGTGTAAAAAAACGATGCCGACGATCACGCCGATCGCGCCGGCGATGAACGCGGGAATCGGGGTGTCACTGGCAGCAGGCAACATCACCAGCGCCAACACCACTCCCAGGCCGAGCGCCGCGAAACCGATGAACCGGTCGCTCCGATTCGCCGCAACCACCTGCACGCGTTGCGGTTCCAGCGGCGCAAGCTCGTCGCGCACCCGTTGGATGAATGGGTCGTATTCCATGGCGCGTTTACATCCTGACTCCCGGCACGGCCCTGTCCGACTCGATGGCTTCGAAGAAAGCGGCAAGCCCGAATCCGAACAGGCGGGCGACGAGATTCGACGGGAACGATTCGACCTTGTTGTTCATTTGTTCGACCGCGGCGTTGTAGGAGCGGCGGCTGGCGGAAATCTGCTCCTCGATCTCGTTGAGCGAGCGCATCAGCATGGTGAAATGACCGGCTGCCTTGAGATCCGGATAGGCTTCGGCGAGC
>JALRFY010000261.1 GCA_023253625.1 Akkermansiaceae bacterium | reverse complement strand
CACAGGGTTAGGGTGGTGAATGAAGCCACGAGATCATGGAGAGTAACTTTCCCACCCGGTCGGCCCCGCCAAAAACGACCTTGATCCGCCGAGCGGACATGGCAGATGAGGGAGGATGAGCAATGGTCCTGAGAAATGGGCAGATGCGAGGGATTTCCCTGCAGGTTCAAAATCTGTCGCGATTCCCATTCCGCGACAGAAAAACGGTCGGATTTCTGAAAGATTTCTGAAAAACTGCACGTTAATCGTGCGAAACCCTGCGAAATCGATCAAAGTCGGTAGAGCAGGAAAGCCCATAAAACCGAATAAAAACGCACAAACTACGCACTATGAACGAGATGGCGGAACGGGAGGGATTCGAACCCTCGGTAACCTTTTGGGCTACGTTCCCTTAGCAAGGGAGTGCTTTCGACCACTCAGCCACCGTTCCTAATGTGGGTCGTTGGGGAGGTTGAATCACGGTGCGGGCGATTCGTCAACCACAGGCTGGCTGGCAGGCGATGAATTGTTTGCGGCTGCGGTGAAATCGGTTTCCACCACCGGTGCCAAAACTTCGGGCGGGTGGACGACAGGAGCCTCGACCACCGGACCTTGGATGGTGGGGCCGCTGACCATGGGGGCCGTGGCGTCTGGGGTGTTTTGCGCAGGAGTGTCCGGGCTTGCGGAGTCTTCGGTGGCGGGCTTGTTGGTCTCGCTGGAGGGGGCCTTGGTGGACTTGCGTTTTTTCTTTTTGCGGGTCTTGGTGTCCCCGGATGTTTCGCCGGCAGCGGCGGCAGTGCGGGTCTCCTGGACGACGAGTGTGTCGTCGGTGAAAAGCAGGATGTGTCCTTGGTGAAGGAGCCAGAAGAGGTCGGCGGCGAATTCGGCGGGCGGCGCGGTGGCGCCTTCGGGCAGCACGGCTTTCCAAAGGCCTTCGAGTTTGGCGGGCGGGTTGTTGCGGATCCACTCGACCATGATGCCGGGACGCTCGGCGAGCACGGCATCTTGCGGCAGCGGGTGTGGGCGGGCGGGGCCGGTGTAGAGTTTTCCCTGGCGTTTGAAAACGGGCAGGTGCTCAGCCTCCACGGCCTTGCAAACGGCAGGGATAAGCATGGCGGGATGATTGCGGGCGTGGTTGCCGGCGATGGTGAGGGATGTCATCAGCGAAGGCGAGAGGTTGGCCGGCGGGACGGAGGCGAGCAAATCGGCGCGGCGGGTTTCCTCGAAGGCAGCCTCGAAACAGGCGGTGGCGAGAGTGCGCCCGGCTTCCACGGGATCGCTCGTCCAGGCGTCGTCGCCGGCCTCCTTGAGACGCCAGCGGGTTTTCTTTTTCTGGGTGTCGAGCCATGCATGGATGGCTTCCTCGCCGCGTTCGGTACGGACCTTGGCGGCATAGGCCTCGAAGGACATGTGTGAAAACCGCTCACGGTGGAGACGGCGCAGCGAGGTCTGGTATGCGTGGAAATTCGGCGGTCCCAGCCATTCGCCGGAGAGTCCGCAACGGGCGACGAGTTGGAAATTTCCGGACGGCGGATCGACTTCGATGGTCTCCTCCTCGATGAAGCGGGCGCGCAGTGCCGAGTGCCACAGGTGGCGGACGGCCTCATCACGAGTGAGGAAAAGCGACTCGTCGAGCTTGCCGCGGAACAGCGGTGGCTGCGAAGCGGAGGACTCGAAGACGGCGCGGCAACGTCCGCGCTCGGCGAGCAGGATGCGGGCGACATCGTAGAGTGGATAGACGCGCGCCACTTGGTGGACTTCTTTGCCGATGAGGTGAATGGCCTCGGCATCGGGCACGAGGGTGACGCGCACGCCATCGGCGGGTGGCGTCTGTTGCGGGCGCGGCGGACCCTCGCGGCGCTCGTCACGGCGGCCGGGGCTGCGGAATGGCTTGCGCGAGCCATCATCGTGCCCGCGCTCCTGCGAGCGCCGTTCGCGGTCGTCGCGCGCGCGTGGTTCGGCACGCTTGCGGTCATCGCTGCGCCCATCCGGCGCACTGGCGCGGGGGGTGGCATTCGCTTTGGCCCAGGCGGGGCCGAGCTCGAAACCGGCGAGAAGCTCGTTGAGGGAGTCTTTTTTTGAATCGGTCACGGGGCGGAGCTTAGGGTGCGTTTGCGGGAATGACAAACCCCGCGTTGCGGATTTGCGGAGGGATCCTGAATCAGCCGAGCGGGCCGATCCCGGCGAGGTCTTGGTTGCCGCGCGCGGCTTGCAAGAGTGTGTCATCCATGAGGATGGCGCGGTGCAGGTGGCTGCGTGCACGGCTGGCTTGGCCGAGTGTCCAGAGATAGCAGGCGATGTTGTAATGGAAGACGGCCATGCTGAAGAGCGATTTCGGCCCGCGCAGCAGCCAGTTGCAGGCGGCGAGGGTGTCGCCGGTTTCATGGAGGCAGAAGGCGGCGGAGAGGAAAAAGTGCGGTTCGTCGGCGGCCTTGAGGCAGAGCAGGCGGGCGGTATCTGCGGCGGGATTCCATGCCTCATTAGCCATTTGTGCGGCGAGGGTGAGCTCGAGCGCACGGCGCTGGGTGCGTGCCTCGGGCGGCAGTGTCTGGAGTTCAGCGAGGGCTTCATCGGCCACGCCGAGTTCCAGCCATCCGGTGGCGGCTTCCAAGGTTTTGCTCACAGCCATTTCGGGGCACCGTAGCGGTCCCGGCGGCGGGATGCAATCGCGCTGCGGGGCAGAATCCCGAGGGCGTGAACCGGGAAATGAAGCGGCTCATCCGCGAGCTGCGCGATGGCCTGGCGCGGGCGGGTGCCACGCCATATTCAATCCGGGCGGATGAGGGCTTTGTGCGAGCCGTCGCACAATGGCGGATTTCCGGTCTGCCTGCACTGGCAGAACCAGAGTGTTTTTTTCTCGGAAACCTCGATTTTCACCGGCTGGAGCCCGGTTCCCTTGTGTGAACCGTCACAGAACGGCTGATGGGTGGAGCGCCCGCAGGAGCACCACCAATGGACGCCGGGTTCGACTTCCAGGGCCAGCGGTTTGGTATCGCAAACGACGGGTTTTTCAGCCATGCGGAGGAGGTTAAGTGGTCACGGGGCTCATTGCGAGGCAGAAAATCGCGCGGTTTCGGATGGCGCGGCAGCGGCCATTGGATGCTCGGGCTCCTGCGCCTGCCGCCTGCCATCTATTGAATGTTTTTCCAGTTTCGGATATCGTTTAACTGGCACCTCGGTGACGAACGTCAGCGCCAGCCATCCGCAGAGAATGAAGGCAGAGAGGCTGATAAAATGGCGAAATCGCATGGGTTGGTTGGAAAATGCTGACAATTTCCGGGGCGTGTTTTGGCGGCAGTCCGCCGCAATGTAAACCAAATGTGCCTTTCGTGGGCCGCGCTTCACGGCACATCATTCCAGCGGCATTTTACGCGGAGACATGCCCAATGTATCAAAGCGCCTGGCTTGAAGCGATGGGCTTTGGTTACCGGCTCAGGGCGAGAGCCGCTCGATCTTCCAGACGGCGTCCTCCTTGCGGTAGAGAAAGCGGTCGTGCAGGCGTGCGGGGCCGCCTTGCCAGAACTCGATGGACTCGGGCACCACGCGGTAGCCGCCCCAGAACGAGGGCAGCGGGATCTCGCCGTGCTGGAACTTGTCACGGATCTCGGCGAGTTTCTGCATCAGGAATTTCCGTGACGATATGACTTCGCTTTGGTTGGAAACCCACGCGCCGATCTGTGATTCGCGCGGCCGCGAGGCGAAATAGCGCAACGACTCGGCGCTGCTGATTTTCTCCGCGCGGCCCTGGATGATGACCTGGCGCTCAAGCGTGATCCACGGGAAGAGCAGCGAGACGCAGGGATTGGCGGCGATCTGCTGTGCCTTGCGGCTGCCGTAGTTGGTGAAGAACACGAAGCCTTCGCGATCGAAGTATTTCAACAGCACGGTGCGCTGGTAGGGCATGCCGCGGCCATCCACGGTGGCGAGCGTCATGGCGTTGGGCTCGTGGACCGCCAGTTCGGTGGCTTGGATGAACCACTCGGAAAACTGCGCCACCGGGTCTGCGTTGAGGTCCTCGCGGCGGAGGCCGCGAGCGGAGTATTCCTTACGAAAGGAGGCGAGGTCCATGGCGCGTGCGGTCATTGGTCCTTGAAGGGTTCGGCGCGGCGTTCATCCATGCAGCGGGTGAGCCAGCGCATGAGTTTTCCGGTTTCCGCGGATTCGTTGCGCAGCGAGCCGAGTTCATTCCACTCGAGGTGCGGGCGGGTGCGCGGTGCGGCGATGCGGTTGATGTCGAGCTTGGCCATGATGGCCTCGGTTTCGCGCGGGTGGGCGTTGAGGATATTGGCGGGACGCGGCAGTTCATCGAGCGCCTCAAGGGGGAGTCCGAAGGAAACGACGCCCACGCCGTAAGCGGAGCTGAGGCGGCGGAGGCTCTCGGCGAGCGCCTCATCCTCGATCGGCGCGGCATAGATCAACTCGCCGCCCTGCGTCCACATGGAGGCTGACAACGTTTGGAAGAAATCCTCGCGGTAAATCTGCAATGACGGCTGGATGCGCAGCCGGGCGGCATGGAGCCGGAACGGCGGAATGCCGAGCCGCTGCTTCATTTCGAGCATTGCTCCATCGAGCGACATTTCCTCGTCGGGCGCGCCGCCGGTTTCCCAATCGACGAGCACCAGTTCGGGAAACTTCCAGAGGTTGCTGACAGGGGCGTCCTTGGCGAAGGCCTCGCGGAAGGCGAAGGGGAAGCGGCCGTTGATTTCATAATAACGCGTCACCACGGCGCGGAACTTGCGGATGCGCAGCATGGCGTTGTCCACGAGGTCCTGATCGACCGTGGTGAGGTCGTCGAGACGCCCTTGGGTGAGGGCGATGAGTTCCTGCGCGCCGGAAAGCGCGGGCAGCGGGGCGCTGCGGCGGTAGTAGCCCTGGCCTTTTTCCACTTTGGCGATCGGCGAGGCCGGATCGCAGGACATGATGGAGAAGTGATAGCGCAGTGATGCGTCCGAGTAGTTGCCATTGAGTTGCAGGCGGGTGAGCCGGATCAGTTCGGTGCCCTTGATGGCATCCGACGGATTGGGCGGGAGCAAGGAGGGCAGGACGTCGGATAACTGCTTGCGTAGACTCATGCGGAGGAATGGCAATCGCGATGCACATCCAATTCATGTGCCCGATGGCCATCAAGTCCCAAAACCCGGGTTTTTGAAAATCCGGCCGCGCGGGGGCGGAAAATTTGCAAAAGCGTCCGCGCCTCAACGCACTTCCCCGGTGCTGCCGAGCGCGATGTTGAGCTGGAGCCATAACGAGTGCTCGTCTTCGTGGCTGGCGATGGCGTCGTAGTTGTATTGTGCGCGCAGCCCGATGCGGCGGGCATCGTCGAACCACCAGCTGGCCACCGGCGAGACGCGGAAGCGCTCGCTTTGTCCGAAATCGTCCACGCCTTCCGCCCAGCCGAGGCGCAGGCCTGTGTCCAGCCGCTGGTGCCAGCTGTAGATGGCATGGCTGTAGAATCCCCATTCGCGATAGACGCCCTCATGAATCTCGGGACCGGTGGGCTCAATATGGACGTCATAGGCTTCCACATCGCGCCACAGCAATTCGTTGCGCCAGCGGAACGCGCGGCCGCCGGACTCAAGGCCGTTTTCGCGCCACAGGTATTCCGCGTCGATCCCGAGCACGTTCGTGTCGCGGTCGAAGCCGTTTTGCCCGCCGGCCCATGAAACACCCGCCGTCAACGAGTGAAAATCATCGTAGCGGTGACGCGCCATCGCCCGCGCGGTCAGAATGTCGTCTTTCAAGGCTCCGTCCTCGCCATCGAAATGGCCGCCCCCGTGATCATGGTCTTCTTCATCATGGTCATGGTCGCGCGGCACGGCCTTGCCATAGCCGAGTGAAAACACGGCGGTGAGCCCCGGCCCGGAGGCGAACGATGGAGACCAGCTCAATTCCCCGCCGCGCATCAGCAGGCCGTGTTCACCGAGGAAACGGCTGAGGGCCATTTCGGAATCGACAAAATCCCAAGCGTGCAGGTGCTTGTCGTTGAGTTGGCCGAATCGGCTCAGGTATTGGCCGCCCTTGAGCTCCAGGCCGCCGGGGATGTTGGTGATTTTCCCGAATGCCTCCTCCCATTCGCCGTCCCAATCACCGTCCGCATCCTGGAACCAAAGATAGTTCGCGAATCCCTCCAGATATTCCGTGCGCAGCGAGAGTCCCGGCTCGATGGCCTGTGCGGAAAACGGCTCGCGCCGCGGGTCATGGCTGCCAGTGGCAAGATCCGCTGGCTCCCCAGAGCTGAAGCCGCCTGCGCCGTGCAGGTGGATATTTGGAAACAGCACATCGCCGATGCTCCAATCATTGAAACGTTCCCAAGCGGCGGGAGTGGATTCATCGGCAGCGGAAATGACTGGCAATGCCAGCAGAAAGGAAAGAAGGGGCGCGTGTTTCATCGGGCACCCAAACTCATTTAATGCAATTGTTTTACAAGAACAATTTTAAGTCGTTTGCAAAATTTTTGCCATTCACTGGGATTTTGGCAGGAAGAAGCCGCGTTGTTTTTCCGTGATGGGCATCTCGAGTCGTTCCATGACGGCGAGCATGTCCTCCCAGAGCTGGCGTTTGGGGGTGAGGTCGAGTTCACTGCGCAAGAGGTAGCTTGGGTGATGGGTGAGGCGGACGGGGATGCCGTTGTGCTCATACCAAGTTCCGCGGAGGGAAGCGACGGGGGCGGTGAGTCCGAGCAGGCCCTCGGCCGCGGTAGCGCCAAGTGCCACGATGCAGGCCGGACGGACGATCGCCACCTCGGCGTGGATGAACGGCAGGCAGGCGGCGATTTCCTGGGGGTTTGGCGGCCGGTTGTTGGTGGCTTGGCGTGGCGTGGCCGGGCGGAATTTGACGATGTTGGACAGATAGACTTCGTCGCGCGAGAGTCCCATGGTTTGGAGGATCCGGGTGAGTTTTTGTCCGGCGGATCCGACGAAAGGTTCGCGTTGGCGCTCTTCCTCGTAGCCCGGGGCCTCGCCCACCAGCATGATTTTCGCATCGGGATTTCCGGCGGCGAAAACCATGGTCCCGCGCAAGGTGCCTAGGGCTCGGGCGGGCTGCCAGTGTTCCGCCTGTTCGCGCAAGGCGGCAAGGCGCGCCGCCTTGTCGCCACCGCCGGGCACAGACAGCACGACGGGCGGGGTTTCCACTGTGGGTGGGGGCGCGGCTTGGGGCACCGCTGGTGCCGGGGGGCTTTTGCCGCCTTTCGCCGTGGCCCTGTAGAGATCCCGCAGTCCCTGGCGGGCGTCCTCATCGAGCAAGACATGCGACACGCCACGCGCCTGTTCGGCTTTGAGAAATTCAATCACGGCATCGACAGCGCGGGGCACGCGTGCAGGCTAAGCGACTGCCGCGCACCGCGCAACCGTGCGCTGCAAGATCCTTGCATGCCGCTTGCAGGACCCCTGCCGGTGCGCCAATGTCGCCGCGGCTGACATGGCAAAAAATCCCACTGACACCCGCGGCGAGGCCCCATGGGCCACCAAACGCGAACCCGGCCGCCGACACCTCGTCCGCCGCCTGCTGCCATGGCTCGGAGGTGCCGCACTGCTCGCCCTCATCGTCTGGGGGCTCTGGCCCAAGCCGGTGGTCGTCGAAACCGGCACCGTCGCCCGCGGGCCGCTCACCGTCCATGTGGCCGAGGAAGGGAAAACCCGCATCCGCAACCGCTACCTCATCGCCGCACCCGTGGCCGGAAACATGCGCCGCGTCACCCTGAAGCCCGGCGATCCGGTCGAGGCCGGTGTGACCGTGCTGACCGCCATCGACCCCGCGCCTGCACCGCTGCTCGACCCGCGCGCCCGCTTGCAGGCCGAGGCTGTCGTTTCGCAGGTCGAAGCCTCGCGCCAGCGCGCATCCGAAGCGCTTACCGCCGCCCGCGCCGCGCTCAGCTTGGCGGAGGCCGAGCGCGAGCGTGTCCGTTCTGTGAAAAAGGACGGCACGATTTCCGATTCCGACCGCGACCGCATCGAGGCCGACGCCGCTGTCAAGGCCGCCGAGGTGCGCGCCGCGGAGTTCGCGCGGCAAGTCATCGATCACGAACTCGCCCAGGCGCGCGCCGCGCTCGAACGCCCGCAAACCGCCACGGCCGGCAATCTCGTGCAGATCACCTCCCCCGTCTCCGGCCGCGTGCTGCATGTCATGCAGGAAAGCGAAACCGTCGTCACGCCCGGCATGGCCATCCTCGAAATCGGAGATCCATCCGATCTGGAAATCGAGGCGGAAATCCTATCGCGCGACGCCGTCGCCATCCGCCCTGGCGATCCCGTGGAAATCGAGCAATGGGGCGGCGAAACCACGCTCACCGCCCGCGTGCGGCGCGTGGAACCTGCCGCGTTCACGAAAATTTCCGCCCTCGGCGTCGAGGAACAACGTGTCATCGTGCTCTGCGACCTCATCGATCCGCCGGAATCCTCGCGCGTGCTTGGCGACCGCTTCCGCGTCGAAGTCCGCGTCGCGGTCTGGCACGATGATGACGTGCTGCTTGCTCCCGCCGGGGCCTTGTTCCGCCGCGGCAACGCATGGCACACCTTTGTTTATCGCAATGGACGCGCCGCACTCGCCGCCATCGAAGCCGGCCGCACCGATGGACGCCAAACCCAGATCCTCGGCGGGCTTGAAAAGGGCGACCGGCTGCTCCTCCACCCGCCCGACACCGTGGACAACGGCACCCGGGTGAACAGCCGCGGTTCGCTGTCGCAAGATGCGCCGTGACCTCACCGCAGCGCGGTGGACGCCTTGCGCCGCTCCCGGTTCATGCCGCGTGCCGGCTCACGACTGCGCCACGAACAGCCCGACGATCGCCGCGCTGGTCAGGTTCGCCAGTGTGGCGGCCGCCACTGCCTTGAGTCCCAGCCCCGCGATCTCGCGGCGGCGGGTCGGCGCCATGCCACCGAGGCCGCCCAAGAGGATTGCGATGGATGACAGGTTCGCGAAACCGCACAAGGCCACCGAACAGACCGCCCGCGTCTTGTCCGTCATGCCTTCCTGCACCGCCGTCAGTTCAATGTAAGCGACGAACTCGTTGAGCACGATCTTCTGGCCGATCAGGCTGCCCCCCAGCTGCATCTCCGCCGCCGGAATGCCCGCCAGCCAGGCCAGCGGCGCGAACAGCCAGCCTAACAGAAATTGCAGGCTCAGATCCTCCTTGCCGAACCATCCGCCGATGCCGCCGAGCACCAGGTTGAGCAGGGCGATCAGGCCGATGAAGGCCAGCAGCATCGCGCCGACATTGAGCGCCAGCCGCAGGCCGGTGGATGCGCCGAGTGCCGCGGCATCCAGCAGGTTGGCCGGCTTGTCCTCACCATCCGCGAAGGCGCGCACGCGTTCATCGGGTTGTTCGGTTTCCGGCATCAGCAGCTTGGCATAGAGCAATCCACCCGGCGCGGCCATGAAGCAGGCGGCGAGCAGGTATTTCATTTCCACGCCCATCGCCGCGTAGCCGGCCAGCACCGAACCCGCCACGCTCGCCAGGCCGCCACACATCACCGCGAAAAGCTCGGAAGTCGTCATTTTCGGGATGTAAGGCTTCACCACCAGCGGCGCTTCGGTTTGCCCCACGAAAATGTTCGCCGCCGCCGACATCGATTCCGCCCGGCTGGTTTCCAACAGTTTCCGCAATCCACCGCCGATCAGCCGGATCACCCATTGCATGATACCGAGGTGA
>JALRFY010000233.1 GCA_023253625.1 Akkermansiaceae bacterium | reverse complement strand
CTAACAAGCATTGCTTGCAGTTTCGCCGGCTTCCTCAAAAGGGTCAGTCCCGACTAACAAGCATTGCTTGCAGTTTCGCCGGCTTCCTGCTCCGGGCAGCGTGTCCGTTCACGCGGCGGATAGCCCGTGATCTGTAGCGTGCTGAGCAAAAGTGGACTGAATTAAATCGAGCAAAAGTGGATTACTTCACTGATTGACCGATTGCTCTGGCATCCTGGCTTCTGATGTTTCTCGTTCGGCCCACCGCCGGAACGGATAGGGCTCTGCTGGAGAGCAACCCGAGTAGTCCGGAAGGTGCGATAGGCTCCCAAGAAGGGAATCGCGCTCCGGGGAAAGGACGCTTTCCCTGGAGCCATTCGCCCGAATTCGACAAACTCCGGGGTTTGGGGCAGAGCCCCATAAGTGCTGGTTCGCGAGGCACGCCCGTGCCTTCAATGACCGGATGAAAACAAACAGCTTTTCCATCGCCTGCCCCTCGAAGTTGTAGAGGCAACCCTCGCCGCGTTCAACGACGGGCACCTGTCCACGGATGATGCATCTGCCCGGCTCGGAATCGGCCGATCTCGCCTATACACCCTCAGAACCCTCTGGCTAGCCGGAGGCCGCCGTCTCCCACTCGCGCCATCAGGAGGCGATCACACTGCCCCTTGGCCTGATGAAGCGGAGTCCTTTCTGCGTTCCACCCTCGCCACGGGCGCTCCCCCCAACTTCAGCTTCCTGGCTGACGAACTCTTCCGCCGTTTCGCCTTCAAGCGCTCCACTTCCAACGTCCGCAATCAGGTGAAAAAGCACATGTCCGAGTTGTTGCACGAACCGCTCAAACGTGGCCCAAAACCGCGCCGCAGATGGCAGCGCAAGGGCTATGGCGATCTTCTCCAACACGACAGTTCCCCACACCAATGGTGGCCCGGAGAAAAGCTCCAGATCCTCGCACTGACCATCGACGACGCCACCCGTTTCATCGTCGGAGCGGCCTTCATCGAAGCCGAAACCACTTTCGCACACCTCGCCCATGTTAGGAAAATTTTCCTCACCCACGGCCTTCCTAACGACTTCTATACCGATGGCCTGAGCCTATTCGGACACGAGTCCCGCAAAGCCGGGGACACCGACACACTCTCCCAGTTCCAACGCGCCTTGAGCTGCCTCGGCGTCAGCCACCTTGTAGCCAAAGATCCCCAGTCAAAGGGCAAGATCGAGCGCCAGTTTGGGTTCTGGCAGAAACGTCTTCCCGCCCTTTTTGCCGTGGAATCAGTGGCCAACAGATCGCAAGCCAACGAGCTGCTCGCTGCCCAAATCCACTGGCACCACCAAAACCACGTCTCCCGCAGCACCGGACTAACACCCCAACAAGCGGTCGAGAAAAGCATCTCCGAAAGAAGCTCTTGCTGGCGTCCTGTGCCCCCAGCGGAACTCCTCGATTTGCATCTCGCTGTCCACCACTCCCGGATCGTCCAGAAAGCCGGAGAGATCAGCTTCCTGGGCCGCCGCTGGGAGATCACGCCCAGCGCGACAAAACAGGTCACCATCGTCCAACAACCGGGCAGCTTCCGAGTCATTGCCGGCCCGCCGACGCCTCAACAACCACAGTGGCCGGACGTTCTCGCGGAATACCGCCTTTGATCCGACGGATACCTGTCCACTTTTGCTCGAACAATTAAATCCACTTTTGCTCAGTCGCCGACATTCGCAGAGGTTTGGATTGCCGGACGGGCGTCGATCTGCTTTTAGATCAGGCAATGCGGATCGACATCCCCACTCTGGCCATGGTGACCGTCGGCGTGAGTCTGCTCCAGACGCTCGCATTCGGTTTGATCTGGTCCTTGAATCGACCGATTCCAGGACTCGGGCGGTGGACTTTGTGCAGCGCTTTGGCCGGTTTTTCCCTCACTCTGATTTTGTGCAGGCAGGTGGTCGCCAATGAAGCTCTTACCAAATTGCTGCCCACCCTGCTGGCTTGGGCCGGCTGCGCTTCGTTCTACGCGGGAGCGGCGGCATTCCGCAATCGGCGCACCATGCTGATGTGGCCGCTCCTGCTTTGCATCCCATCCCTGACAGGCTACGCGTGGTGCCTCTTTGGGGGAGACATCATCTGGCTGCGACCTCTGTTTTACTCGACACCAATGCTTGTTTTCATGGCTCTGGGCGCATGGGAAATGTTTCATGAGCAGCGGCAACCGATTCGCTTAGCTGCACGCTTCACCGCGTGGATCGCAGTGTTCTATGGTCTTTCCTATGGGTTGCGCGCCTGGGTGCTGGTCGCCGGCGAATCGAATCCGGAACCGCTGATCAACAGTCCGAGCCAAGTTCTCATTTTCGCCACGACGCTGCTATGGGCCTTGGGACTGACGCTGGCCATATGCCTGCTTGTCAGCCAATGGCATGCGTCCGAGGAGCGGCGACTGAGTGCCGCACAACTGGAAGCCGCCGAGCAGCTTGCACGAGCGTCCGCCGACTTGGCGGCAACCGAACGTGAGCTGGTGGCCGAACGCGAACTGCGCCAGCGCCATCTCCTGCTGCGCGACCTTCATGACGGGATCGGCGGGGTCACGGCCAATCTGGTGCTGCTGGCCTCCATGGGCCAGAAAGAAGAAAATTCGGAGGAACGACTGGAAATCATGCGACACATCGAGTATCTATCCACGGAGTGCAATCGCGAGGTGAGAACCCTGATGGATACCTTGCATGGCGAGGACTCGGATTGGGCCTCATTCCTGAAGGATATACGCGAGCATGCAAAACACCTCGCGGCGGCACATCGGTTTGTGTTGGATTGGCGCGTCAAGGGCCGGCAGCCCCAGCAACCGATCGCCGATCCGGCGGCCCAGCTCTCGCTGGCGCGCTGCATCAAGGAAGCCGTCAACAATCTGGCTCGCCACTCGCAGGCGAGGCACGCGGTGATTGAATTCCGGTTTTTCGGCTGTTCGCTTGCCATCACCGTCCGCGATGACGGCACCGGCTTTCAGATCGGAAAGAATGTACCGCCAAAGGGCCGCGGCCTGCCCAACATGCAACGGCGCTGTGAGGAACTCGGCGGCCGCGTGCGGCACATCAAGGGGGATGGCACGACCCTCCGTTTCGCCATTCCACTGCCTTTGACCATCCGCAGCATCGCCAGAAAACCACCAGTTTCCATTCTTGCCAGCCACACCGGCACCACCGATGAAGAATCGCATGATTCGTCTCGTGTTAGTCGAGGATGATCCGCAGACTCTGGCAGCTCTCCGCAAGCTGTTCTCCACTGCAGAGGACTTTAGTCTGGTGGGCGCACACGAGAGCGCCGAACTGGCGTTGCTTGAAACCAACTGGCGGGAGGTGGATGTTTTATTGACCGATCTTGATCTTCCGGGCCTCACTGGAGCACAGTTGATCGCCGTGGCCCGCGGGCAAGCGCCCGAGCTTCTGGCTCTGGCCCACACCATGCACGAAAACCGCGTTGACCTTTTCGCCGCCTTGCGCGCGGGAGCCTCGGGCTATCTTGTCAAGGGCACGGGGGGAATGGATGTCATCCAATCCATTCACGCCATGCATCAAGGCGAAACTCCCATCAGCCCCGCGGTGGCCAGGCACCTGGTGGCCTATTTTCATGCAGCCGAACAGAGCCAGTCGGCCACAGAAAACGAATTGACCGGCAGGGAGCACGAGGTCTTGCGGCGCTTCGCCGAGGGCAGCACTTATGACGAGATCGCAGGAGCCATGGGAATCAGCTACCACACCGTACACAGCCATGTGCGCAAGATCTACGAGAAGCTGCAGGTGAACAGCCGCAAACAGGCAATTCGTTTGGCGCTGGACCGCGGTTACGTGAAAAGATGAGCATCCGGTCCGGGCAGGCCGCTCGGGAAGCGCGTGTCTCGGGCGTTGGCTTGTCCCATCAGCGATCCAGCGGCTCACCCTTGGTATCCCGGACAAAAAGGAAAAGCGTGCAAGCCGATACCGCAGAGGTCGCCGCCACCCAATATCCCGGTGCTGACGGGTTCTTGAGATACGCGGTCAGCCAAGTCACGATCATGGGGGTGACGCCCCCAAATACGCCGACCGCGATATTGTAGGCAAATGCCAGACCAGTGCAACGTATGGCGCGGGGCATGAGTTCCACATTCGTTGCGGCAATGGCTCCGGAAACCATGGCGATCGGAATGGCCAAGCACAATTGGCACGCAATGGTCAGGAATCGAATTCCCAACCCCATCAGGTGAAAAAGCGGAATAGCCATCACCGCCAGCAAGACAAACCCAATCCCCAAAACCACTTTCCGACCGTGCTTATCGGCAAACCTGGCAGCCAGCGGCATGACGACAAGCAGCAGCAACATGGCTATCGAATTGTTTCGCAAGGCGTGTTCTTCAGACAGCCCGCTCACCCGCTCCAGAAAGGAGACGGTGTAGACAAACAACGTGTAAAAAGCGACACCCATTCCCAGATTGAGGAGAGCCACTCGCAGCATCGGCCCAGGGTATTTCGTGAACATCTCGCTCACTGGATTCTTCGAGTGAGCGGGCGGAGCCTCGGCATGAAGCCCCCGGCGCAGCAGGAATCCAACCAATGCGACACAGCCGCCGAGAACAAAGGGCACACGCCATCCCCACGTCTCAACTTGCCCAGGATCAAGCATCCAGGCGACCAAAAAGCCGACACCGGAACCCAGCAGCGTACCAGCGGAAGCACCCCAAGCACCCCAGACCGCGGCGAAGGCACGGCGATCCGATGGTGCGTTTTCCACCAAGAAAACCAACGAACTCGTGTATTCTCCACCCACCGACAACCCTTGAATCAGCCTCAAAACAATGAGCAGGACAGGAGCCCAGGCCCCAATCAAATCAAACGTGGGAAGAAAACCCATCAAAACCGTGGGAATCGCCATCGCCATGACTGACAATTGCATCGCACGCTGCCGGCCCACAAGATCCCCGACACGCCCAAAGATAATACCGCCCACGGGACGCACGAGAAATCCCGCGGCAAAAGCGCCGAAAGAGGCGATTAGCGATATGACGGGTTTGTCCGCAGGAAAAAACAGCTTCCCGATCGTTGCCGCGAAGTAACCGTAGACGGCAAAGTCATACCATTCCATCACATTACCAATCAGGCCAACTACGATCAGTCGGAGATTTGAAATTTGAGAAGATCCGGTTTGCATGGCTGCTGATATTTGCAAGTTGATGTGCAAACACGCATTCATTAGCCAAACCTCGAATAGAGCCACAAGACCTGCGACTTGGTATTTTTTGGCGATCCCTCGCAAAAGCGGAGCCGTGGAATACTCTCCAAGACCTGTTCCATGAGGCCACAGGCGTCCGGGGTTAAATTCAATTGGTTAGGATCAGAAAGCCTACCTCTCCATTGCACACGGCGGCGAGCAGGCGGCTGAAGCCCGGCCGTTGCTGGGTCCCGGCTCAGAGTCAAGCGGACCGCCGAATGTAGATGTAGGTGGACCTGCTGAGGTGCGCCTCGGTGATCTTGTCGTTCATGGGGGTTTTGCTTTTGGTGTTCGTGTTTCTCTTTGATCGCGCCGAGCATCATCCTGCCCAACAGGGTGATGCACCGGCCGCGGTTCGGTTCAGGCAGACGCTGCCGTTGGTGGAGACCGCCGAATCCGAGCATCAGTTGTCCGCCACCTTTTGCGGGTCGTCTCGTCGCATGATTCGTTTCGTTTGGATCCATGCCCTCCAGTCCGGGCATTCAACTGATGTCGCGCAAGCAATGCGGACAATTCGACGAGAGCCGGCGATTCTATCAGCGCCGTGTCCGCCAACCTGACGCCGGAACAAGCCGCAGGATCAAACATTCATGCGGGAACGCCTCATGTCGACCTGTCGGCAAGCCGCACATACACCATGGGGTTTCACGAACCGGACCTTCGTGATCGTTTGCTGGCGAAAACACCGGCTGATGGGAGCAGGCAGATCGTTGATCTGTAACAGGCCTTTTCATCGATGGACATCGCCCTTCTGGGATGCGTCATGACGCCAATTCGATGGGTCATGATGCCGCTTTCTAACTCTCACTATGCACCCGAAAATTAATGCAAACAATTTGCATTTTGGTAGCATAAGGTAGCAGATTTTGAAGTGTTTTGATGCCATTTACTGCCTCTGAGTGCGACTCGGACAACCTCTTGGCAAGCTCCGGAATCTGCAAAAAATCCCTTATTTCATAGGTATTTCACTGCGTTTGCAGGGTGGTGGTCCCGACAGGAATCGAACCTGTACCTACGGCTTCGGAGGCCATCATCCTATCCATTGGACCACGGGACCCTGCGCATGGCGCGGAGGCAATGCCTAGCCGCGCGCCGGTGACTTGGCAAGCCAAGGAAATGGGAAAATCCGCCGCTTCAGGATTCGTTACGCATGAGAAAACCACGGAACAGTGAACGATAGACCGCAGAACGCGTCACCTTGATCCGACCGCGCAACACCGCAGGGCCGGCGGCGGCGAGGAGGTCGAGCGTTTCGCGCGCGATGAGTGCCGGCAGGACCGACGCGGTGCGCAGCCGACGGGACGGCAGCGCGGCGGAGTAGGTGAACCCCGCGGCTATGTGGCCCCGCGCCGTTTCCAGCCAACGCGCATGTTCCTGCAACAAACGGCCGGTTTCTCCGGGATCGGGTAGCGGAAGATAGCAGCGGCCATGGGCAAGATCGGCTGGCAGGTCGCGCAGGATATTGACGAGTTGCAGGCCGCGGCCGTAGCGGACGGCCTGGGCGACGAGGACATCGGCCGGTTTGTTCGAATACGCGGTGCCGAGCGTGAGCAGGCCGAGGCGGGTCCAAAATTCGCCGACACAGCCGGCGACGCGCCAAGTGTAATCATCGAGCGTGGCATCGTCCGGCAGGACGACCGGATTCTCCGAAGATGCCTCGCCGAAGCGCACGAGATCGAGGCTTTGTCCGGTGATGATGATGCTCACGACCTCGCGGATGAGTTCCGCTTCCGCGGCGGGAAAATCCCCGAGCGCCGTCAGGAGCGATGGGGTTTCCAACAGGAGTTGTTTCTCGGCGGGGTCGTGGATGCCTTGCAGGATGGCATCGGGCCATGGCGCGGGTTGCCCGTCGCGCAGGTATCGGGAAAACCGTTCCAGGCAATCGAGCCGCAGGGCCGGCGGGGCAGTGGCGGAGTCGGCCAGCGTGTCGCTGGCGCGCGCAAGCAGGTAAGCGAGCGAGGCCGCTCCACGCATGGGCCCCGGCAGCAGGCGCAGCGAGAGATAGAACGAGCGGGAGACGCGCTTGAGCAGCGGATCGGTGGCGGAGTGTTGCAATGCGGCTAGGCAAGCATTTCGGCATGCCGAGAGCAAGATCAGCAGACAGATCGCCTGATGGCGGGTTTCCGCATCGACAGCTAAGGGGCACACTTTGAAGAATCCGAGCTACGCGGAAGCGTAGCGATGTCGTGGGCCGAATTACTATGGTTGGCGGGAGTGTTGGCGCTCGGGCAGTTCAGTCCGGGGCCCGATCTATTGTTGGTGACGCACACGGCGCTGCATCGTGGCAGGCGTGACGGCCTGCGGCTGGCGCTGGGGATCGGCTGTGGGCTGATGGCGCATGCGGCGGTGGCGGTTTCCGGGATATCCATCGTGTTTTTGCGCTTGCCTGCATTTGGCACCGTGCTGCGCTGGCTTGCGGCAGGCTATCTGCTGTGGCTGGCAGCGGGTTTGCTCGCGGCACGCCTGCGGGGCGGTCACGGCGTGGCGGCGGAGGCCACGCCGCGATGGAGCGGAGGAGGCCCGCTGTTCGTGCGGGGCTTGTTCTGCAATCTGCTTAATCCCAAGGCGGCCTTGTTTTTCGCGGCGGTCTGCACGCCTTTCATCGGCGGTCCGCCGGCAATGGTGCGGGCGGTGGCAGTGTGGCTGATGATCGTCGGGCTGGGCACCGCGCTGTGGTGCGCGTGGGTGGTGGCGCTGCAATGGGCGCCATTGCGCGGACTGTATTTTCGCGCGGTGGCCTGGATTGATGCAGCCTTCGCGATTCTGTTAGTCGCGCTGGCCGCAGGAGTGATCATCAGTGGTTGAGCGGCGGCGGGCGGTCTGGTAGCCTGCGCCGTGCTCGCGTGGTTCGCCGAAAAAAAATTCCCGCTTTATCTTGCCCCGATGGCCGGGGTGACGGACGTGATTTTCCGCCGCATCTGCAAGGAACTCGGAGCCGATGTCATGGTCACCGAGTTCGTCTCTGCGGAGGGCATCATGCAGGCCGACCAGCGGACACGGAAATACACCGAGTTTGATGACGCGCAGCGGCCAGTGGGCGTGCAGTTGTTCGGCGCGGACGGCGCGCGGATGGGCGAGGCCGCGCGCAAGATCATCGATTGGAAGCAGCCGGATTTCATCGACATCAATTTCGGCTGTCCGGTGAACAAGGTCGTGGCGCGCAATGGCGGCTCGTCGCTGCTCAAGGATTGCCCGGTGCTCGCGCAAGTGGCTTCCGGCGTGGTTGCAGCGGTGGGAAACACGGTGCCGGTCACGGCAAAAATCCGCATCGGCTGGGACTCGCAATCGGTCAATGCGGTGGCAGTGGCCCGGATCCTCGAAGACTGCGGCGTGGCCGCCATCGCCGTGCATGGCCGCACCCGCGCGCAGGCCTATGGCGGCGAGGCGGATTGGCAGGTCATCGACGCGGTGGCGCGCGCGGTCAAAGTGCCGGTGATCGGCAACGGCGATCTTGCCTGCGGTGCGGACATTGCGCGGCGCAGGCGTGAGACCTCCGTGTCCGGAGTCATGATCGGCCGCGCCGCGATGCACAACCCGTGGATTTTCCGCGAGGCGAAACATCTCCTCGAAACCGGCCAAGAATCGCCGGAAATCAGGCTTGAAGAACGCTGGGAGCTTGTTTTGCGCCATTGCCGGATGGCGGTGGAAAGCGGTCGCCATGGCGGGGAAACACACACGCTCACCGCCATGCGCTCGCGGTTGATGGCCTATTGCAAGGGCTTCCCGGGAGCGCGCGAGCTGCGCCAGAAACTCTGCCACGTCGCCTCGGTCCGCGAGGTCGAGCACCTCGCGAAGTGGTCGCTCGGTCCAATGCCATGAGGGATGCGAACCAAGCGGTTCGATTCTTGATCCCGGCAGGGATCGGGGATTGTATACCGGAACGAGGATCCCGCACATGCGAATAGGCGTCAACTCAAGCGGGTTTGCAACGATCATGGTGAGCTCAGGGCTTGGTAGAGGGCATTGACCCTCCAGCACAGCACATGGATCGGATCGATACGCCTGGCGGGCACATGGGCGGGCAGGTCGTCTAGCGATGAAGCATCCGGTGACCAGATCGGGGGCGCGCTACCGAGCTCAGACCGCGACAGCGGTATTCCCGCCGTTGATCCGTATCGGGCTGCGCCACAGGTGGAGTGGCAGCCGGCTCAGAACGATGACGAGCATCTGCACAACCACAAATCCGACCAGCCACGGGAAGGCCTTGTCCATGAAGCCATAGGTGTGAAGGCCCACGCCAAGCATGTTCACGCCGAACCACGAGAAGGCGGTGATGGCATTGCCGAAAATGGCCATGGCCATGATGCCGCGTTGGCGGATGTATCCGGCCCAGCGGGCGTGCAGCAGCATGGCGCACCAGATGACAATGAGCAAAGCACCGTTTTCCTTGGGGTCCCAGCCCCAGAAACGGCCCCAGGACTGGTCCGCCCAGATGCCGCCGAGAACAGTTCCCACGAAACTGAACAGAATGGCGAAGCAGGTGATGCCATAGACCATATCGGTGAGTCGCTTGGCACGGGCCGGCTTCAACAGACGGGTGAATACACCCAACAAAACATAGGCAATGCCGAGAAACCCGGCGAGGAACATCGCCGAATAACCGGCGGTGATCACCACCACATGCGTGGCCAGCCAGAAATTGCTATCGAGCACCGCCTGCATCATTTCAAGCGTATCACCGCTGGTGCCGAGGTGATGCGACACAATCAGCGTGATGAAGCCGACCATGCCGGAGGTCGCGGCACCGATTCCGTCGCGGTGGAACCGCTCGAGTATGATGCCGAGCAGCGCCGCGCCCCAGCCGACGAAGATGGCGGACGAGTAGAGATTGGTGACCGGCGGCCTGCCTTGGATATACATGCGCGCGAGCATGCCGAACGAATGGACGGCAAACGCCAGAATCAACAGCAGGAAGGCGGTTTGGCGCAGGCCGCGCGGCCGGAACAGCCACGACAGGCAGGCCAGCAGGAAAGCGGCCACATAAAGCACCATGCTGTGATAGAATGGTTCCATCTGGTTGAACCGCAGTTCAAACGAAGTGCGTCCCGCCCATTCCGGATGCACGAAGTTGAGCCAATTGGCATAATCAAGCGAGGCCTTGGCGAAGGTGGCGTGGTCATCAGCGCGGTAGGCATCGCCCATCATGGCCAGCGCCCTGACCGGAGTGGGCATGTTTTCCGGGGATTTCACGCGCATCAACGCAGCACCGGTGCTCAACCAGTCACCCTCGCCGCCACCGGCTGGCGGGGCCACCATCAAAAGATAGGCGAAATCCGCCTGGCTCTCATATCGTGCCACCGCCGTGCGCAGCAGGGACATGCGCTCGCCGTCCAACGGTGATCCGCCATCCGCCAGCCCGCGCGCGCCATCGGCCACCGCTTTGGCATAGGTTTCGATTTCCTTGGTAAAATCAACCGTGTCCTCCTGATGCACGCTGTTCCTGATTCTCTGATAGAGAGCGAGTGAATTGCGCAGGTTGAAGATGGCCGCTTGGAATGGCGTCCGGTTCACCGCCTCGGTGCCGGAGGCCAGCTTGCCCTCCTCCTCGATTTTCGGGATGTGCGGTTTGAGCTCTGCATAGGTGCAATAACGTTTGTCGGCCTGCGGCCAGCCGAACATCCCGAGCACCTCCTGGTTTGCCACGGCGAACACCGGGTGCTCATCCGCTTTTGAAGGATCAAACAGCAGATCGGCAAGCCACCGGGCGGCAGGCAGCCTGCCGCCATCTGCGCGCCGGACCGTCTGCTTGCCACGGATGATGAGCAGCGAGTTGCGCGCCACGGTGTCCATCGGCTTGATGCGGCCACCCACGAGCACGGGAATACGCTTGAATGACGACAAATCAAACTCATCGGAGCTGTAGGACGGCGGGCGCCACGAGGAGACGGTCCACAGGGTGGCCAGAATCAGGATGAGATACGGGGCAAGACGTTTCATGGCGCGGGGCTGACTTTGTTACGCCGGACGAAGCGGGCGAGATGCAGGGTGAATTGATAAATCAGTCCCAGCGAGACGAGCAGGCAGGCGATGTAGGGTGTCTGCCAGCTTGGATTCCGCACGACCTGCAGCACGGTGCCGCTGTTGTCACGGTCGTAACCGGATTGATAGTAGGTCTCACCGCGGTAGCGCAGCGGGTGGTTCATGTAAATGAGGACCTGGCGGTTTTCATTCAACCCGGGGTCGTCAAGCATCACCTTGCTGGAAAAGTTTTTGGGGATCTGGGTGCCGGGATAGGTTTCATGGGTGAACTCCAGCAGCTTGATGCTGTAGGGTTTGTAGTGGCGCATGGGCCGCAGCTGGATGGTGAACCTGCGCCCGCCCACCTCGAATTGCTGCGCCGCGGCAAGGGAGTCGGACACCAGCCAGGTGCCCAGCTCGGCACCCTTCCTTGGAATGATCTCAAGCACCGCGCTCATGACATCGCGTTCATCAAGCTTGGTGGTCCTCGGCATGGATTTCACTGCCACCCGCTGGCCGGTGCCCATGCTGGCCGCCGGCACCGCCGCGCCCTGTTGGGTGA
Source organism: Akkermansiaceae bacterium (assembly GCA_023253625.1). Taxonomy (GTDB): domain Bacteria; phylum Verrucomicrobiota; class Verrucomicrobiia; order Verrucomicrobiales; family Akkermansiaceae; genus Luteolibacter. Next base: position 16,609 of record JALRFY010000233.1, on the reverse strand, counting down.
TCATCTGCAGGCGGGAATTCGGGTAGAATCCGCGCACTGCCAATCGGAACGGCAGCGAGTCATGATCAATCGTGCCGCCGGCCGCCAGCCGCGCGCCGGGGACCGCCGTGACCTGCTCGAATTCGGAATCCCCAAGCTCCACCACTGCAAGCTCCATGTCCACCTTGTCTTCGGAGTAGTTCCTGGCCTCACCTTCCCTGATGCGCATGTAGCTCTCAACCGACAGCATGTCCGTGGCAAGTCCGCCCGCCAGCATGACGATCAAGCCGAAGTGGGTGAGCTGTGTGCCCACCTTCTCCCATGTCCATGCAAACATGCGGATATGCGCGGCGACGAGGTTGACCAGCAGCATCGCGCCGATGGCATGGCCACCGGGAAAAACCGGAATGCGGAAATTTCCGCCGGCCGCCTGCCACCAGACGATCCAGCTCTGAAAATATGCCTCCTGCACGAAATAGAGACCGAAGCGCACTTGCGCGAGCGTGCCTGCAAAGACCAGTATGAAAGCCGCCGCCAGACACACCATGGTCAGGCGCAGCGAGCAGAGCGCATCAAGCATACGACAGAACATCTTCATCATTCTTTGTTATGAAAGCGGATGGATTCAAGAAACGCGGTGAACTTGTCCATTTCCGCAGCGACCAAGGCATCCGGACCGGTGAGTTTGAAAAACCATGTATCCGCACCATGCCGCGTCCAGCCAGCGGCCGTGCGGGTTTTCGCACCCTTGAGGTCCACGAAGCGGAGTTTCGCGGGACCGGCGGAAATGGTGGATACGAGCGCGTCATATCCCGCACTGTCCACGGCAGGCAGGCCCACTTGGTCCAGCCATCGGTTCACGTTTGCCAAATCCCCGCCCACGTCACCTGGAAAATGGGTCACCGCCATTTCCCCCTTCGCTCCATCCGGGTGATTGATGCGGAAGGTGGCAAACCTCATGGAACCCGCGTCGGGAGCCAGCAACCACCCGGCGGGTGCCTGCCAAGCCACACGGCCATCGCCGGCGTCTGCCGGCGCGGCGGGTGCCCCAACCACCTTTGCGGCCGGCGCATCATCCGGGGATGACGCCTGGCTGCTGCCATCACCTCCCCCGGATACGGGAGGCGGAGTGGCCGCGCCATCCGGCAGCGGCTCGACCGATTTCACCCATGAGAGAAATGCCTCCTTGTTGGCCAGAGTGAGTTCGGCATTGCCGCGCATTCGGAAAAACCAGCCATCACTGCCATGCGTGACAATGACCCCGAGCAGCCTGCCATTGATGCGTGGATCCGCACCGGCTGGCAGCCCCTCGATGTCCACCGCAAGCGCATCGCCTGCGGGAGTGGTGAATGTCCGCGCGCTGGCGGCGAGAGCTTCCATATTGATGGGGCCAAGACCCTGTTCGTCGCGCCAGCGGTTGACGTTGTCGAAATTCCTGCCGCCAGCGCCACGCAGAATGATCAGCGAAATATCCGCGGATGTCCCCTCTTCTCCGCTCAGTTGATAGCTCAGCTGGCGCAGCGAGGTGGGCTCGCGGCGCCTCCATGATTCCGGTGCGGCGTCCTTGAGTTCCACTCTGGGGCGGCTGCCCACAGCCGCCATCTGCCCGATCTGGAGCCCCGCATGCGGATCACCGCCGCCCGCGCCACCCATGCCCGGAATGCCGGCGTGCGGATCCACTGCGGAATCCTTTCCAGGGGCTCCCGCGTGGGGATCACTGGCAGCACCGACAGGCGGCAAACCCGGGATTCCCGCATGCGGGTCGTCCGGCTGTGGATTACCCGCATGCGCGTGCGCCGCCGCCGACTCCTTCGCCACGCGATAGACCTTGATCTCATTGTCCCGGTCACAGGATACAACGGCGGGCAGACACAGTATGGTAAAAAGCGGTATGGCTCTCATATGGCTGGTAATGACTGGAGTCATGCTTTTCACGCTGCGGAACAAAGCGTCAACACCCCAGCAAAAAACGCACCGAAAATGGCAGGGGCATCATTCCTGCAACTGGCCGTTGTGGCACTCGGCGCAATTCGGTTCCAGATACTCGGAATCGAGATGGAAGAAGTCATGCCCCTTGAGGTTTACCTTTTCCAGCTCCTCGCCGGCCCCCTGGGCGATGATCTTGTGGCATACGTTGCAGTCGCTGCCCTTGATCGTCTTGCTGCGGTCCGCGTTGAAGTGATTGCCTGCATGGCACCGGAAGCAGCCGTTGGTGTCCTTGTGGCCGATGTGATCCGGATACGAGCGCCAGTCCGCCTTCATCTCCGGAAAGAAATTCGTGTCATAGATGGCCAGCGCCTCCCTGACCAGGGCATCGGCGCGGTCATCACCCTCATACTCGGCACGCAGGAATGCGGTGATTTTCTCATGGGCCTCGGGCCGCGTCGCGTATTGCTGCACGAGCGCCTCGACCACCTTCGCCTTGGCCCAGGGAATGCCGGGGTCGATGCGTCCGAATGCCATCGCGCTGTCCACCGCCGCGTTGGGGCTCATGAACTTGTGCGCAGGCCGGTTGTGGCAGTCCATGCAGTCCATCGAGCGGATGGTGTGCTTTGAAATGTCATCCTTGAAATCGTCCGTGCGGTATTCGGTGACATTGCCGTCGGCATCGGTCACGCGCACCCACGGTATTTCCATGCGCATGTCATCCAGCGAGATGAACTCGATCTTGTTGGAGACGTTCATATGCGAATGGATCCCCTCCACAGGGCCATGGACGGGATCGCTGCCGCCCACATTGAGCACCATCTGCACGGTGAAAGGCGTGTTCTCCTCGTCGGCCAGAAAGCGCTTGTAGGTGCGGTGCACGTCGCCCGTGTGCTTCTGTGACCAATGACAGGTCTGGCAGGTCACCTCCGCCACCCGCTGATCGGCGTGGCGGATGTTGATCGGCTTCGGGTAGTTGTTCATCACCATTTGATACAACTGGCGCACGCCGCTCACCTTGGTGCGGATGTAGTTTTCCGCTCCGGGACCGACGTGGCAGGCAACGCAGGCCACCTGGGCGTGTGCCGAATGTTGATATGCCTTGTATTGCGGCTCCATCGGCTTGTGGCAGGCCTCACCGCAGAAGGTGTTCGTCTCAGTGAGATGATAGGTCTGATAGCTGCCGAGCGCGGTGAGAAAAATGAAGCCGATGCTGCCGCCGACAAATGCAACCAGCAGCCGCCGGTCGCGCTTGCGGGAAAGATTGATATTCAGCTCAAACGAGCCCTCCCTGAGCGGCAGCCCTTTGCGGATGCGGCGGGTTTCGAGAATATAGCCCGCGAGAATCATCGCCAGTCCGGCAAAGAGGAACATCGGGGCGACGACATAGGCCAGAATGCCCATGTAGGGATTCGCATGGGTGGCGAACAGGTCCACCGCAAACAACAGGACGAAAGCGAAGAACGACGAGATGGCCAACACCATGCCGGCAAGACTGAGCCAGTTGCGGAATCGCGAAAGGCGGGTGCGTGAGTCAGGATGGTTGGGATTCATGGAATGGTGCCGGGAAGGAAGGTTGGTATTTGATGAATGGCGGAGCCTCAATCCAGAGACTCCGCCGTGGATGGCCCTGCGGCGGATGACCGCCGCAGGGGGGCGGGGACCATCAGCTCTTGAACTTGCGGATATAGGCCGCCAGTTCCTTGGCGTCCGCCTCGGTGATGCCCTTTTCCTTGTAGCCCTTCATCTTGCCGGAACCTTCGAGGATTGCCTTGACCCCATCGGCGTCAGACCATTTCTGACCTTCCGCAGTGGTGTAGTCCTTGACCTTGCTCTTCTTGCCCATGGTTGTCTGGCCCTTGCCGTCCTTGCCGTGGCAGGAGGCACAGTTCTTGGCGTAAAGGGCGGCGGCGGCGGCGTGGACTGCTCCGCTTCCAAGCATCATGGCGGCGGCGATAGTTGATAACAGGATCGGTTTCATTGTTGTGTTTTTGTTAGGTTTGGCTGCTGTATCCAGATACGTTTGCCTGTCGGTTCATGTTTTATTGAAATCATTCAGAATTGATAGCGGAAACCCGCGGACAGCATGTGTGCCTCGTAGTCATTGATGCCACCGTAGGCGTTGTCGTCGCCCTTGAAGAACCCATAGCGGAGGTTCCAGGCCATCTGAGGGGTGATCCACTGGGTGAGCGTCACGGTGATGGCATGCTCCTCGGCCAGGATGCCGTATGGCACGGTTTGGAGGGTGTTGTCCACGTGGTTGTCCGCATTGAAGTAGTAGTAGGACGCCTTGACATCGGTGTCCTTGTTGATGACATAGCCTGTGGAGATCGTGGTGCTCCAGTAATCGTTGTCCCAGTTCACATGATATCCCGGCTGGAACTGGTCGGCCGGTGTTTCTGTTTCAGAGCTGATCCAGTGGATGCCGCCTTGGATGTAGAGCCTATCGGTCGCATTCCATGTCGCACTCTGTGAAAGGATGTGGGTCTCGATATCCGCGGATTCAGCGGTGCGGGTTGCCACGGCAGCAAGTCCGTCGGTGAATGCCTTGTTCCCGATTTCCGTCTGCTGATAATCATAACGTGTGACGAAGGTGAGGTTGGGCATCGCCCGCCATGTCATGCGGATGTTGAAATCGTTGGTTTCGACCTCATGCCTGTCCATTTGCGCATCGAATGTGCCACCTTGTATCCGGTGATCGAAGTCTTCCTCGAAGCTGCGGTAGTAGCATTGGGCCGCAAAGCTGAGTCTTTTGACCGGATACCAGTTCGCCCCGATGGCGTATTTGGAATCCTCGACATCGGTCTCGGTGAAGCGGAAGTCGCCGTTGACCGGATTGCGCAGCCATCGGTCGACATCTCCTTGTGACCAGTCGCCCTTGGTGTATAGCACGATGTCGGGAATGCCGGTGTAGCGGATTTCCAGCGACTCACTCAAGCTGTGGAGATCGTCGGAATTGGTGCGGATGGTTGTTGGTGTGCCGCTGTTGACGGCGGCAACGGTATTGAACCGGTTGGCGCGCATCTCGGTTTCCTCCCAACCCGCGCGGAGTGATGGCACAACCACAAGGTCATCAAGCGGATTCCACCAAAAGTTCAGATTGGCAGTGTTCTGGACATAGTCGCCGGAGCCGGCAAGGAGTTGATAGACCGGGGTGAAGACTCCTGTTCCGAGGTTCGTTTCGCCCCTTTGGCCACCATCCACATTGGTATCCATGCTGGTGACGGCATAGCCGAAGCTCAGCAGCATCCGGTCGTTGAAGCGCGTTTCACTGGTCACGTGCCCGCCGAAAAGATCGTATTCATAGACTTCCCGCTGGCTTAGTCCGGTGAAGACTGTGTCGGTGTTGTTGCCGCTCACGGTGCTGCGCGTGTTGTCGTTGCGCACCGCCTCGTACCGCAGGCCAAGTCCCAGGTCGGTGTTTCCCAAGGTGTGGGACGCATCCAGCGTCACGATGTCACGGGTTTCATCAATATCAAACAGACCCGGGAAGATGCCACGCTGCAGGCCGCCCGCATAGACACTCCCCCATGCCGTGGAGTCCTTCTGGCCGTCCCGCCACTGATGAGAGTAGCGCAGGGTGATTTCCGGGATGTCCGGCATTCGCAGGCCGGCTTCCAGCCACAGCTCGCCGCGGTCCAGTTCCAATGCCTCATCATCCGGTGAACGCCAGCCGTTGGGAATGTTCGGCAGATAGCCGCCAGCGGTGTCATACCATGTGCGGAATTCGCGATATCCGCCGCGCAGGTAGCCGATGTCGTCGAGGGTGTAGCCGAGGGTGATGTCATAATCCTCCAGTCCGAAAAGCGCATGGCCCTCCATCAGGAATGTCCCGCTGTCGAACATTCTCTCATAGCGCATCGATTCGATACCGCCATGGAAATCCCCGTTGTTGCCCCAACGGCGTTGAAAGGCCGAATCCTTGCCGCCGATATCCAGGCCGCTTGTGGTGAGCTCGATCCAGTTGGCATATTCCTCAAGATCATCTGCGGCGGAATTGTCAGCTCCGGCCATGCCTGCGATGGGCCAGCAGATGGCAAATGCCGCACAAGCAGGCAGACGGATGCTCCGTTGGTTGATTGCGGTGTGGCGTGATGGGATTTTCATGAGATTTTGCGGTTGGAGTTTTCAATAGCGGAGGTGGCGGTCGGTGTTCGAGCCATGGACTCCCTCGTGACATCCGGCGGTCCAGCAGGTGCCGCGTGACATGCGGCCGAAGCTGTGGGCGCTTGAACCGATTCTGAGCTGGTCAGCCGGGGTGGCTGGCGGACCGGCCTGATCCTGGAAGTGGCACTTCAGGCAGAGTGTCGAGTTGCGCTCGGTGAGCATCTTCTGGTTGGTTGAGCCGTGCGGGCTGTGACAGACGGTGCAGCCTTCGCGGGTGGCCTCGTGTTGGAAGACAAACGGGCCTGCCTGCTGGGTGTGGCACTCGGTGCAGGTTTCGTTTTTACCTGCAAGCGAGGTTCCGCCGCCCTTGATGGCACTGCCCTTGTGCGGATCGTGACAATCCGAGCAGCTCATTTTACCGGAATTGACCGGGTGCGCGAAAGGCAGACTGAACTGGGCCTTCACATCGAGGTGGCATTGGTAGCAGCTCTCGCCGGACTTGTCCGGGTTGATGATGGTGCCTGCCGCACCGCCGGACTCGACGTGTTTGCCGCCCGCGCCGTGGCAGGACTCGCAGCCCATGTCGATCGAGTTGGGTCCCTTGGCCTGGAGCTTGGCGTGGTCGGCGGTTTTGAAATCGCGGACGATTTCCTCGTGGCAGGTTGCGCATTCCGCAGTGCCGACAAATTCCGCGCCGGGGATGCTCATGGGGGCCATGATGGTGCGGCCGCCGGTGGCGCAGGAGATCAGGATCAATGCCGAAGAAGCCCCCGCGCCCCCCATCCACATCAGGTTTCCTTGCGAGTTGTGGATCCACCGGCTGATGGTGGAAACACGAATGGGTTTCCAAGGGATGTTCATGGAGGTATGGGTGTGGATTTGACTGCTTGTGGATCTAACGGAACCGATTGTGGGGCCTGCGGCATGAAATGGGCCGGAATGCCAGTTCCCAATAGCCCGGCTTCATGAGGAACAGGTGGTGCGCTTCCCGAAACCGGAGCGCTTACAGCCGCCAGTGCTGATGTGGGGGGCAAGGCACGGTATTCATGAAGTTATGAGGAGCATGTCAGAAGGCCGCGGACATACCACGCAAAGCCCGTCACAGGCTGCGCATATCTTGCCACTGGCTGATTGCACCACGTTGGCTGTTTTTACACATTCCGGCACCCGGCGTCAGGAACAGGGTGGTTTCACCCTGCGGCCTCCGGCAATTCGGGAGTCACTGCACTCCAGCGCGGGCGGTTAGGCCCTATGCTTGTAGGATACGACGCGTTGGTTGGCGGGCGCGGCATCGGGCGTGGGCGCTTTGCGCATTGACTGCCGCGCGGCGAGCGTGCCGGCGCAAAAGAGGCAGGCGGGATCAAGGAGCCGCCGCCGCTTCATGGACCTGGGAGCGACGGTCGTTGGCGGGCTTGGCATCCACCGCGCCACCGGAGATGGAGGCCCTCGCATCCACCTCGAAGCCGCCTTCTGCAAGCGGACGTGTCACGGGAATCCGCACGGTGGTCACGGAGTTGGGCGCGAGGGTGGTGATGTTGAAATTGCCGGCATTACCGCCGCTGCTCACCTGCACGGCGGTGTTGACGAGCGCCTCCGTGCCGCGGTTTTGGATGAGCACTTCCACTTGGCCGTAGGGATTGCCGGGATCGGGCGGGAGATACGTTTGCGAAGCCACCGCCGCATCGAAAACTCCCGGGGTATTCGCGTTCAGCACACGGCCGATGTCTGGCATGCCCGCGCCGTATTGCACGTCCTGTCCGGCAGTTCCGGCGTCGTTGAGATAACGGCTCACAAGCTGCCATGCCTGTGCGGATGTTAGATTTCCCGCGCCGGCCTCGGTCATCACTGCGGCCACCGCACCGACGACGATGGGCGTGCTGAACGAGGTGCCGGAGACCCGCGCCGCCTGCTCGCCGGGCCATGCGGCGTTGATGGCATAACCGGGCGCGGAGATATCGATCTGGCTTCCGGTGTTGGAGAATGCCAGATGGTCGCCTGCGGCATCCACGGCACCCACGGCGATCACGCTGTCGTAAGCTGCCGGATAAAAAACCCGATCGATGCCGTTGTTTCCCGCAGCGGCGAAGATCAAGGCCCCGCGTTCCTCCGCGTAGGCGATCGCCTGCTCCAACAGAGCGCTTTGCCCGAAGCTTCCCATGGAGATATTCACCAGCCGGGCACCGGCATCGACCGCAGAAATGATCCCCTGGGCGAGCAGGAAAGTGTCCGACACACCGAGATCGTCCGCCACCCGCACCGAGATGATTTCCGCGCCCGGAGACACGCCGGGAGTGAAGTTTCCATTGCCGATGATCATCGAGGCGACAGCGGTGCCGTGGCCGTTCAGTGCCGACAAATCGCCGGGCATGTCCACCAGATTGATGCTGCGGATGAGGCTTTGGAATGCGGAGTGCGCTGCCACGCCGGTATCGAGCACCGCGATTTTCACTCCCTTGCCGAAGGCCGAGTGGTCACCGGAAATACCGAGCCATTCCAACAGGCCGGCGAACAAGCCTTGCGCACCGGGTTGCACGCCGCCCTCGGGCAGCGGCGGAGTGGTCACCGGAAAAACCATCGACATCTCCCCTTCCCCGTCGAGCAAGTCGGTCAGATCCGCGGGATCGGAGAACCCGACGCGCAGCGCGTTGAGTGCATCGAGCCTGCCCAACAACCGCAGGTGGTCGCCCATGCGGTCGAGAAACCGCTGCATCGCCTCGTGATCCTTGAATGCGATCACACGTTCACCCTGCAAGGCTCCGGCGGCGAGCGCCTCGGCATCCATTTTGCCGCGCTGGGACCGCTCATGACGACGGAAGACCGGCTGCGGATCATCGATCACGCGGTTCGCTCCCTTCGCCGCATCATCCGACTGCGACACAGGGCGCTGTGGATCGACGCGCGCGGTGCCGGCCAGCCAGTAGCCGAGCATCGCGCACAGCGCAAAACCCAGAAGCCAGATTGGCAGGCGGTTTTTCATTGCGCGAAATGAACGCCGGAAACGGGGAAAAGTCACGCGGGGATTCCCCGCACCCCGATCACCCACTTGCCGTGGGCGCTCCCCTGCTCCATCGCGGCGTGGGCCTCGCGCAGGTTTTCCACCGTGAGTCCGCGCATCACGCGGGTGTGGATTTTCGGAAAACGTCCGTCGTCACAACGCGCGGCGATTTCCGCGAGATGCTGTCCCTGCAGATGCATGTCCGGCGTGCGGAACTTCGCGCGCGCCGCCATGAACTCCCACGCGATCGTTGCGCACTTCGCCTTGAGCGGATCGCCGATGTGCAGCTTCTCGCGTGGTTCGACGATGAGGCCGAGCACGCCGAAGGGCGCGATCAAATCCGCAGTGGCCTCCCAGTATTGCTCAGTGCTGGATAAATTTGCGATGCAGGGAAATTGGGTGAAACCCAGCGCCTCGCACTGCGGGCGCAGCGGCTCGCGGTAGTTCACGACATGATGCGCGCCGAGCTTGAGGCACCACTCGCGCGTTTCCGGCCGTGACGAGGTGGCCACCACCAACAAGCCGGCTTCATGAGCCAGCGGAATGAGCGCCGAACCGACGCCGCCGGCTCCATTGATAACCAGCAAGGGTTGCCCGGCATCGCCGCCATCGGGATCAAGCCCCATGCGCTCGAACAACAACTCCCACGCGGTCAAGGCCGCCAAGGGCACCGCCGCAGCCTCCTCGAACGACCACGAACACGGCTTGTGCGCCACCAATCGGTGATCGACCGACTGCCATTCCGCATTGCAACCGGGCCGGGTGAGATCGCCGGCGTAAAACACCTCGTCGCCCGCCGCGAAATCCAACACGCCGCCACCCACCGCCTCCACCACGCCCGCCGCGTCCCAGCCGAGGATGCGCGGCGGATCATGCGGCCCTTCGCCGAGCGATGCGCGGATCTTGGTGTCCACCGGATTGACCGCGACGGCCCGCACGCTTACCAGCAGGTCCTCGTAACCGGGCACGGGTTTCTCCGCGTCGAATTGAACAAGGCATGCCGGATCGTCCACCGGGAGATATTTTCTTGCGCCGATCGCTTTCATGGCCAGCAGGAAAACCCGGGTCTCTCCTCATGGCAACAGGCGTTTCAGCCCGATCCATTCGCAGACAGGAGCCATCAAGCTCCGGCTCAGCAAGTCCGCCGGTCCCGCGCGGGAGCCGGGTTTCATCAAATTTTCCGCCTCCGGAAAAACCGGCCATGACAAACCGCCGCGCGTCCCTACACTCCTCCGCGTGAGCTACCAGGTCTTCGCACGGAAATACCGGCCCAAAACCTTCGACGACGTCCTCGGGCAGGACCACGTCGTGCGCACGCTGCGCAACGCCATCGAGCAGAAACGCCTCGCTCACGCATATCTTTTCGTCGGCCCGCGCGGCACTGGCAAGACATCCACCGCCCGCATCCTCGCCAAGGCGCTCAATTGCACCGGCGGACCGAAGGCGGACTTCGATCCCGCCGAGGACATCTGCCAGGAAATCGCCGAGGGCCGCTCGCTCGATGTGTTGGAAATCGACGGTGCCTCCAACAACGGCGTCGAGCAGGTGCGCGACCTGCGCGAGTCGGTCCGCTTCGCCCCGGCGCGCGGACAGTTCAAGATCTACTACATCGACGAGGTCCACATGCTTTCCAACGCGGCGTTCAACGCGCTGCTCAAGACACTCGAGGAACCGCCCGAGCACGTGAAATTCATCTTCGCCACCACCGAGGCGAACAAGATACTGCCCACCATCCTCTCGCGCTGCCAGCGTTTCGACCTGCGGCCGATCCCCACCGAGTTGATCGCCAGGCACCTGCTCCACATCGCCTCGCAGGAGGGCATCGCGCTCGATGAAAGCGCCGCTTGGGCCATCGCCAAGGGTGCGGACGGCGGCATGCGCGACGCGCAGTCGATGCTCGACCAACTCGTTGCCTTCTGCGGCGAGCGCATCACCGAGGAGAACGTGCTCGACGTCTTCGGTTTCACCTCGCGGGAAAAAGTCGCCAACCTGTCCCGCGAATTACTCGCCCGTGACACTCCGGCGGCGCTGGCGCTGATTCAGAAGGAGGCGGAAAGCGGTCGTGAACTTTCGCAGTTGCTGGGCGAACTGATCGGCTGCCTGCGCGCGCTGCTCGTCGCCCGGCTCGACCCCGCCGCAGATGGTGAAGGCATCCCGGCTGAGCTGTGGCAGCCTTTGCTTGAAGCCGCCAATGCGGTGTCGCCCGACCGCATTCTTGCCGTCATCGATGTCTTCGCCGAGAGCGAAGGCCGCATGAAATGGGCCACCAATAAGCGCCTCCACCTCGAACTCGGTGTGATCAAGGCGATCCAGACACTCGGTGAAGTCCGCATCAGCGATGTGATCAAGACCCTCACCAAAGGTGCAGACCTCTGTGGCGGCGATACGGAACTGGTATCCGCACCCGTTGCGGCCGTTGTTCCCGTTGCGGCCGCGCAACCCGTTTCCGCTCCCGCCGCAGCGCCGACCAAAAAGCAGGGCGGGCTCTCATCGTTCGACAAGTTCATCGAATCCGCCCCCGAGCAGGCCGTCCCCGCGCCGGAGCCCGAGCCGCCGCCGGTGGTGGCAAAAGCTCCCGAACCCACGCCCGCCGCCCCCGCACCCAAGCCTGCGGCGGAGGACACGTTCTATCAGGACCCGCTCATTCAGGCCGCCCTCGAGGTCTTCGAAGGCAAAGTGGTCCCGTGAACGCAACCATCCACAATCAACGATCCACCATCCCATCCATGAACATCGCCAAACTGATGAAACAAGCCCAGCAGATGCAGGCCGGGCTCGCCGCCAAACAGGAGCAACTCGCCAGCCAGACGGTCGAAGCCACGTGCGGCGGCGGCAAGGTCCACGTCACAGCAAACTGCGCTGGCGACGTGCTTGCCATCAAGATCGATCCCTCGGTGGTCGATCCCGCGGACGTCGAGTTTCTTGAAGACCTCGTTCTCAAGGGGGTGCAGGAAGCCATCCAGACCGGCAAGGACAAGGCCGCAGCGGAAATGAAGAAACTCACCGGCGGACTCGGCATTCCGGGGCTGTGACGATTTCAAATTTGAAATTTCAAATTTGAAATTCCCATTCCACTGCCATGCCCAGCATTCGTCGCGGCACCGGATGGATCTTTTTGGGCATCGCTCTGCTGTTGCATCTCTTCACCGTGTATGCGTTCTGGCACCAGCCGGACCGCCTCGCTGCCTTCACGGTGCTGCCGATCTGGGTGTGGGGCGGCATCGGCCTGATGGCATCCGTCATGGCATTCTACTTCCTGCGCGCGCCGCTGCCGCTGGCCATGACAACGGTCTGGGCACTGACCCTGCTGGCCGGCATGGACGAGGCGCGGGTCCTCGCCCATTTCGGAAAACAAGCGCCCCAGCCCGGCGTGCCCGCCACCCATCTTGGCGAGCCCGTTGTGCGGGTGCTCACGCTCAACTGCGCGGGAATGCGATTCGGCGATCCGGCCAATGACATCGCGGCATGGAAGCCGGACGTCGTCTTGTTGCAGGACATCCATCCTCACCAGCTCCGCCGTTTCGCCGACATCCTCTACGGCGGCAAAGGCAATTTCCGCGCCCACTTCACGCGCGATGGCGGCATCGGTGTCGTGACTCGATGGAAAATCCACCGTGAAATCGGCAACCCTGCGATGCGCGGCCAGCAGGTCACCGTGGAGCTGCCCTGCGGACGGCAGATCGAGTTGGTCAACGTGTATCTCGCACCCGCCGTCACCAACCTGCGCCTCTGGCGGCGCGATGCGTGGCGCGAGCACCGCATCAACCGCGTCATCCACCACACCGAGGCCGCAACCATGTTGCAATTGCTTGAACAGACGACACGCTTTCCCAACACCCCGGTGATTCTCGGTGGCGACTTCAACGCGCCGGCCACCGATCCGGTGCACCGCCGGCTGGCGAGCCATTTCAATAACACCTTCACAGCCGCCGGCACCGGCTGGGGCAACACGTTCCAGCGCCGATTTCCCATCCTGCGCATCGACCATGTTTACGCCACGCGCCATTTCACTCCGGTGCGTTGCGCGGTGGCGGTCACCCGCCAAAGTGACCACCGCATGGTCGTGACGGACCTGATCTTCCCCTGAACCGGCGGCTCAGCGGTATTCCCTATCCACTTCCTCGGCCGCCTGTTTGATCGACTTGCCTCCATCCACCCGCCGGGTGAAGTCGAGGTATTTGTCCAACTCGCCGCGGATCACCGGCAGCAGGAAATAAACGCCGATCAGGTTCGGGATGCTCATCGCAAACAACGAGGCGTCTGAAAAATCAATCGCCTTGCCCATCGATGTGGCAGAGCCGGCGACGATCACGATGCAGAAGATCACCTTGTAAACCAGCGCGGTCTTCGGTCCGCGGCCGAAGAGATATTGCCATGCCTGGAGGCCGTAATAACTCCATGTGATCAGCGTCGAGAAGGCAAACAAGAGCACGCAGGCAAAGAGCAGGTATTTGAATCCCTCATGCACTGTCTGGAACGCCTGCGAGGTGAGATTGATGCCGAAGGCCGTGCTGTCTCCCGCCGTGTCGCCGAGTGTGAATGGCTGGCCGTTGATGACGAAATCGCCGCTGTCGCCCTTGAAATACATGGAGGTCACCAGCACCAGCGAGGTCATCGTGCAGACGACCACCGTGTCCAGAAACGGCTCCAACAGGGCCACCACACCTTCGGACGCCGGCATCCGCGTCTTGGCCGCGGCATGCGCGATCGGAGCCGAGCCGATGCCCGCCTCGTTGGAGAATGTCGCGCGCCGCATGCCCCAGATGAAGGCGGCAAGAATCCCGCCGGTGACCGCCGCCCGCGGCTGGAACGCCTCGGACACGATCATGCGGATGGCTTCCGGGATATGGCCGGCGTTTGCCGCCAGCACGATCATCGCGCTGATGACATAGATCAGGCACATCGATGGCACCAGCCGCGCCGTCACCTTGGCGATGCCGCGAATGCCGCCGATGATGACCAGCGCGGTGACGCTGGCGATCAACAGTCCGAACAACCACTGCCGCCCTGCGAAGAAGCTGTTTTCACCGCCGGTGATATTGAGCAGTTGGGCGGTCGCTTGGTTAACCTGGAACACATTGCCGCCGCCGAACGAGGCAAAGATGCAGAAGAAAGCGAACAGTCCGGCGAGGAAGGCCCCCAGCGGAGCCAGCCCGCGCTCGGCGAAGCCCTTGCGGAGATAATACATCGCGCCGCCGTGGATGTGGCCGTTTGCATCGATCTCGCGGTATTTCACACCCAACGTGCACTCGGCGAACTTGGTGGCCATGCCGAGAAAGCCGGCAAGGAACAACCAGAATGCCACACCGGGACCGCCGATCATGATGCCGATCGCCACACCCGCGATGTTGCCCAGCCCCACCGTGCCGGAAACCGCGGCGCTGAGCGCCTGAAAATGGCTGATTTCGCCCGGGTCGTCGGTATGGCTGTAGTGGCCGCGCACCGTGCGCAGCGCCAAACGGAAGGCGCGCAGGTTGATGAACTTGAAAAACAAGGTCAGCAGCACGCCAGCCAGCGCCAGCCAGATCACCACCACCTTCACCGGATAGCCGTTGATCGGAATGTCGGCGAAAATCCCGCTGACGAACCACCCGGTCGCCCAGCCGAACCACTCGTCGATCTTGCGATCCAGCCCGCCGGCTTCCTCCGCCGCCGCCCGGCCTGTCAAGATCAGCCACAGCCAAACCGGCGCGAGCCGCGCCCCGAGTGTGAGAAACATCCGCCCGATCATTGGCCCGGAGGCTGCCAAGCAGCCCGAATGACCGCAAGCACCAATCCCGGCGCAATGCGGGGGCCAAGCGTCATTTCCCGATTTCCACGATGGTCCCCAGATCGGACCATTCATGGATCACAAAGTCGGGAGCACAGCTGCCGGGCCGCAGGGATCCGGGATGACCGGTGAAGAGCGCCGTGCGCAAACCCGCCATGGCTGCGGGCACGATGTCTTGCAGCGGATCGTTGCCAATGAACAAGGTCTCGGCAGGCGCAATACCGCGGGCATGCAGACGCTCGCAGAGCAGGGCGAACATTTCCGGTGAGGGCTTGGCGATGCCGTGGCGGTACGAAAGCACGGTCAGGTCCGGCTCGAAACACCCTGCGAGTGGGCTGAGCGAATCGAGCGTGTTGCACTGCGCGTTGGATAACAGTCCAAGCGGCATGCCGGCCGCAAGCAGGCGGCGGATGGCTTTTGCAGCACCCGGCATCCATCGCGCCGGATGCCACAGGTTTTCGATGCCGGTCACGAGCGCGGTGGTGTCGTATCCCGCTGGCAAGCCGAGCACCTCGCGCCATAGCACACGCAAATCGACTTCCGGATACGGCACGCCGGCGGCGGCATGGTGTCTGAGCACGGCCTGATGGAGCGCCCCGCTCGGCGAGCCGGGCGGCGCATGACCGTGCCCGGCCAGCCACTCGCGCAAGCGCGGATCCGCGGCCGCATCGGGCTTCACGCCGCCGGCCGCCGCGTCGAGCAAGGTGCCGTAGATATCGAAAACGACTGCATGGAACCGCAGCACCGGATTTCCGGGGGGAGCGGTCAGGATGTGGAAATTCCGTGGCTGCAATCCGCTCTCAAGAATGCGTGCCGCATCGAGCGCGACGTTTGCGTGCGCGGTTTCCGAGCAAAGTTCCTGATAGATGGCAGCGAGCTGGCTGGCGCATCTTTCTCGCGACCACGGCGCGAGATCGGCGGGGCAGGCATCCGGCGCGCGGTCTGCAAGCGCACCAGCCAGCCATTCGCTTGCGCGCTGCTGGCCGGCTGCAGTGCGCACCGTGATGCCCGCCGCCTCCCCGGGGTCCAGCGCGCGGCGGATCACCTGCCTTTGCAGTGTTTCCGGGAGATTCGCGAAATCGTGGTTCTGGCCATCGAACACGCGGTCCATGGCATCATCCGGTGGTTTTCCTCCCCATGCGGCATGGGCATCCGCAATGCCGCGCTGGATGATGGAGTCCAGCATATCCCGGTCGATCCAGCCGGCCGGAACCCGCAGCTCGGAGTAGAGCCGTGAATGGTGGATGCCGTCCGCTGCATGCTCCGCCATCAGGTGTGGCAGGCTGCGCCCCAACAGTGGACGCCCCCATGCGACAGCTTCGAGATATGGAAGCCCAAAGCCTTCCGCAACCGAGGTGGTGACAATATGGGTGGAGCGTCCGAGCCAGTCATCGAACGAGCATCCCGCATCCGCCGCGGCTGCGATGCGGTCCACCACATTGAAATCGACCGCCAATGACAAATCCGCGGCGAAACACCGCCATGTTTCATGAATGACGCGTGCCGCTCCATCGCCAGGCGCGCGGGTGACGGCCACCCGCGAGCCCGGCGGTGCAAGAAGTGACAAGAGCAACAATTCACCGAGATTCTTGCGGCGGATGCCACGCACGGGCGACAACAGCAACGGGTGCCTCGCTGGAGACTGACCGAGCGGAGCTGGCGTGACGGGATTCCGCAACAACAGCGCGTGTCCCGGACGCAGCCCGGCGGCGGTGAAACGCCCGCGATCGCGGCGGTTGAGAAAGGCATAACGAACGCGCGGCCCGGCGGGATAAAGCCGTGGGCACTCCACCAAGTGTCGGGCATTGCCGGGACGCCCGTCCTCGGCGAGA
>JALRFY010000211.1 GCA_023253625.1 Akkermansiaceae bacterium | reverse complement strand
GCTTTACCGCCAGCTCGTTTTCGATCCCGACGCCCCCGCGCCGGCCGCCGACCCCACGCTCGATGCCGCCGGCAAGCTGCTCTTCATCATGCAGTCCGCCGCCACCGACAGCGAGACGCTTTCCCGCCTGTTCTTCCTCGGCCGCGCACATCCCGGCGTGATGATGGCGCTGGGCCACGGCTTCTCGATCCCGGTCGCCGCCGGCGTCCACACCTTCGAAGTCCGCGAGGTCGACCCGGCCGACAACGACCTGCGTGTGTTAGGCCGTGTCACGCTGGACACCGCGAATCCGGTGGTCCCCGCCGCCCCGGCCGCACCATTCCGCGTGCCGCATCCAGCCAAGCCGGCCGATTACCACACGGTCAGCCCGAAGGACCACCTCAATGTCCGCCTGCGCTGGGGCATCCCGCCGCCGCTGCGCGCGCAGATGCCGCACACCTTCGGCTTCGACATGTTCCGGGTGAAGAAAACCGTCGCCGAAGCACTCGGTTGGCACGTTTCCCCGCCGCCGCGCGAGATCCTGCTCGCCGCCGTGGCCGCCTCCGCGCCAAGCGCTCCCAACCCCGACGCCGCCCGTGCCAACACCCTGCCGGTGCTCATCGGCGACATCCTCACACCCGCCGAGGCGGCCGATGCATCGGACACCGAGCGCATCGATTTCTCCGACGACGGCGTCTGGCATCTCGGTGAAAACGGCGAATCCATCCGCCGCCCCTATCAGGATGGCGAGGCGTTCTATTTCTTCGCCGCCGCCCGCAACATCGTCGGCATTCCGGGTGAAATTTCCCCCGGCGCGCTGGTGGTGATGTGCGACACGCTGCCGCCCAAGCCGCCGGCCATCGAGTCGGTCACCAGCCAATTCACCGCGCCGGCCACCGCTGCCGAATGGCGGGACCAGGGCGGCGACCAGCACCTGCAGGTGAAATTCCGCCAGCTTCGCGAAGACCCCGCGCACGAATCCGCCACCGGCTACTACATCTATCGTTGGTCACGCTCGCAGGAATACCTCGACAACGTCGGCAACCCGCTCATCGGCCGCATCGGCTATGTGCCGCACGAGCCCGGCGAGCCATTCGCCACCTTCGACGACAATGGGGCCGGCGCGCCCACACTGGCCACCCACCGCGACCGCTCGGTCTGGTACACCGTCCGCGCCGCGGGCACCACCGCCTGTCCGGATGAAATCCTCAGCGGCCACAGCGCGCCGCTGCCGGGATTCCTGCGCGACCTCAAGGCGCCGGACACCGCCTCCGGCGATTTCGTGATCTGCCGCCAATTGCCGACTGCCAGCTATCTTGGCCGGCAAGTCGGCAAGCCGGAGCAGTTCGGGCTGCCAGGCGACTATGCCGGCGTCACCATCCGCGCCGAGCGTACGACCCCGGTGATCATCGCGGCGGAGATCGAGGTTTCGCTCAACGCATCGGGGCAGGAATCGGTCGTCCTTCACCACAAGCGTCACCCCTACCGCGCGGGCGCCCAGTTGTTGGTGCATCTGCCGTATCGCGAGCCGTCCACCGAGAACGGCGTGATGGTCATCCGCGTCCGCGGCGTCACGGCTCATGGCCAGCGTTCCGATCCCGCCGTTTCCTCGACGATCAATTCGAAAAAGGATCCCTACGTCGTCCAGTCGTTCAAACTCGAAGCCCGCAAGGATTGCCGCCCGATTTCCACGGTGCCTGATCCTTTCCCGGTCCATGAGGCCTATGATGGGGAGGGCAATCTCACCTCGATCGTCGGCAGCATTTCGTTCGATCTCACCCAGAATGTCCGCGAGTGGCGCGTTTACCGCCGTGTCGGCAGCGATGGCGAACTCAGCCTGATTTCGAAAAACGAAGGCGACTCGCTGGCCAGCCCGGCACCATGGGAGGACGATGCGCTGCCCGCTGCCAATGGCAGCCGTGTTTGCTACTTCGTGCAGGTGCTCGATCAAAATGCCAACCCGAGCCCGTTGTTTCCCATCGGCTGCGTCACCCTGCTCAATCCCGACCTGCCGACGCCGATGCTCGCGCCTGCCGGGATCGTTGGCGAAAACGGCGGCAAAATGACCGTGGGCCTGGAGTGGTTCTGCGATCCAGTGGGCGTGGATCGTTTTGAAATCCTGATCGCCCGCGAGGGTGGGGGAGCGCCGCAAGCCGAGGGGCTCTCCGCATTGCTTTCGGAAGGCGCGCTGGCTTCCGTTTCCGCCGATTTCCCGGATCTGGAGTTTTACCGTTTCCAGACGCCGCGGGTGGGTGCGCTGCTGGGCGAGGGTCCCGCCTTCGGGATGCAGATCGATCTGCCGGCGGACGCCACGCATTTCTTCGCCGTGCGTGCCTGCGGGCCGGGCGAGCCGGATGCCCGTGCAGTCGGCTCGGCCAGCAATGTGGCCAGCGCCCGCTGGGTGGTGCCGCCCGATGTCGCCCAGCCGGTCATTCCGTGGCCGGCGCGCCCGCTGCCGGGGCGTTTCGATCACCGCCTGCCCATCGAGCAATACACCGCCACCGAGGGGCCGGTCTGGCCGGTCATTCCAAGCGTCGAATACGGCGTGCCCACGATGTTCCTGATGGGCGTCACGCGCCATCCGATCGATAGCAGCTCGGCCGGCACCTTCGCCAACCTCGCCTCCCCGGAGCCGCCCGAGCATTATCTCTTCCGCATCCGCGAGACCCGTGGCAGCGCCGATCCTCTCACCGGGATGATGCCGCTCATGCTGTTCCGCTATCAGCTTCCATCCGCGCGATTCCCGGCCGCCAAGGCGAACGTGGTCCAGTGCACGCCGCTCATCGACCGCATCTCGTGGCGGCGCGTCATCGGCAAGAATAACAGCACCAACTACGAAATCCGCGACCCGTGGTTCCGTTTCTTTGGCGGGCGCTCGATAGGCGCACCGATTCCGGTGGCCGGCGACTGGGACGACATCAAGGGGCCGACGCTGGCGGACCCGGCGAACCTCATCGCCCCGCCACCATACCTTGAAAACCATACCGGTCTGATTTTCCTCGTCGATCCGCTGCCCGCCACCATCGGGGCACGCTACCGCCATCTCCTCGTCCAGTTCGACGCCCGCGGTGAAATCCACCGTGTGATCCCGCTCCAGCCGGTCCAACACTGATTTTCCGCGCCATGAAACATCCGCTTCATCTGTTAGCCGCCGCAGCGCTCGCCGCCACCGCCGCCCATGCGCAATCGGCCTCGCGGCTTGCCGCCGAGTGGTATGTCCCGTTCCGCGACGCGCCGGAGAAATTCGCGCTCATCGATGCCGCCAGCGGCACTGTGCGCCTGGCCAGCATGAATGCCAATGGCCGCGTGAAGTGGAGCGCCCCGCTCCCCACGGGTCTCGCGGAGGTTTCCGACGCCTGCGCCGGCCTGCCAGGTGGCAGCGGTGAAATTCTCGCGCTCACCTCCAGCTCCGCGAACCGCGTCATCCTCATCGATGCGCTGGGTGCCGCGCCGTTTCCCCGCGTGATGCCCGGCCTGACAGGCATCGGGCCATCGGGCGTGGCTCCCATCGGCAGCGCGCCGAACCATGAGCTGCTCGTCGCCACGCGCGCCAACGGCAGCACCGCCGGCCGCCTCGCAACGCACCACGACCTCTCCGCCACCGCGGCCGTGCTCGCCACCAGTGCGCACACCACGATATTCCGCCGCTTGCAGCCGCTCAACGCTCCCGGCGGCGGTGCCACCCTCGCATTGGTCACCGCCGACAGCGGAGTGAACACCCGCGTCGAACTCGCCATGCGCAACGCCGGCAGTCACACATCCGCCTTCAAGGCCACATTCAGCAACAACGTCGAGTTTGCCACCAATGTTCGCAGCAACAACCATCCGGCCCGCCTGTTCACCATTGGCTATCGCAGCGGCAATAACTTCGCCCAGTTGGTCGAGTTTTCGGTGCCGCTCAGCACGGCCAGCACGCTCACCAGCAATCTGATCAGCCTGCCATTTCCCGTCATCTCCATCGTCCCGGTGCATGGCGGCGGTGTCGGTGGCGACATCAAGGACGGCTTCCTGGCGATTGCCGCCGATGGTTCGCAGGCCGCCCACATCCGCATCAATGGCGCAGGCAATGGCATCGATCCGCCAGTGCGGACCTTCAATGCCGGGCCCGGCACTTTTCTCAGCGGAATCATTCCGGTGCCCGGCATCGGATTGGTGAAACTCGGCTCGTCCACCCTTGGTGGCCCGTCCGATGTCTTTCATTCCTACCAATGGGACGGCGCGGCGTGGACGCTGGCCGACACCGGCCCGCTGCCCGCCTTGCCGGCCGCCGGGGAAATCCCGGCTACCCTCCTGTTTTACAACAAGGACCCGCTGGCCGACGAATCCGCGCGCTTGCTCGCCGTGCGCCATCTCGGGTCGTGGACACGCCGCGTTTCGCCCGACGCCGTGCCCGCCAACGTGCTGGCCGAAACTTTCGCCGGCTCCTCCGGCGGACTCACCGCCGCCGGCAATCAACCGGTGCTCGCTCCTGCCGGCACCAGCTACGTGCTCACCAGCCAGTTCGAGCCCGGGATCAGCATCGTCGCCGCCGGTGATCCCGGCGGACTCATGGGCCCCACCCTGCGCATCGAGCCACCCTCCGGTACTTACGAGGAAACGTTCCAGGTCACCGCGGAATACGACGAAACCCGCTTCTCGCTCCTTTACCGGCAAAACGGCGGCAACTGGCTATCCGCCCCCGCCAACCTGCCAGTCGCATGGTCCACGACGCTCGAATTCACCGTGAAATCCAGCCTCGACAGCTCGCTCGGCCCCATCGTCACGCGCCGCTACACCTTGCCCGCCGCCGCGCTGGCCAACATCGATTCCGATGACGACGGCGTGCCGGACTACGTCGAGCTGGCCTATGGCCTCGATCCATTCGCCGGCGCGGATTCCGATGGCGACGGCGTTTCCGATCTCGATGAAATCCTCCAAGGCACCGATCCCGGCGACGATGCGAGCACGCCCACGCCGAATAAAAGCGCCGGCGTATCACCCGAGGGCGGCATCTCGCTGGTCGCCACCGCCACCAATGCGACGTCCAGCACCGAAATCGCGCTCGGCGAGGATCTCGTCGCCTACGGACTCGACGGCTCGCTGGTCGCCCGCGCAGCAGTCGCCCCCCTGGCCTATCCACTGCCCGACGGCGGCACCCGCGGAGCGATCCTCGCATCCACTTCCCCGCAGCCGCTCGACGGGCTCATCGCCGTGCACTCGCCGCTTTATTTCGACCTCATCGGCGGATTGCGCAACGGCAGGGAATTGATCGCCTTCTTCCCCGCCACTCCGCCGCCGCCGTTCGAGCCGGCCTTCACACCCAGCGGGACCAACCTCTCGGTGAATGCCGCCGGCTGGCTCGGAGCCGCCATGGCTGCGGCCGCCAACCGTCCGCCCGCGCTGACCCGCAGCACAGCGGCTCCGGCCGATGCCGCTGTTTCCGTCTTGCTGGAGGAAATCGTCCACGCCGCCCTGACCAGCGTGCGCCCCGGTGATGACCCGCCCGCCGCGCTGGAAAACTTCAGCTTTCTTCCGGGCCGCGCGCGCGACCTGAGCCGCGCGTTTCCCACTGCGGACGATCGCGCGTTGCTGGCCGCGGCCGGCTTTGATTTCCGCGCCGCGCTCGTCCTCGCGCGCAGCGCGCGTGCCGCCATGACCGCCACCGCACAAGGCATCTATCAGCGCCACGTCACCGGTTCATCGTCCACTCCCGGCATCGTCCTGCCCATCGATGCGCTGCGCACCGTGCTGCGCGGCGGCGCGTTGCCAACCGGCTACACCGGAGCCGTCAGCGCGGGAAATCTCACCACCGCACAAACCGCCTACGCCGCCGCGATTTCCCAACTCGGCGGCAGCTTCCGCCCGCTCGCCACCTGGACCGTGGAAATTCCCGCCACCCCGCCGGCCGCGGGCGTTTACCTCCGCAGCGACGACGCCACGCAAGTCGTCCTGCTCAATCGCGACGGCAGCCGCTTCCTGTTGGAACGCGGTCTCGGCCTGCAAGCGGGCACGCGTTTCAGCGTCACCGGTTTCACCGACACCCCGCCGGCCAGCGGCTATCCGACGATGGAAATCACCGCCGCCGCGCTCGCCTTCCGCCCGCTGGCCTCCGACAACGATCCGGATGCCAACCTGCTCGACGACGAATGGGAGAAATTCTTCTTCGGCGCAACCGGCCAGGACCCCTACGCCGAGCCGCATGGCGGCGGCTACTCGCTGCTGCAGTATTTCCTCGACGGCATCGACCCCCGCGGCGGCGAGCTGCCCTCCGGGCCGCCGGCCGAGCTGAGGCCGCAGCTGCCGGTATTCGCAGCGGCAAGCGCCGGCGGCTACACGCTCGATTTCCTGTTTCCCGCCGATTACCGGGATCAGGTGGGTTTCGTGCTTGAGCGCTCCACCACGCTCGCACCGGGGTCATGGAGCGCAGTGCCGGGCGTGCACATCACCCCGCTCGGTGGCGATGCACTCCGCATCACCATCCCGCCCGCCGCGGCCCCGCCGGGCAAGGCATTCTACCGCGTCGGCCTCAGCCTCGCTCCATGATGCGCGCATTGACCTTGCCGGTTCTCCCCCCGCGGCTAGTTTCGGCGCCGATGAAAAGATTGCCCAGCCTTTTTCTCGCGGCCGGAGTGGCTGCCGCCGGCGCGGATGAAAAACCGTTGAATGTCCTGTTGTTTCTCGCCGACGACCTCGGAGTGATGGATGTGTCGCCCTACAATCCGGACACATTTTATGACACACCGGCCTTGAAGCGGCTGGCGGACACGGGGGTGTGCTTCACCGCTGGCTATGCCGCCAGTCCCGTCTGTTCGCCCACCCGCTCCGCCATCCTCACCGGCCAGTGGCCGGCGCGGACACGCAACACCAATTTCTTCGGCGGACCCAACGCGTTCTTCGGTGATGCCCTGCCTGCTGGCTACGACCCGCTGCGCGACGGGAAATTCCCAAACCGCCAAAACCACCCGGTGCTGCCCGCGCCATATTTCGCCCAGCTCGCCAAATCACACACCACGCTCGCGGAAGCCCTCAAACAGCGGGGTTATGCCACCTTCTTCGCCGGCAAGTGGCACCTCGGCCGCAAGGGTTCCTGGCCCACCGACCACGGCTTCGACCGCAACCTCGGCGGCACCGAGAAAGGCGGCCCCTACAGTGGCGACCGCTATTTCTCCCCCTACGGAAACCCCAACCTTCCCGATGGCCCCAAAGGCGAGCACCTGCCCGACCGCCTGGCCACCGAGACCGCCAAATTCATCACGGAACACAAGAACCGCCCGTTTTTCGCCATGCTCTCGTTTTATTCCGTGCACACGCCGCTGATTGGCCGGCCGGACCTGGTGGAGAAATACGAAAAACGCCGTGGCGAACGAGGCCTCGAGGACCGCTTCGAGGACGAGCCGCCACGCAAAAACCGCAGCATCCAGTCCCACGCCGTCTATGGCGCGATGGTCGAGGCGATGGACCAGGCGGTCGGCAAGGTGCTCGATTCGCTCGATGCCGCAGGGGTGGCGGACCGCACGCTGGTCATTTTCACGTCCGACAACGGCGGACTCTCGACTTCCGAGGGTTCCCCCACCAGCAACCTGCCGTTGCGTGCCGGCAAGGGCTGGCTCTACGAGGGCGGCGTGCGCGAGCCGGTCATCGTCCGCTGGCCCGGCGTGGCCACCGGAGGCTCCAGCTCTGCCTGGCCGGTGATTTCCACGGATCTGTTCCCGACCATTCTTGAAGCGGCGGGCCAGCCGGCCATGCCGGAGCAGCACAAGGACGGTGTGTCGTTTGTTCCCGCGCTGAAAAACCCTGCCGCCAGCAACGACGAGCGGCCGCTTTACTGGCATTTCCCGCACTGGGGCAATCAAGGTGGCATGCCCGGCTCGGCGGTGCGCCTGGGCGATTGGAAATACATCGAATGGGCCTGGCGGAAACCGGCGGAGTTGTTCCACCTCGGCAAGGATCCCGGCGAGCGCCGCAATGTGGCCGAGGATCACCCTGAGGTGGTCGGGAAACTGAAGCAAATTCTGGCCGGTTTCCACACCGACACCAAGGCGCTGATGCCGATCCCGAATCCGAATGCCACGCCGCCGTTTGAAAAGTGGTGACCGGGCCGGGGCTTATTCGAGCGATATCCGCAGCGAGTCCAGCACCGGCATGGCCGTAATCCTCAGGCCTCGCGTCCGCAGCAATTCTTGTATTTCTTCCCTGAGCCGCATGGGCAGGGGGCATTGCGGCCGGCGAATTCGATCGAGAAGCTCGGCTTGCGTTTGGGCAGGTTGAGCTTGAGTTTGGTTTCGCCGGAGGCTTCAAGCGCCGCGCCGGAGATATTGCCGGTGGTGGCCACGTTCGCCTGGGTGAGCGCCGCCTCGCCGCCGTGAAGTTGCTGCGGTGCGCTGTGCAGCTGCTTGAGGAAGGCTTCCAGATTGGTGGCGGAGCGGAACAGGTTCTGCAGGGCCTCCTGCTTGATGGAATCCATCAGGTTGACGAACAGGTTGTAAGCCTCGTTCTTGTATTCCACCAGCGGGTCCTTCTGCCCCTGCGCGCGCAGATGCACGCCTTCGCGCAGGGCGTCCATGTTGTAAAGGTGCTCCTGCCACTGCTTGTCCACGGCAACGAGCACCATCCGGCGCTCCTCCTGATCGAGCACCTCCATCGGCAGCTTGCCGGTGCGGATTTCATAGGCCTCCTTGACCTTTTTCACCAGCATCGCGGAGATCGATTCCTCATTGAGGTTCACAATGGCGTCGTCCTCGGACACGCGGATCGGCAGGGTGGCGTTCACCCAGTTGAGCAGCTCCTTGTAATCGGGCAGCTCGTCGTCGCGCTCGGTGAGGTATTCGCGCACCTTGGCGGGGACCGTTTCCTCGATGATCTCGTTGACGAGATTGCGCGGGACCTCGGTGGTCAGCACCTCGTTGCGGTAGCCGTAAACGACCTCGCGCTGCATGTTCATCACGTCGTCGAAATCGAGCACGCGCTTGCGCCACGTGTAGTTGCGTTGTTCGACGCGCTTCTGCGCGGTTTCCACCGACTTGTTGAGCCACGAGTGCTCGAGCGCCTCGCCCTCCTTCATGCCGAAGCGCTCCATCATGGAGGTCATGCGGTCGGCGGCGGCGAAGTTGCGCATCAGGTCGTCCTCGAACGAGATGAAGAACTGCGAGCGGCCGGGATCGCCCTGGCGGGCGCAGCGGCCGCGGAGCTGGCGGTCGGTGCGGCGCGATTCGTGGCGCTCGGTGCCGATGACGAAGAGCCCGCCGAGATCGGGGACGCCTTCGCCGAGTTTGATGTCGGTGCCGCGGCCGGCCATGTTGGTGGAAACGGTGACCGCACCGCGCTGGCCGGCGCGGGCGACGATCTCCGCCTCCTGCGCGTGGAACTTCGCATTGAGCACCGCGTGCGGGATCTTGGCGCGCTTGAGCAGGCGCGAGAGGGTTTCCGAGGCCTCGACGGAAGCCGTGCCGCAGAGGCAGGGCTGGCCCTTGGCGTGGGCCTGCTCGATGGTCGCGATCACCGCATTGAACTTCTCGCGGCGCGTCTTGAAGACCTGGTCGTTTTCATCGACGCGGCAGTTCGGCCGGTTGGTGGGAATGGGCAGCACATCGAGCCGGTAGATGTCATGGAACTCGGCGGCCTCGGTCTCGGCGGTGCCGGTCATGCCCGCGAGTTTCTGATAGAGGCGGAAGTAGTTCTGGATGGTGATGGTGGCGAAGGTCTGGGTTTCCTTCTCGATGGCGACACCCTCCTTGGCCTCGACCGCCTGGTGCAGTCCGTCCGACCAGCGGCGGCCGGGCATTTCGCGGCCGGTGTTTTCATCGACGATGACGACCTTGCCGTCCTTGACGACGTATTGGACGTCCTTCTCGAACACGCAGTAGGCCTTGAGCAGCTGGGAGATGCTGTGGATTTTCTCGGCCTGCGAATCCATCTTGCGCTGGCA
Organism: Akkermansiaceae bacterium; assembly: GCA_023253625.1. Taxonomy (GTDB): domain Bacteria; phylum Verrucomicrobiota; class Verrucomicrobiia; order Verrucomicrobiales; family Akkermansiaceae; genus Luteolibacter. Next base: position 22,312 of record JALRFY010000211.1, on the reverse strand, counting down.
CTCCTCCTTGGCGGCGATCTTCTGCTCGTCGGTGAGTTCGCGGTTGGTGTCGATGTCGGCGAAGAGGGTGCCGATGTCCGGCAGCGTGAAGGAATCGGGATCGCCGGGAGAGAGGAACTCGCGGCCCATTTCCATCAGGTCGGAGTCATGGCCTTTTTCGTCGATGACAAAGTACAACTCCTCCTTCAGCGCGAAGAGTTCGCGTTTTTGCGCGTCCTGGTGGAGGGCAAGCTCGGCCTTCTCCATGAGGCGGCGCATTTCGGGTTCCTCCATGTAGCGCATGAGCTGGCGGTTGCGCGGCTGGCCGAGCTTGAGCTTGAAGAGCGCGCGGCCGGCCGCCTCCTTGTCGCCGGTGTCGTAGAGATGCTTCACCTCCGCAGCCACTTCGTTGCAGAGCGCGACCTGGCGTTTCACGAGCTGATCGACGATCGATTTGTATTGGTCGAACTGGTGGCTCGAGTGAGACGACGGGCCGGAAATGATCAGCGGCGTGCGGGCTTCATCGATGAGGATCGAGTCCACCTCGTCGATGATGGCGAGGTAGTGGCCGCGCTGGACCTGCTCGTCCTTGGTGGAGGCCATGCCATTGTCGCGGAGGTAGTCGAAGCCGAACTCGGCGTTGGTGCCGTAGGTGATGTCGCAGGCGTATTCGGCGCGGCGTTCCCATGGTGGCATCTGGTTCTGGATGCAGCCGACGGTGAGGCCGAGAAACTTGTAGAGCGCGCCCATCCACTCGGCGTCGCGGCGGGAGAGATAGTCGTTGACGGTGACGATATGGACGCCGAGGCCGGTGAGCGCATTGAGATAGACCGGCAGGGTGGCGACGAGCGTCTTGCCCTCGCCGGTCTGCATTTCCGCAATCATCCCGCGGTGGAGGGCGACGCCGCCGAGGAGCTGGACGTCGAAGTGGACCATTTCCCAGAGAATCGGGTGCTCGTTGACGGTGATGGTGGAGCCACACATGCGGCGGGCGGCGTTTTTCACCACCGCGTAGGCCTCGGGGAGGATTTGCTCGAGGTATTTGGCGCGGGCTTTGGGAAACTCGGACTCCGCTTCGTGGAATGCGGCTTTGGCGGCCTCGATCGACTCCGCGGTCGGCTGGATGCGCGCAGGCAGCGCGGGAAACTCGGCGCGCAGGGGTTCGATGCGGGCCTCCAGCGAGGCGGCGGTGGCCGCCAGTTCGTCGCTATTCATGCGCTCGATCACCGGCTTTGCCGGAACTTCCAAGGCGTGGTAACGGGCGAGGTGGGCCTGCCAGTTGCCGGTCATCTCACGGAGCTTCTCCACCGGCTCACGCTGGAGGGCTTCCTCGATTTCATTGATGCGCGATACCATCGGCAGGATGCGGCGGATTTCCCGCTGGTTTTTCGAGCCGACGATTTTCTGGAGAATCCACTTGATCATGAGAGCGATGGGGTGGGGCGGTAAACCGCCGGGACGGAGGGAATACACGCTGCCGGGGTCTGGTGCAAGCGCTAGGCTTGCGCCCGGAACTTCCTGTCGCTAAGAGTGCGTCATGACTCGCATCACGCGCATGCTGCTTGGCTGGCTCGGTATCGCCACCTTCGCCGTCGCCGGGGAAACCGTGGCTCTTTTCAACGGCAAAAACCTCGATGGCTGGACTTTCGACATCATCGACGCGCAGGTGGAACCGGAACAGATCTGGTCAGTCGCCGATGGCATTCTGATCTGCAAGGGCCGCCCGCCCGGCGTGATCCGCTCGCAAGGTGAGTTTGAGAACTACGAGATCGTCGTCGAGTGGCGTTGGCCGGCAGGCGGCAAGCCGGGCAATGGCGGACTGCTCGTGCATTGCTCGACCCCACGCGAGCGCTTCATCTGGCCGAAGTCGCTCGAAGTCCAGCTCGCCCATGAAAACGCCGGGGATTTCTGGATGATCGGCGAGAAGGTCACCGTGCCCAACGCCACGCCGCAGGACCGGCGCTGGGTGAAACGCCAGAACAGCGTCGAGAAACCGGTGGGCGAGTGGAATACGATGCGCGTCCGCTGCGAGGGCAACCGGATCACAGTCTGGGTGAATGGGGTGTTGATGAACGAAGGTGCCGACATCACCACCCGCAAGGGCGCGATCTGCCTGCAAAGCGAGGGCGCGGAGATCCATTTCCGAAAGGTGGAACTGACGCCCATCGAGTGAGCGCGGTGGGCGGCATGAAATCAGAACATGGCACCGCTCACATCCGCGAGGCGAATACCAGAGCCAGATCGGCACGGGTCAGCATGCGCCATTCGCCTTCGGCGAGGTCGGCGGGCAGCGTCAGGCCGCCGATGGCGATGCGTCTCAGGGCGGTGACGTGGTTTCCCGCGGCGGCGAACATCCGGCGCACCTGGTGGTAGCGGCCTTCGTGGAGTCTCACGAGTGCCTCCTTGTCGCCGAGCGCCTCGAATCCGGCGGGCAGCAGCGGTTTGATCTCACCGTTGAGCAGCAACTCACCGGAGCCGAAAATCTCCGCCTCGTTGCCGGAAAGCGGGCGGTCGAGCACGGCATGATAGATTTTCAGGCAGCCCGACTTCGGGTGGATGATCTTGTGCAGCAACTTGCCATCGTCGGTCATCAGCAGCAGGCCGGTGGTGTCCTTGTCGAGCCGGCCGACCGGATTGAGGCCCGGATTGCGGTGGGCGAATCGCTCCGGCAGCAGATCGTAAATCACCGCGCCGGGATCGTCGGCGCTGCATGTATAGCCGTCCGGCTTGTTGAGCATGAGAGTCAGCGGAAACGGCGGATCGAGCGGCTCGCCATGGAAACGGATGCGCTCGTGCGGCGGCAGTTCGCTTTCGCCCAACACGCGGCCGCTGTCGTCCGTCACCGCGCCGGAGCGGATGAGGCGCTGGACTTCCTTGCGTGAGCCGTAGCCGAGATTGGCGAGCAGTTTGACGAGTTTCATGTTCTTTTCTCCGCAATAATCACCTTGTAAGTGCCGTCCTCCGCCAGCCTGCGCCAATGGAGGCGGAGGGAATCGAGCTGGGCTTCGTAAGGAAGCTGGCGGTTGGCGACGAGATAAAGTTTTCCGTGCCGTTTCAACGCCGCGGCGGCGGTGGTTAGAAACGCGCGGCCGAGATCGACGTCCGTGTCCTGTCCGGTGTGGAAGGGCGGGTTCATGAGGATGGCATCGTAGGTTTCCGGCAGGCCGGTGGTGACGTCGTGCCAGTGGATGCGGATGTCGCGCGCGTGGCGGGCGAGGTTGCGTTTCGCGCAGGCGAGCGCGCGCGAGTCGGCTTCGGACAAATCGATACGTTCGATACCGGGGCAACGGTCGAGCGCGATGTGCGTGAGGTAGCCCCAGCCCGCGCCGAGATCGGCGACGTGTCCATGGAGATGGGCGGGCAGGTGTTTTGCCAAAAGGAGCGAGCCGGGATCGACGCGGCCGTGGCTGAAGACGCCGGCCTGGGTAATGAAGCCGGTTTCAGGAATGAAGCGCGGGGTTCCGAGCTCGCGCCATTCATTGAACAGGGCCTCATTCCAAGTGCCGTGATCGGCCGCATGGAAGGCGCGGCATTTGTGCTTCTGGATTGAGGTGACGGTTCCGGTGGCTTTGGCGAATTCCTTTTCGAAGCGCGCCGCGCCGGCGGTGTTGGACATCGCGCAGGCGATCCGCCCGCCGGGCAGCAGGTGGTCGCGGGCCATGGCGAACCACGCCAGTGTCTCGTCGCGCGATTTCCCCGGCAGCACCATCACCAGCGGCCAGCGGCCGGATGGCGCATCGACGCGCTGGAATCCCCCGCGCTCCCACTCGTCGGCCAGCGGCTTGAGCGGCTGCCAGCCGGTGATTTCCGGCCATCTGCGCAATGAAGGATGCGGGCGCGCGCCGAGGAACAAGGCGCGCGCCGGTATCGCTGGCCCGTCTTCCGCGGAAAACGCGAGCAACAGGGTGTCGAGCGCGGGGTGCATGCGGACTGCTTAAACCTGATGGCGACGGCTAAACCACTGATTTCCATGCGATCGTGGAATTAATTTCAGCTTCCGCATGCGCTGGAAGAACCGGAGCCGGAGGCTCCGGCTACTTCAGCTTCCGCAAGCGCTTGAGGAACCGGAACCGGAGGCTCCGGCTACTTCAGCTTCCGCAAGCGCTGGAAGAACCAGAGCCGGAGGCTCTGGCCACTTGGAACCGGAGCCGGAGGCTCCGGCCACGTAGCCTTTGACGCCCGTGCGCCGCCCGTGCATCCTGCGCCCGCGATGGCTTTTTCCGTAGTTTTTCCCGAGCTGATGAGGCGCCCGACGCCGTTGATGCGGCGTTGCGCGCGCTTGCTCGACGAGCGGACGGGCGGATCGCTGGAGGCGCTGGCCCGGCAGAGCCAGCAGGCGACGCGTCGGCATTTCGGCAGGACGATGCGCTTGTTCGCGCCGCTCTATCTTTCCAACGAGTGTGTGAACAACTGCTCGTATTGCGGTTTCTCGCGCGATGCGAAAATCCTCCGCACCACCCTCAGCGTCGGGCAGGTGGAACGCGAGGCGCGGCATCTGCACGGGCTGGGTTTCCGCAACCTGCTGCTGGTCGCCGGCGAGCATCCGAAGTTCGTTTCCGATGGCTATCTGCAAAGCTGCATCGATGCCCTGAAGTCGCTCATCCCGACACTTGCCATCGAGGTCGGGCCGATGGAGGACGATCAATACGCCGAGATCGTCGCGCACGGCGCGGAAGGGCTGGTCGTCTATCAGGAAACCTACGACCGCGAAATCTATCAGACGCTGCACACCGCGGGGCCGAAGAAGAATTTCGACTGGCGGCTCGATTGCCCCGAGCGCGCCTACGCCGGTGGATTCCGTCGCATCGGCATCGGCGCCTTGTTCGGGCTGGCGGATTGGAAACACGAGGCGCTCGCCCTGTGCGCGCACCTTGAATACCTGCTCAAGCATTGCTGGAAATCGCAGCTCACCGTGGCCTTCCCGCGGATGCGGCCGTATGCGGGCAACTATGAATACGCGCCCGATCCCGCGTTGTTGCTGGCGGACAGGTCGCTGGTGCGTTTGATCGCGGTGTTCCGCATGCTGTTTCCGCAGGTGGGCATCGTGCTTTCCACACGCGAGCCCGCGCACTTGCGCGACGCGCTGGCCACGCTTGGGGTCACCCACATGTCGGCCGGCGCGCGCACCGAACCCGGCGGCTACACCGGCGCGGGCAGCGAGGACCTGCATCTCACGATCAAGGGTCGCCGCGTCGAGCTGGAGCAGAAATCCGGCTGCGAAAAAGCCACCGAGCAATTCAGGATCCACGACACCCGCAGCGTCGCGGAAATCGCCGACATGCTGCGCGGCCAACGGCTCGATCCGGTGTGGAAGGATTGGGACGAAGCGCTGCTGGCCACTTGCTGAATGCCGCTCCTGTGGTATGGGAAGCGGTCGAAATCATCCCGCCGCCATGAAAAACACAGTCCTTGCCATCCTCGTCATGCTGCCGATGTTTGCGGCCTGCGAACCCGCCAAGCCCGCCATGTCCGAAACGAAACCCGCCGCCATTCCCGAAGTCCCCGCCGGAGCCGAAACCGCCACGCTCGGCGCAGGCTGCTACTGGTGCATCGAAGCCGCCTACAAACAATTCGACGGCGTGCATTCCGTCGTCTCCGGTTTCATGGGCGGCACGGTGAAGAATCCCACCTACGAACAAGTCACCACCGGCGAGAGCGGCCACGCCGAGGTCGTGCACGTGGTCTTCGATCCGGAAAAAATCAGTTATGCCAAAGTCCTGGACTGGTTCTGGAAACTCCACGATCCCACCACGCTCAACCGCCAGGGCAACGACATCGGCACGCAATACCGCTCGGCGATCTTCTATCATTCCGCCGAGCAGAAAAAAGCGGCGGAGGAATCCAAGAAGGCCGCGGCAGCGATGTTTGACGACCCCATCGTCACCGAGATCACCGCCGCGTCGGAATTCTATCCCGCGCCGGAATTTCATCAGGACTACTACTTCCAGAACAAGTCGAAGAACCCGTATTGCAAGTTCGTGATCGAGCCGAAGCTCAGGAAGCTCAAGCTGGATCACTGACGGGTGCTCCGCCGGCCCCGAGCATTTCCATGTAGAGGTCCTCGAGCGATCTTCTCATGGGAATCAGCGAGCGGACGCGGACGCCGTTTTTGACCAACGCCTCCACCAGCGCGGCGGGATCGCCGTCCGGTGGCAGGTGGATGCGGCCGGGCGCGGGAACATCGCCGCCCAGCGCGCGGATCACCGGCAGGGCGGTTTCCCACGGATCGAGATCGACCTCGAAACGAGGCTCATCCTCGTGCAATCCGCCGCACTCGCCCTCGAACACGCGGCGGCCCTCGCGCAGGATCGTCACGCGGTCGCACATCAACTCCACCTCGGCGAGCAGGTGCGAGTTGAACAACACGGTCATCCCGCGCTCGTCGCGCAGGTGCAGGATGAAATCGCGGAACCACTTGATGCCCTCGGGATCGAGGCCGTCGGTGGGCTCGTCGAGCAGCAGGAGTTCCGGCTCGGGCAGCAGCGATTGGGCGAGCGCGAGGCGCTGGCGCATGCCGTGGCTGTAGGTACGCACCTTCGAGTGGATGCGCTTGGAGAGGCCCACGAGTTCCACCGTTTCGCGCGCGGCTGCGGCATCGAAGCCGCCGGAGTAGCCCATCAGCAGGCGCAGGTTTTCCCAGCCGCTGAGGTATTCGTAAAACGCCGGCGACTCGAAGATCGCGCCCACCTTGCGCAGCGCACGCGAGCGGTCTGTCAGGACGGAAACGCCGCCGATGGTGACCTCGCCCTGGTCCGGCATCACCATGCCGAGAATGATGCCGAGCGTGGTGCTTTTGCCCGCGCCGTTGTGGCCTAACAACCCGTGGATTTCGCCGCGCGCGACATTGAAAGAGACATCGCGCAGCGCGGGCTTGCCGGCGAACGACTTGTGGAGGCCGCGGATTTCAAGCATGGCGGGTCAGTTTCCGGCGGTGAAGCGCAGTTGGTTGGCGGAGGTCATGTCGGCGTATAGGATGTTGGTGCCTGAGGGATGCCACGCCTCCTTGTCGACAATCAGCGGGATCTGCTGCGAGCGGCTTTCATCGATGCCGAAAAATTCCAGTTGGGCGGTGCGGCGCCCGCTTTGTGTCGAGTTCCAGGCATAACTCGATCCGGACTTGAGATATTCCCCGCGGTCCTGCGGGCACTTGAAGGCCTCGGGCGATCCCACATAGGGCAGCAGCACGGTTTCGAGCACTTGAACATCCGGATCGCGCGAGCTTCTGGCCACTTCCAGATCGGGCAGCGTTTGTTGGTGATCCTGAAGATACCCTTGCAGTCCCACGCCGAGCCCGCGGAGTTGTCCGTGGCAGGCGGCCTCGCGGGATTTCGCCAGCAGCGAGCGGCCCACCGGATAGGCCACACCCGCCAGCGCGGCGACGACCGCCAGCGTGATCAACAACTCGGTGAGGGTGAAGCCGCGTGCTTTCATCATGGGCTGCGGGGACCGAATTCGTTGCCGCGCAGGCCCTGCATGCTTTCATTGATCGCCTCCATCAACGGGGCGAGGTCGAGCTTGGTCTGCGCGCCGGATTTCTCGAAATACGCGCGCATGCCCTCGCGGCTGATCTTGTCGAGCAGATCGGGATCCAGTTCGCGGGCACGCGCGATGTCCTCCCCGGTGCGGCCTTCCTGAACCTCGCGCAGCCCCTGCTCGACGAAGTTGCGGCGCTGCTCGGGCGGCATCGCATCGAGCGCTTCCATGAAGCGGTTCATCGATTCCATCACGGTGAGATCGATGAACAGCGATTTTTCCTGCGGGCTGAGCTTTTGGAAAAACTCCTCGTTGACCCGGCTGCGGCGGTTGCGCTCGCGCTCGCGGAAATCGAGGCGGTTCAGCATGCCGGCGATCTGGCGGATTTCCTTTTCCCGGCGCTCGGCCACAGGGCCCGCGGACGGGTTTTCCCTTTCCGACCAATCGTCGAAGCGGGTGGCGGCGATGCGCGCTTCGAGCCGTTCTGCGGTGACTTGTTTCGATCCGGCGTAGCCGCGGACCACCGCCACAACCGCCCACACGATGGCGAGCACGATAAGGGCTTGGAAGACGATCCTGCGGCGGGACATGACCCGCGAAGCTAGACTGGAACCCGCCCAGCGCAAGCAGGCAAATCAATGGAAAAATGCCAGGACTGCCCTCCAGGGACATCGAGAGCGCAAGCAATACCGCTTGTCCGGCACGCGCCCGTGACACAGCTTCACCCATCATGCGTCTGATGTTCTTCTTGCACCTTGGACTCGCCGTGGCCACGAGCGCGGCCCCGCTGGTGGTCGCTCATCGCGGCGCTTCCGGAGAGGCGCCGGAAAACACCCTGCCGGCCTTCGAGCTGGCGTGGAAACAGGGTGCCGACGCCATCGAGGGCGACTTTCACCTCACCAAGGACAAGCACATCGTTTGCATCCACGATGCCGACACCAAAAAAGTCGCGGGAATCAAGCGAGTGGTGAAAGACAGCACTTTGGCTGAGTTGAAACGTCTGGATGTGGGGAGTTGGAAAGGCCCGCAATTCGCCAGGACCCGGATTCCCACATTCGCCGAGGTCTGCGCCACCGTGCCGCACCACGGCAAGTTTTTCATCGAGATCAAGTGCGGCCCGGGGATCGTTCCGGTTCTGCTTGCGGAAATCGCCGCGTCCACCCTCCGCAAGGAGCAAATCGTGGTGATCTCGTTCGACAAGGAGGTCGTGCGTGCGGTGCGCTCGGCGCGGCCCGACTGGACGGTCAACTGGCTGTATCGCTACGACACGAGGAATGCCACGGCGGTTTCCAGGGATTGGGCGGAGGTCCTGCGCACCCTGGAAGGGATCGGTGCCAGCGGACTGGCCTCCAATGCCCATCCGGAATTGCAGGCCGCTCATTTGGAACGTCTCGAAGCCGCCGGTTCCACCCATCACGTCTGGACCGTCAACGACGTCAAAACGGCCCGACACTTCATGGACATCGGCAGCCGTTCGATCACCACCGACTTCCCGGCGAGAATCGCCGGATTGATTGCCAAACCATGACCGGCCGCACGCCGCGTCACGAAAGCACCACGCGATACCGCGCCTTGCCCGCCCGCAGGTGGTCGAGGGCGTCGTTGATTTCATCGAAGCGGAACGATTCGGTCTGCGGCGCGATGTCGTGGCGGGCGCAGAAATCGAGCATGTCGCGCACGGTGGCCGGGCTGCCGAGCGGCGAGCCCGAAATCGATTTGCGCCCGCCGATCAGGGAAAACGCCTGCACCGGAATGGGTTCGAGCACGGCACCGACAAAGTGCAGCCGGCCATCCGGCCGCAGCGCGGTGAGATAACCTTCCCAATCGAGCGGAACATTGACGGTGACGAGGATGAAATCGAGCGAGCCGGCGATGGCCTGCATCGCCTTGGAGTCGCGCGAGTCCACCACGGCGTCGGCACCGAGCCGGCGGGCCTCATCGGATTTTGTGGCGGACGAAGTGAAGGCGGTGACATGGCAGCCCCATTTGTCGAGAAACTGCAACGCAAGGTGGCCGAGACCGCCGATGCCGACCACGCCGACGCGGTCGGTCGGTTTCACGCCGAAATGGGCGATGGGCCCGAATACCGTGATGCCACCGCAGAACAGCGGCCCGGCCTTGGCGGGATCGACGCCGGCGGGAACCGGCACGGCCCAGCTCCAATGGCAGCGGACGCGGTCCGCGAAGCCACCGTGGCGGCCGACGATGGTCTGCTCGCCGTTTCCGCACAGGTTGTGGTTTCCACTCATGCAGGTATGGCAACTCATGCACGAACCGGCGAACCAGCCGAGGCCGACGCGGTCGCCGGGCTTCACGCCCTTCACGTGCTCGCCTGCCGCCTCGACGATGCCGACGATTTCATGGCCGGCGACGAGCGGGTAGGCGGACATGCCCCATTCGTTGTCGATCATCGAAAGGTCCGAGTGGCAGATGCCGCAGGACTCGACGCGCAGCTCGACTTCTTCGGGGCCGAGCGGCCCGGGAGTGTATTCGAAGGATTCCAGTTTGCCGCCGGCTTTCATGGCGGCCCATGCGTGAACGGTTTCGGACATGGCTGGTTCGTTCACCCGATCCGGGTGGAAAGCAAGCCCCGGCTTTGGTTGAATTTGCAATAGCGGCCGCCCGTGCCCTCAATCTTCTTTTTCTCCCAATGCCTTGGCGATGGCCGTGGCGACCTGCGCGGCCAGCTTGGCGCTGCCGGTGCCGGTGAAATGCACATCCCCCGGGCCCGCGAAATGGTCGGCGGGAAACGCCTTGCTGACGGCATACAGGTCGGTAATCGGAATCCGGTGACGGTCCATCACGCGCTTGGCGACGGCATTGTATTTCGCATCGTCGCCCACGAAGCGCCCGGCCTCGCCCTCCGGCACCACGGTGGTGCTGGCCCAGACGAGCTTGGCACCGGTGGCCTTGAGGCGGGTGACGAGTTTTTCCAAATTGCGCTCATAATCCTCCGGCGTGGTGGAGAGCGTGCCGTTCACCTTGTCTCGCCTGCCTTGTTCCTTCGATGCCGGATGGCGGTGGCAAAGGTCCCAGAGGCCCCAGTTGAAATGAATGACATCCCACTCGCGGTTGCCCAGCCAGGTGTCGATTTTCGCGAGGCCGATGGTGGTGTCACCGCAGTTGTCCGGCGCGCGGCCGTCCGGACGCATCGGGCGGAACACGTTGGCCTTGCCCTCCAGCAACTTCCTCACCGGGCGCGTGTAGGCGATCGAAATGGAATCCCCAAGGATCAAGACATCCGGCAGCGCGGGGTCCGGTGCCATCCCCCATGCGCCACGCGCGTCTGCCGGCGGCGTGAACGGCTCCCGCGCCGGCCCGGGTGGGTCCACAGCGAACAACGGCGTGCTGAACACGCAGATCGAAATCCAGAATTTCACCATGGCATGCATCGCTGACTTCAACGACCGGTCACCACCGGTTCTTGCGTTTCTGGCACCTGACCCGGAAATTTTTTTCCTTCCATTCCTGAATTTTCAGTATTTACTGAAAACAATGAGCGAAGCCAACAACCGACTGAAGCAATTGCGCGACGAATTCGTGGCCCAATGGGGTGCGATGGGCTCGCAGTGGGGGATCAACCGCACGATGGCACAAATCCATGCCCTGTTGATGACAGTGCCCGATCCGATGACGACCGACGAGGTGATGGAGGAGCTGGAAATCAGCCGCGGCAATGCGCACGGCAACCTGAAGGAGCTGGTGGCCTGGGGGCTGGTGCGGATCGTGCTGCGCAAAGGCGAGCGGCGGGAATACTTCGAAGCGGAAAAGGACGTTTGGAAGATTTTCACCACGGTGGCACGCGAGCGGAAACGCCGCGAGATCGACCCCGCGCTGGCGGTGCTGCGGCATTGCGCGGAGGAAAGCGCGGAAATCCGGAGCGCCGAGGGCAAGGCCTTTCACGAGCAGATGAAGCAGCTTGAGGAATTCGTCACCTTCGCCTCCAGCATGGCCGACCGCGTGGCCGGCATGAAACACACACTCGCGCTGCAAATGGCGGCCAGGATTTTCGGCTAATCCATGCCCATGAACCCGATCATCGTCATTTTCGGTGCCAACGGCTTTCTTGGCCGCTACCTTTGCCGCCATTTCACCCGGCAGGGCCGTGAGGTGGTGGCGGTGGCGCGCCACCGTGAGGGCTGGAGCGGCGACGGCATGTTCCTCCAATGGGACGGCAAGACTCAGGGCCCGTGGGCGCTGGCGCTGGAGGGTGCCGAGGCGGTGATCAATCTTGCGGGCCACAGCGTGAACTGCCGCTACAACAGGGAAAACCGCCGCGCCATTCTGGAAAGCCGGGTGGATTCCACATGGGCCGTCGGCCAAGCGATCGCCGCATGCCGCGTGCCACCGAAGGTATGGCTCAACGCCGCGACCGCCACTTGGTATCGCCATGCGGAAGACCGCCCGCAGGACGATTGGCTGGGCGAGCCGGGCGAGGGATTCTCCTGCGATGTCGCGCGGGCATGGGAAGAGGCGTTTTTTGGAGCGGATGTCCCTGCGGAAACCCGCAAGGTGGCGATGCGCATCGGCATGGTGCTGGCCAATGAGCCGGGCACGGTGTTCGAAAAACTCTGGCAACTCGCAAACTGCGGCCTCGGCGGACCGATGGCCGGCGGCCGCCAACGGGTGAGCTGGATTCACATGGAGGACTTCCTGCGCGCGGCCGAGTTCATGATCGGAGATCCGTTCCTCGATGGACCAGTGAACGTGACCTCGCCCGCATGCCCGACCAACCGCGAGTGGATGTGCGTCTTTCGCGATACCGCGGGCATGCCGCTGGGGCTTCCTGCCAGCCGCTGGATGCTGCGTCTTGGCGCACGCCTGATGCGCACCGAAATCGAGCTGGTCACCAAGAGCCGCTGGGTCTTGCCGCTGCGCCTGCGAGATACCGGCTTCCGCTGGCGCTTCCCGGGCATCGCCGATGCCGTGGCAGACCTCGCCCCGCGCCAGGGACTCCACGGGTTTTTCCGGAATCCCGCCAGCCGCAGCGTGGGTGCCCGCGTCTGGCTGCCGGCCACCACCCGGTGAAAAACCCACCAGAACGGGTGGATGCCGATGGCCCTATCGCCTCGCCCACTCGCAGATACCGGGCACCCCCCGCCTGCTGCGCATATCCCGCCAAATAACAGGCGGTTTTCCGCTTCGCATTGCCAATATGCAGCACGGCCGTTCCATTGGCATTGTTATGACTAAAACAAAAACCTCCCACTCCTCCCTGCAATCATGGGTAGATGAAATGACTGCGCTATGCACTCCCGATTCGGTCGAGTGGTGCGACGGGTCACAAGCCGAATGGAACCGCCTCACTGCCATGGCTGTTGATAAAGGCACATTTACCCGCCTCAACCCGGAAAAACGCCCGAACTCGTTCCTCGCCCGCTCGACGCCATCTGACGTGGCACGCGTCGAGGACCGCACTTTCATTTGCACCAAGCGGCGCGACCAGGCCGGCCCCACCAACCACTGGGCGGACCCCGTCGAGATGCGCGCCACCCTCATGGAGAAGTTCAAAGGCTGCATGAAAGGCCGCACCATGTATGTGATCCCCTTCTGCATGGGGCCTCCCGACTCACCACTGGCCAAAATCGGCATCGAGCTGACCGACAGCGCATACGTCGTCTGCAACATGCGCATCATGACCCACATGGGCGCCCACGTGCTCCAGCGCCTCGAGGACGAGGCCGCCGGGAAAATCACCAGAAAACGCGATGGATTCGGCAATTTCATCCCCTGCCTCCACTCGGTGGGCGCACCGCTCGAACCCGGCCAACAGGACGTGCCGTGGCCTTGCAACGAGGACAAATACATCGTCCATTTCCCCGAGACCCGCGAGATCATGTCCTATGGCTCGGGATACGGCGGCAATGCCCTGTTGGGAAAAAAATGCCTCGCACTGCGCATCGCCTCGAACATTGCCCGCGAGCACCAATGGATGGCCGAGCACATGCTCATCGTCGGCATTGAAAACCCACAGGGTGAGAAAACCTACCTCTCCTGCGCCTTCCCGTCCGCCTGCGGCAAAACCAACCTCGCCATGCTCATCCCGCCCAAGTCCTATCAGGACGCCGGCTGGAAAACCACCATCGTCGGCGACGACATCGCGTGGATCTGGCCGCACGAGGACGGCAGGCTGCACGCCATCAACCCGGAAACCGGCTACTTCGGCGTCGCTCCCGGCACCGCCATGACCACCAACCCGCGGGCCATGGAATCCATCAAGGAAAACTGCATCTTCACCAACGTCGGCCTCACCGACGACGGCGACGTGTGGTGGGAAGGCATGGACGGCGAACCGCCCGCCCATGCCATCGACTGGACCGGCCAGGATTGGACGCCCGGTTGCGGCCGCGTCTGCGCCCACGCCAACGCCCGCTTCACCGCGCCGGCCTCGCAGTGCCCGTCGATCGATCCGAAGTGGCAGGACCCCGACGGCGTGCCCATCGACGGCATCGTGTTCGGCGGCCGCCGCGCGACGACCATGCCGTTGGTGTTCCAGGCCTTCAACTGGAGCCACGGCGTCTATCTCGGCGCCACGATGGGTTCGGAAATGACGGCCGCCGCCTTCGGCCAGATCGGCAAGGTGCGCCGCGACCCGATGGCCATGCTGCCGTTCTGCGGCTACAACATGGGCGAATACTTCGCCCACTGGCTGGAAATACGCCGCTATGTGAAACACCTGCCGCGCTTCTTCCATGTGAACTGGTTCCGCAAGGACGAGGACGGCAAATGGCTGTGGCCCGGGTTCGGCGAAAACATGCGCGTCCTCGATTGGATCACCAAACGCTGCCACGGTTCCGCCGCCGGCCATGAAACGCAGATCGGCTGGATACCCGCATTCGAGGACTTCAACATCGCGGGCCTGGATGGCTTCACCGAGGAGGAATTCAACAAGGTGATGGCCTTCAACCGCACCGAATGGAAGGCCGAGCTGGCCAGCCAAGGCGAGTTCTTCATCGATCTCTACGACCACCTGCCCAAGGAACTCATCTTCCAGCGCGAGCTGCTGGCCGCCCGCCTCGTCTGAGGCGGCCCTATTCCATGGCTCCACCAGCCCCGCGCATGCACCCATGCGCGGGGCTTTTCCTTGCCCGCGGGCTGGAAAATCCGCCGTTGCGCGAAGCCCGACGTCTCCCCATGCTGCGCGGCAGCCATTTCCTGGCCGGTCAACAACCCATGCCCGAAACCCAATGAACATCTCCACCATCGATCTCGTCATCATCCTTGCCTATCTCGTTGGCATCACCGCCATTGGCATCGCCGTCGGCTATCGCAAAAACACCACCAGCAGCCAGTTGTTCCTTGCCGGCAGATCCTTGGGATGGCCGGTCATCGGCATCTCGCTATTCTGCGCCAACATCTCCTCCATTCACCTGGTCGGACTCGCCGCAGGCGGCGTCAAGGACGGCATGCCGGTGGGCAACTTCGAATGGGGCGCTTCATTCTGCCTGATCATCCTGGGCATGGTCTTCGCCCCTTTCTATTTCCGCAGCAAACTCAGCACCCTGCCCGAATACGTCGAGAAACGCTACTGCTCCGCCACCCGCACGATCCTGGGCATCATCTTCATTCTCTCGGCGCTGCTGGTCCACATCGGCATGAGTCTTTTTGCCGGGGCGGAATTGATGGAACAGTTTTTCGGCATCGATGTCATTACCGCCAT
The DNA here is from genome assembly GCA_023253625.1 of Akkermansiaceae bacterium. Taxonomy (GTDB): domain Bacteria; phylum Verrucomicrobiota; class Verrucomicrobiia; order Verrucomicrobiales; family Akkermansiaceae; genus Luteolibacter. The sequence goes on along the minus strand of JALRFY010000211.1, from coordinate 7,200 downwards.
CGTCCTGATGGCCAGTGTGGCCGCAATTTACACAGTCTTGGGCGGCTTGCGCGCGGTGATGATCACCAACCTGGTCCAGGTGGTCATCCTGTTGGCCGGTGCCGTCACCCTCACCTACCTCGCCTGGCAGGCGCTGGGCGTGGAAAAGGGCATCACCACCTACGCCCAACTCAAGGACGCGGTGGCCACCGCCTCGGCCGCCGATGGCGACAACATCTCTCCCACCGTGCTGCAGGGCATCAGGAACCCCGAGGGCGGACTCAACAAATATTCATGGCTCTGCGTCCTGGTCGGCTACCCCATTCTCGGCATTTGGTATTGGTGCACCGATCAGACCATCGTCCAGAACGTGCTCGCCGCCAAAACCGAGAAGGACGGCCGCGCCGGCGCGATTTTCGGCGGCTTCCTCAAGATCCTGCCGGTGTTCTGCATGGTCCTGCCGGGCATGATGGCCTATATTTTATATAAAGAGCAGATCATCCAGGCCAGCGAGGATCCCGCAAATCCCAATTGGAACAAGACCCTCCCGGTCCTGATGAAAAACCTGCTGCAGCCCGGCCTGCTGGGCCTGTTCGCCGCCGGCCTGCTGGCTGCCCTGATCAGCACAGTGGCGGCTGCCCTCAACAGCATCGCCACACTTGCCTCCAGTGATGTGCTAAAGCGCCTCCGGCCCGATACGCCTGAGAAAACCCTGGTCTGGTTCGGCCGCATCGCCTCCATCGTCGTCACCCTCCTGGCCATGGCCTGGTCCACCCAAGGCAAGAAGTTCGACAGTATCTTCGATGCCATCAACCAGATCCCCATGATGTTCGCCCCGGCCATCACCACCATCTTCCTCGGCGGGGTGTTCTGGAAGCGCGGCACCAAACAGGCCGCGATCGCCACCCTGATCTTCAACATGGCCGTCGGCGTTCTCTACATGCTGGCGGTCCTCGTCGATCATCCGGTCTTCACAGAAAACAAACTCGTGACAGATTTCGTGGCCATCCCGTTCATGCTGGTGGGTGGCATCTTCTTCGTGCTGTGCATGCTCACCTACATCGGCGTCAGCCTCGCAACACCCGCACCGGCGGAAGCGAATATCAAGAATCTTGTCTGGGATCACCCGCTCGCCTTTCTCAAGGAAGGGAAAATCACCAGCCTCAGCGATCCACGGATCATGGCGCTCATTCTCCTGATCCTGATGGTCTTTCTATACCGCGTGATGTAAGGCCGCCACACAGCAACTCCGCCGGGCCTCGGCATCGGCGTGATTGCTTCAACGTGGCCCCGGCCTGTGGCTAGGACGGCGAATGCGGGATCCAGACCGGCGAGGCGGACGTGGCGCTGGCGAATGGGTTTCCCTGGAAGCCCTCGCCCACACCTGCACGCCGATTGTCAAGCCTGGCCCGCTCGACGAAAAACGCGCCGAGGCCTTCCTGGACCTGCCGGCGCACGAGATCTATCCCATGCGGATATCATAGTCGGAAAATGGGCTGCCTGCTATGGGCCAAGCAGCGGGCGAAGCTCCGCGGGCGTATTGATGAGGTGCCCGGGTCCGGCGGCCCGGAGGCGGTCGCCATCGTGATAGCCCCAGCTCACCGCGATCGAGCGCATCCCGGCATTGGCGGCGGTTTCGATGTCCATGGTGGAATCACCGATGACAACGCAGTTTTCCGGCGTGCCACCCATGGCGGCGGCGAGTTGAAGCGCGCCGGCCGGGTCGGGTTTGTGGGGCATCCCGTCCCGCTGGCCGAGGATTTGCGCGAAGTGAATGTTTGGAAACATACCGTGGACCATCGTGACGGTGAAATCATGGAGCTTGTTGGAACACACGGCCATGGTGAAGCCTTCGCGCCACAGTTCATCAAGCATGCGGGGAATGCCGGGATACGGTGTGGTGCCTTGTTTCCAGGTAAGATCGTAGTCCTTGCGGTAAAGCGCGAGCAGGGAATCGATGAGTGCGGGATCAGTCCCCTGCGGCACGGCGCGGGCGATCAGGTTGCGCAGGCCATTGCCGATGAACGAGCGGACGCTGGCATCCGAGTGGCCGGGCAGCCCATGGGCGTCGAGCGTGCGGTTGAGCGTGTCCGCAATGCCGCGCAGGGAATCGACGAGCGTGCCGTCGAGATCAAAGATGAGAAACGGTTTCATGCTTGAGCCATGATTGGCGGCAGCCATCGGCCGTCACCGGGCCGCCGCAAGGTCCGCATCGATCACATCCCGGCACCAGGCGAGGGCCATGAGCGCGTAGCCGGTGCCGTAGGCTTGGTGATAGTCGTAAAGCGGGTAATCCCACCACGAGCCGTCTTTCTCCTGGCGGCGGACGATCAGCTCCGCGAGCCTCTCGGCGTATTGCACTTGTTTTTCACGCGGCAGGAGTCTGACCGAATCGGTGAAGTAATAGATTCCGTAATAATAGAAATAACCCGAGATCTTGAAGTGCGTCTCGTGCGGCACCGGGCGCTTGCGGCCGATGTCGAGCCAGCCTTCGCGGGCGAGGAAGCGGTCGGCCCATGTGATGATGACCTCGTCGGTGACCGTCTTGTCGCCGAAGACTCGCAGCGCGGCGTTGCAGGCCTGCGAGCGGGCGAGCGATCCGGCCGGGCGGTTGATGTCGCCACGCGGGCTGTAGCGGTGGCCGTGTGAATAGGCGTAGGAAAAATCCGGCGTGCGCTGGCGCCGGATCGAATCGATCGACGAGCGGACGGTTTTGCCATCGAGCGTCAACTCCATCTTGTCACGTGCCTCGGCCATGCCGAGGAGCATGCTGGCGCTGGTGAACGAGGTGGTGATGCCGGACGGCTGGCGGGTGGCCACCTCGTCGAAGACATCGAGGTATCCCCAGCCGCCGTTGAGGTCTTCGTAGCGGCTGGCGAGATCCATCTGCTGGCGGGCGATGGCGATCCATTTTTCCTTTTCCGCGTCCGTGGTCGCCCGCATGTGCAATCGTGCAAGTGCGCGCAGTCCGTAGGCGTGGCCCCAGACGTTGTAGGTGGTGGTGGTGTCGGCGCGGCGGAGTTTTGGCAGCTCGCGCTCGATCCAATCCGCGCAGCGGCTGATGGCAACCTGTGTTTCGGGGCGTGTATCGCCGGAATCAAGCACGCCGCAGAGCGCGAGGGTGGTGGAGCCGGCGCGGAATGCATGGTGTGCGCCGGGCAATGGAGCGTAGATATTGAGCGCCTTGGTCTTGGTAGGACCGCCCCATGCGCCGTTGGGTCTTTGCGTGGCGGTGAGAAAATCGATGCCGCGAGACATTGCGGTGTCGATTTCACCGCGCAATGCAGGGATTTCGCCGGCCAGGGTGGTGGCGGCGGCAAGAAGCCAAAAGCATGCGTGGGCGGCTTTCATGGCAGGAGGACGACCTGGCCGACTTCAAGTCCGGAAACGATTTGGCATTTTCCACCGGACACTTGTCCACGCTTCACGACGCGGCGCTCGCTTTTGCCATCGGCAAGCTTGACGGCGACGGTCCAACCTTCGGGGTCGAAGCGCAGCGCCTCGGCGGGCAGCACGATTGAATCGGCAGAGTGGTAAGCGATGAGCTGGAGTGATGCCTTCGCCGCGGGCACGACTGCGAGGTCGTCCGGCCACTCGGCATGGAAAAGCGCCTGATGTTTGCCACTGGCATCGGGCGTGGAGGAGAGAGCGGCGAGATTCAAGGTGAAGGAGGCATCCTCGCGGCCCTCGAGCCAAGCCATCGCCTGGATTGTGCCATTGATGCGCCGCGCCGTGGCATCATCGAGATGGGCGATCAGGTTCATTTTCGCAGTGCCGGGAACGAATACGGCGAGCGGGCGACGCACCGGCGGCTTGCCGTAGGGTGCCAGGATCCTGGTGATTTCGCTTACGGACCAGCCGCCGTTTTCGATGGTGCCGTAATAGAACCAGCCATCGGCCGGGGCGGTGATTTCGAACATCTTGCGGTCGGCCTCGAGCTTGGCGAGCATTGCCCGGGCGCGTTCCTGGGTGATGTTCAGCGAGGCGAGCTCGTGCGTGGCAGTGGCGAGGGCGCGGGGCGAATCGGCCTCAAATCTCGCCAGCGCGAGCGCCGCGTCGCGTTCGTTGTCGGCCAGTTGCAATGCCTCGCGCGGGAGCAGAACCTCGAGCGTGCGCTTGTGCCTGAGCTTCTCCATCGCCAGATCGAACTCGGCGGCCTGCACGCGGTCGCGCTGGCGTTGCAGGATGATCTCCTCGGTTTCCTCGGTGAGCTCATCTGCGGAATACATCATCTCGAGCTGGCGGAGTTCCTCACGCTGGTTTTCAAGCAAGCTCTCCGCGCGCTTGAGCCGTTGATCGGCGCTTTCCTCTTCCGCCTTGCGGCGGGTGGCGGTAAAGTAGGTGTTTTCCTCGGCAGCCACACCGGCGGCGCGGCGCACGGCTTCAAGCTTGTGCAGGGTGGTTTGCTTGAGCTGCGTGAGGTCATGCGTCGCTTGCGCGATCTCGCGTTCGCGGGCTTCGACGGCACGATGGGAGTCGGCGATCCGTTCATCGATTTTCTCTGCATCAAAGGCGATCAGCACATCGCCCTTGGCCACTTGCGCACCGTGCGGAATGATGCGGGTGATTTCAAACTCCGTCCATGCTGCGGCTTCGATGGCGACCGGTGTGAAATCCGCAGGTATGGCGCTTGCGGCGATTTCCCGGCGGATGGTGAACGGCTGCGTCTTGACCGTGATTTCCTTGGCTTCGTCGGCCAAGCTGACCGATACCAGTATGAAGGGGAGGAGAGGGAACAGAGTGCGGTTCATGGCAGTGTGGCGGCGAATAACCACCATCTGGGCCAGCAGCGCAAGCCAGAGTTCAGGAAAGCAACGCCACGATGCGTTTTCCGGACACCTTCGCCACACACGGCACATCGGGCGCGAACAGCGAAACGCGCAGTTCCTCCAACGCCCAGCCGGCCGGCCACAACGCGGCATCGTCCGGCGTCTCCATCCATTTCCGGAGCCACGGGATCCACAAGCCGCGCAATCGCTCCATTTTCTCCAGATCCTTGACGATGGGCAGCGTGGAAATCCGGCCGGGCCGCGAACAGAGCCCACGCAGGCTTCGGGTCAGAGTACATATTTTAACAGATTCCCAGGTTTATCAGCATTCTTGAGCGTTTCTTTGTTGGTGCGTCCTGCGGAAGCACTCCTGCTGACCGACCCCGGGTGGCCCATGGCAAGCTGTTCCGCGATCCAGGCATGGCCCACGCTGGTGCGGCTGCGCAGCAGGATCGCGAGTTGGACCTTGCGCGGGTCGGTTTCCCTTGTGATGCGACGGGAGGCTGCTCCATGGGCAAGCCAGGAGCGCACCACGCTTGCCTCCAGCCAGCCCGGCACGCGCGGGATTGAGGTGGATGTAATCGGCGAGAGCCTTGAAATGGTGCGGATCCGAATCCGTGGCGTTTACCGGAACGGCCTTGTCACGACCTTGGAACACATGACCGCTCCGCGATATTGGAAACCTGGTTGCTTCGCCATGGGAATATGCTGCCTTGAGCCTCTGTCCCCCGGTAAGAAAAATGTGAATTGGTATACTCTGATCCCATTCATGCTCAGAAATGTTCATTGTGGTATGCCTCAAATCACCAACATCAGCTTCGACCGTTCGAAATAGTCGTCGAAATTATCGGGAAGATCCTCTACGCGATCTGCGACCACTGAGAATCCACCCCGAGTGTGAGGCTCGACGCTCGTCACGGAAAGAATGCCCGGCGCATCAGCAACGCACGCCCGGACTGCAGCCTCGAAATCTGGCGACTGCTCAAGCACCGGATCTCGCGAGAGGACATGAAGGTAGAGACGCATTCTTTGGAGCGAACGTCAAAGGACACAGGACTCTTGACCGGGGGCGTGGCTTCGACTGCGGGTTGAGGGTGGGATGGTCATGACGGATTGAACTCGCGGCGGGTCGGGCGTTAGGATCCACGCTTTGTTCGCCTTACTTCCTTCTCCAAACCAGCTGATTAAGCTTGGAGCTTGGAATGATCACGCCACCTTTGCCGTCTTCGCTATTGAGTATGACATAGTGATCGAGAATCTGGATCTCGCCGTATTCCCCTGACTCAGACTTCCTCGTGTCTGCCGAGATCTGGATTTCATACGAGACCGTAAGTGCTCCTTTGACGCCTTGTTCTTTGGAGCGTTCGCATCCTGTCAATGAGAGGACAACTGCTGACAGAAGAGCTGCCATGCTTGCTGATTTGATTGTCAAATAGGTGTTTCTGATCTTCATGTTATTTTTGGGGCGAACGATAGAGTGGTGGCACGCCTGTATGAGGCTCGAATTCATCTGATAGCCGGATCGGTGTTGCCACCCACTGCTTGTTGGATGCCGAAGTTAGGCGAGTAAATGGCATGCAAGAAAGGATGCAAGGGTCAGGCAGATAATAAACACGGCAGAGCCTACGCTGCAGCCAGCTCGATTCAGATTATCCAAATCCGTGTTGGTAACCTCGTGAAGCTCAATCTTTCGCCGTCCTTTGACAATCTCTCTGGCTCCCTTTATTCCAATATTTGTAGTAAGCCGAATGATCGTCCGCGCACGGACCGTCTTGCCCGCATCCAGCTCGCTTTCAATACGTCGAATCACGTCTTCCGCAGTGTATTTGTCTTGCATGGATTTTATATCCAAACGTCAGTAGCACGCACCGTCACCAGCGGGAGCGAGCGTCGAGACGGGAGTGGAGGTTCATATCACGGGTGATGTTGCTGACAGGGCGGCTGGTGGCGGTTGCTGTGTCTCGTCTTGTGTGCGCCCAGCATGGGCACGTTGTAAACGGGGTTCAAGTCCCCTGTGGAAATACCAGAACATGGAAATGAAGAAACCACCATTTGAAGCCAACTCGGGAAGGGTGACCGACCCGGGGAAGGAAGGCTAGGAGAAAAATCGCGAGCTGATGGACAAGAATCGGATAGAAGGCCGACAGGGTGCGTCAAGGTGGCACAACACACCGAAGGCGTCTGGTATGCCCGTGGAGGTAAATCCGGCGGCAGTGCAGCGGAGCAACGTGTCATTACCTGGGGAGATCCCGCTGCTGTCAGGGGGCGGGAAGTCAGCAGATGCCATAGTAGCGGGGGAAACGAGCCGGAGTGCGGATGAGCACAGCAAAGACGCCGGAGGATTGCCTGCTCTGCGCTCCGGCCATGCTGTTAGGCTGCGCGTTTTGCGGAGCCGCTGGCGCGGCCAGGGCATTCAACCCAGTGAAGGGCCGAACCAATGAGGAGGGGATCG
>JALRFY010000094.1 GCA_023253625.1 Akkermansiaceae bacterium | reverse complement strand
GGCCACGCTCGATGACTCGACGCTCGTCCACGAATGGGTCGCCAAGACGGATGTCGTGGCCAATGGCGAGGCCATCTATCTCCAGGTCTGCTCCGCCTGCCACGCGCCCGACCTCAGCGCCACCATGCAGGCCGGCACCGTCGTGGTGCCGCTGCCCGGCCTGCCGCTCAACGATGGTGAGTGGAAATTCGGCGGCAAGCCGATGGATGTCTTCAAGATGATTCTCGAAGGCTCGCCGCCCGAGAGCGACGGCCACAACGGTGCCAAAATGCAGCCCGGCGGCGGCGCAAGCCTCAGCCCGAAACAAGTCGCCGAAGTCACCGCCTATCTGATTTCCAGGCTGCCCGACGAGTTCAAGGATATCCCGGCGAAGTGAGGGCTGGAGCGGATTTTCTCCCGTTGGGTGCAGGTCTGATTTCACATGACCGATTTGAAATCTGCGCAACCCATGGGTTGAAATGTGCAATATCTGACCGGATCATCATCGCGCGATCCACGCCCGGCAGCCGCTTCCCGTGCCTGCTCATCGCATCGTCTTCCAATCGCGGATCGCCTCGAGGAAAGGGGCGGTGTAGCGCTGGGCCTTCGCTTCGCCAATGCCGGGGATGCGCATGGCGTCTTCCGGGATGACCGGCTGGTAGCGGACGAGCGCTTCGAGGGTTTTATTGGGAAACACGACGTATGGCGGCACGTCCTCGCGTTTGGCGATTTTGGCGCGCAGCGTGCGGAGCAGCGAGTAGAGGCGGCCGTCGAAGCCGTGGTCCTTGAGTGGCACCTCGCGCTGGGGGCCGTTCGCATCGGGCCAGACGAGTTGATAGGATTCCTCACCGCGCATCACGCGGTCACCGAGCGGCGTGAGCGTGACGAGCGGGTATTCGCCCGCGATGGTGTGGATGAGACCGGCGTCGGCGAGCGCGCGCATCAGGCGGTTGAGATATCCTGCGCCCTTGTCGGCGAGTATGCCATAGGTGCTGAGGCGGTCGAGGCCGGCCGCGAGGATTTCCTGTGACTTGCTGCCGGCGAGCATCTGGACGATGCGGCCGCGGCCGAAGCGCGGTTCCCAGGTGCCGTCCTGGCCGCGGCGCGACATGCGGGCCACGCCGCTGAGCGCTTTTTTCACGATCAGCGCTTCTTCCGCGCCGGGCGGGCGCGCCTCGCCGGAACCGTCGTCGCGGCAGACATCACAGGAGCCGCAGGCGGCGGCACCCTCCTCGCCGAAGTAGCCGAGGATCCACTTCTGGCGGCAGGCACGGGCGTAGCAAAGCTCGACCATGGCGCGGAGTTTCTCGCGGTCGCGGCGGTCTTTTTCCTCGATGGCGGCCTCGTCTAGGCCGAGCTGGGCGGCGGCAACGTGCGGTTTGAGCAGGCGGGTGCCGCGCATGCGTTTTCCGGGAATGTCGAAGCGCTCGATCACCCCGGCGCGCGAGAGCGTGGTGAGCGCGCTGCCCACGGAGATGGAATTGCGCACGTCCGCGCCCTCGGCGATCTGCTCCAGCGTGCGGTGCACCTCGTAGTCGCGGTCGGCCTCGTCGAGCAGGTATCCGTAGATCGCGCGGATGGTGGTGGCGGAGGGGTTGGCACCCTCGATGAAGAATTCCTGGGTGCGGGTGTCGGCGTAGTTGAAGAGCAGCTCGCAGACGGCGGCCTCGCCATCGCGCCCGGCGCGGCCGGCTTCCTGGTAGTAGGCCTCCACGCTGCCGGGGATCTCATAGTGGACGACGAAGCGGACGTCGGGGCGGTCGATGCCCATGCCGAAAGCGTTGGTGGCCACGGCGACATCGGCCTGGCGATGGATGAAGATTTCCTGGGCCTTGTCGCGTTCCTGATCGGACATGCCGCCATGGTAGGCCACGCATTTGACGCCCCAGCTGGCGAGCGTTTCGGAAACGGCCTCGACCTTCTTGCGGGTGGCGCAATAGACGATGCCGGTCTTGTGTGCGGCGATCACGGCGCGCATGCGCTCGTCCTTTTGCTGGGCGCCATCCACGGCGGTGATGGTGAGCGAGAGGTTCGGCCGCGAGAATCCGCTGACGCGTTCGAATGGCCCGCGCAGGCCGAGCACTTGGATGATGTCCTCGCGGACGATGGGGGTGGCCGTGGCGGTGAGCGCGACGCATTGCGGGCGGCCGATTTTTTCCAACGCGCGGCCGAGGCGCAGGTAGTCCGGACGGAAATCGTGGCCCCACTGGCTGAGGCAGTGCGCCTCGTCCACGGCGAAGAGTGAGATTTCCACGCCCTCGAGCGCGCGCAGGAAGCTCTCCGCGCGGAACCGCTCCGGGGCGACATAGACGAGCTTGTATTTCCCGTGGCGCATGCCATCGAGTCGCTCTTTTTGTTCCGCCCAGCTGAGGGTGGAGTTGATCATCGTGGCCTCGATGCCGCGCGCGACAAGCGCGTCCACCTGGTCCTTCATCAGCGCGATGAGCGGGGAAACCACCAGCGTGACGCCGCCAAAACAGAGTGCGGGGATCTGGAAACAGAGCGATTTGCCACCGCCGGTGGGCATGACCACCAAGCCGTCCCGGCCGGTGACGATGGATCCGATCACCTCCTCCTGGCCGTCGAGGAAGCCGGCGAAGCCGAAGTAATGGCGGAGCGCCGCCTGCGGCGTCATGACGAGGGGCTTGGCGGTCGTTTCGGGCGGCGTCACGTGCGCAAGCGAACGTATTTCGCGCCAGCGAGTCAACCCGGCGCTCAGGAGTTCATGTCCGGGCGGTTCTGCGGAAACAGCACGTCGAACTTCATTCCGGTGAGGTTGGAGGCCATTTGAGGTGGAAAATCATTCATGTCGACGAGCAGGCGGATGAGTTTCCTGCCTGGCGAGGAAGGGTCGTCGGAGACTGTATTGACCACGCCGCGGGCGACGTGGCCGTTGGTGGTGGAGCGCACGGGCAGGCGGGTCGATTTGTCCACATTGCCGGCCAGTTCGGCGGGCAGGGAAACGGGGATCATGTAGCACTCGTTGTTGCCGATGGTGAGCACATGGGCCGCGTGCCCGAGCGGGCGGCCTATTTCCGCAGTCACTTGAGTGACCACGCCGTCGAGTGGCGCCCGCAGGAAGCGGGCCTCGTATTGGCGTGTCCAGTAGTCAAACTGGATGCGTTCGAGTTTTTTCTGCTCGACCCGCGCCTCGTAGTTCGAGCGGTGGAATTTTTCCATGCCAACGGCCCAATCGAGGCGTGTCTCGGCGGCCACGCGTTTGCGCACGGCCTCCTCGGTTTCGATGCGGGTGGCGGTAGCCGCCTCGGCCTGTCCTTCGGCGGACTTGAGCGGCGCGAGGTTTTCAAGCGCGTGGCGGGCAAGATCGAGCTGGTATTTGGTGGCTTCCAACTCGGTGTGCCCGAGCAGCTGCCCTTTTTTCACGGAATCGCCCACTTGCACGAACATGGCGACCAAGGTGCCGGGCGCGTTGAGGCGCACTTTTTCCTCGACGCGAGCCGCGGCGCCGGACTCGACGATCACCTTTTCTCCGCCGGGGGCGCGGTGCTGTGGTTCAGCCCGGAGCGTGCCGGGCAATGCCAGGGCGATGAGAATCGCCGCGCTCAACCAACCGGCAGAATCCATCCACCATAGCTTGCGGCGGAATGGTTGGATCATTGCTGTTGTTTTCATAGGGGTTAATAAAAATACGCCAAGCCACGCGTGAACTCTTACGGTTTTTTTAAATTTCCCATGCGTGTCGCAGACCTTCGCCGCCCTTGCAGTGAGGTCGGTCCCGTGTTAAGCCCGCGCGGATGGGACTGGCAGATCGCGATTATCACCGGAGCGGCGGCGGAGGAGGGGGCATGATGGACAGCCTCACGCCGGTCGTGAAGTGGCTGCTGGTTCTCAACATTGCAGTGTATTTCATCGATCTCTTCAACGGCCACCGGATGCGTGTGTTCGGAGCTTATTCGATCGAGTCCGCGCTAATGGAATTCCGGGTTTGGGAGTTTCTCACGTTCCAGTTCCTGCATGGCAGCGTCGGGCATCTGCTGTTCAACATGGTGGCTCTGTTTTTTTTCGGGCCCTACATGGAGCGCTGGTGGGGATCGCGGAAATTCCTCTGGTTTTATCTGCTGAGCGGCTGTGCCGGTGCGGTGTTTTTCACGCTGCTGACCTTGGCGAACATTTTGCCATCGGGATTCCAATCCGCGTTGGTCGGCGCTTCGGCGGGCATCTACGGCATCCTGATCGGCGTGGGGGTGATCGCGCCGGCGCTGCGGGTGGCCTTGTTGTTCCCGCCCATCGAACTGAGCATGCGGCAGCTGGCGATCGCGCTGATGGTGATTTCCACCCTCGTGATCCTGTTGGGCATCGGCGGCAACGAGGGCGGCGAGGCCGGCCACCTCGGTGGGGCGATTCTCGGGTATTTCCTCGTGCGCCGGCCGCGCTTGTTGGGCACCGGCGGACCGGCCGCGCCACCGCGGCACCGCCAGGCGCACCAGCCGAAGCTCCGCCCCAGGAGCCATGCGTTCCATGATGATGGCGGCGAGGTGGACCGGATTCTCGAAAAAATTTCGCGCGATGGCTTCCAGAGTCTCAGTGAGGAAGAACGTGATATTTTGCAAAAAGCCTCCCGGCACCAGAATCCGTCATGACCGATGCCGAAATGATCGATTGCCCGGACGACGCGCGCCAGCTCGACCGCCTGCGCGCCATCATGCACCGCCTGCGCGCGCCCGGCGGCTGCCCGTGGGACGCCGAGCAGACGCACGCCTCGCTGGTGCCGAACCTGATCGAGGAAACCTACGAGACGGTGGACACCATCCGCCGCGGCGACATGGGGCACCTGCGTGAGGAACTCGGCGACCTGTTGCTGCAAGTCATTTTCCACAGCGAACTGGCCGGGGAAACCGGGCACTTCAACCTCGACGATGTGGCCCGGGAAATTTCCGACAAGCTCGTGCGCCGCCACCCGCACGTCTTCGCTGCGTCCGTTGCGGACGATTCCGAGGCGGTGCTGAAGCAGTGGGACGAGATCAAGCGCGCGGAGAAAGGCCACCAGCGCGAACCGTTTCTGCACGGCGTGGGCAAGGGGCTGCCCGCCTTGCTGCGTGCCGCCAAGCTGCAAAAGAAAGCCGCCAAAACCGGCTTCGACTGGCCGGACGAGTCCGGCGTGCTGGCCAAGATTCGCGAGGAGCTGGACGAACTCGCCGAGGCCATGGAAGGCGGTGAACCCGCCGAGGCGGATGAGGAGCTGGCCGATCTGATGTTCTCGGTGGTCAATCTCGCGCGCTTCCGCGGCAGCGACCCCGAACTGCTGATGGAAGCTGCCAACCGGAAGTTCGAGCGACGTTTCGCCGCCATGGAACAACGGCTCGCCGACCAAGGCATCGATCTCGCCACCGCCGGTCTCGATGCGATGGAACAGGCATGGCAGGAGTGCAAGGGGGCGTTGGCCCGTTCGTGAGAACGGGGTTCTGGGGTCTGCTGCAATTCCATCGCGGTCTCGCGACTGCGGCTACGCCTTGTGCCGTTCCCGTCTTACCGCATCCGCGGCATAGATGCCGATGGCGGCCCAGATCATGGCAAACGACAACAGGCGGGTAGTCGTCATTGCTTCATCGTAGAGTTTCCAGCCGATGAAGAACTGGATGGTGGGGCCGATGAACTGGAGGATGCCGAGCGTGGTGAGAGGGATATGGCGCGCGGCATGGCCGAAACACACCAGCGGCAGCATGGTGGCCAGTCCGGTGGCGGCAAGCAGCAGCGCGCGCGGCCAAGTGCCGCCGAGCGCATCGCTGATGCCGGAGGAGCAAAAACACAGCCAGCCGAAGGCCAGTGGCGCGAGCAACAGGGTCTCCACCGTGAGTCCCTGAACGGATGGCAGTGGCGAACGTTTTTTCACCACGGCGTAGAGCGAAAAGGTTGCGGCCAGCACCACCGCCACCCAAGGAAATCCCTTCAACGCCGGAATCTGCACGGCCACGCCGCAGAGTGCCAGCACGATGGCCGCGAGCTGGGCGCGGTTGTGCCTTTCCCCGAACCACAGCACGCCGAAGAGCATGTTGAAAAACGGGTTGAGATAATACCCCAGCGCACCTTCCAGGATGCGGTCGTTGAGCGTGGCCCAGACATACAGCAGCCAGTTCGAGGCGAGCAGCGCGCCGGACATCAGGTGCCAGCCACAGGCGCGCGGCGTGCGCAGACCCGCCACCACCGCGCGGGTTTCACGCCGCAGCCACAGGATGACGGACAGAAACAACAGCGACCACAGCGTGCGGTGCGCGATGATCGATGGCGGCGGCAGGAAATCGAGCTGCTTCCAGAATACCGGCAGCACGCCCCACAGGAAAAACGCCGCCATGGCGGAAAGGGTTCCGGAGCGCTGCGGGTCCACGCCGCGAGGTGTAGCCGCGGGTTGGATCCAAGGAAGCGCAATCCTTTGTCACCCGAACAACTCGCGGCACAACAGGCACGATCTGCCATCGCAGCCGCGCGCGGTGCAGTGCCCGCGGCCGTAGAAGATGATCTGCAGGTGCAGCTTGTTCCATGACTCGCGCGGGAAGAGTTTTTTCAAATCGCGCTCCACTTGCCCGACGTTCTTGCCGGGGCTCAGTTTCCAGCGTTTCGCGAGGCGGTGGATGTGGGTGTCCACCGGAAACGCGGGCACACCAAAGGCCTGGGCCATCACCACCGAGGCGGTCTTGTGGCCCACACCTGGCAACGCTTCAAGCGCGGCGAAATCCGCCGGCACCTGGCCGCCGTGCTGTTCGACGAGGATTTTCGAGAGTTGGGAAATCGCCACCGACTTGCGTGGCGAGAGTCCGCACGGGCGGATGCTTTCGCGGATCGCCTCCACCGGCACGCGCATCATGTCGCGTGGGTTGTCGGCCAGGGCGAAAAGCGCGGGCGTCACCTGATTCACGCGCACGTCGGTGCATTGTGCCGAGAGCAGCACCGCGACGAGTAGCGTGTAGGCGTCCTGGTGATCGAGCGGGACCGGGGTTTCGGGATACAATTCATCGAGGCGGCGGTGGATGTGCCGGGCGCGTTCCTGCTTGAGCATGCGCGGAATCTTCCTTGCGCGGCGGCCGCTGAAAAGCCCGAAGCCGTGCGATGCGGCTTGCACCACGCCGTTTCTGTGGAATGGCTGTGGCCACACTTTCATGTTTCTTCAATCCATCGCCACTGCGGTTCCCCGGAATGAGTTCACACAGCATGCCTGCTGGGAGGCGATGAGCGGCGATGGCCTGCTCGATTCGCTGCGGCCCCGCTCGGCGGACCTGTTGCGAAAAATCCTGACCAATCCGGACTCGGGCATCGCCCGCCGTCATCTCGCGCTCGACCGCATCGAGCAGGTGTTCCGCCACGATGCGCAATCGCTCAATGAAACCTTCGAGCGCGAGGCTCCGGTGCTGGCCTGCAAGGCACTTGCAGGCGCCCTGCAACAGGCCGGCATCGCGGCCACGGAGCTGGATGCCTTGTTTGTCTGCACCTGCACCGGATACCTCTGCCCGGGCGTGACCAGCCACCTTGCCGAGCAGGCGGGCCTGCGGCCGGACGCATACCTGGCGGATCTCGTCGGTCTCGGTTGCGGCGCGGCGATTCCAATGCTGCGCGCGGCGCACGGATACCTCGCAGCGCATCCCGGCGCGAAGATCGCCACGGTGGCGGTGGAGGTCTGCTCAGCGGCATTTTTTGCCGATGACGACCCCGGCGTGCTCATCAGCCTGTGCCTCTTCGGCGACGGCGCGGCTGCGGCGGTCTGGTCGGGCAAGGGCACCGAAGACCACTGGCGAGCGGGCCATTTCACCACCGTCCACCGGCCGGAAAACCGCGGAAAGATCCGCTTCGTGAACTCCGGCGGAAAATTGAAAAACCAACTCCACCGCGCAGTCCCCGAACTGGCCGCGGAAGCGGTGGCCGGGCTTTACGATAAACGCACCGCCGAGCCCGACCAAGTGCTCGCCCACAGCGGCGGACGCGATGTGATCGAGGCGATCGAGCGCCGGCTGCCGTTCCATCTAACGGAAACCCGCGAGGTGCTGCGGGATCATGGCAACATGAGCAGCCCGTCGGTCATGTTTGCGCTGGAACGGCGGCTGAATGGCTCGCCCGACGACCGCCACTTGTGGCTCACGGCCTTCGGCGCGGGCTTCGCGGCACATGCCTGCGAACTATGGCGCTGAGACAAGCGGATGCGCCGGATAGTGGATTTTCATGGGCAGCGGCGGGAATGCTCCACCGCCCGGCCGCCGACCTCATTTTTCCGTCAAAAACGACTTGCGGCAAAGCTCGGCGTATTTTCCCGCACCAGCGAGCAACTCGTGGTGGGTGCCCTGCTCGATCACCCGGCCCGCTTCCAGCACGTAAATGCAGTCCGCGTTCTGGATGGTGGATAGCCGGTGGGCGATGACGAAGGCGGTGCGGTTTTCCATCAGGCGGTCGAGCGCGTCCTGGATCTGGCGCTCGGTTTCGGAATCCACCGAGGCGGTGGCCTCGTCGAGCAACAGGATCGGCGCGTTCTTGAGCAGCGCGCGGGCGATCGAGAGCCGTTGTTTCTCACCGCCGGAGAGTTTCACGCCGCGTTCGCCGACGTTGGTATCGAGCCCCTTGGGCAGCTCGCGCACGAATTTTTCCGCATGTGCGGCCGTCAGCGCGGTCCACAACCCGGTATCACTGGCGTCGCGCCTCGCCAGCAGCAGGTTTTCCCGCACCGTCCCGTTGAAGAGGAACGGCTCCTGCGTCACGTAGGACAGCCGGTCGCGCAGTGAGGATTTCGCCAGCCCGTCGATCGGGATGCCATCAATGGTGATGCGCCCGGTGGTGGTTTCGTAAAACCGCGCCAGCAGCGAGAGCACGGTGGTCTTGCCCGCGCCGGTGGATCCGACCAGCGCGATGGTCCGCCCGGCCGGGGCATCGATGTTCACAGCGTGCAGCGTCGGCTGGTCCTGGTAGGCAAAGGTGACGTTTTCGAAGCGCACATGGCCGCGGATGTGTTCCGGCAGGGTCCCTCCCTCGCTGGCGTTGGGCTCCTCGGTGGAATCGAGGATGTCGAACACGCGGTCCGCCGCCGCACGGCCGGAAAGCAGCATTTGGTTGAGCGAGTTGAGGCGGTCGATCGGCTCGTAAAACAGGCTCAGGAACAACAAAAACTTGGTGAATTCCCCCAGCGTCAGATCGCCCTGCATCACCGCCGCGCCACCGAAGGCCAACACCAGCACGTAGCCGGTCATCCGCAGAAACGACATAGCCGGCGAATAAACCGCCCACCAGCGCATCATCCGCAGCGTCGTTTGCCGCAGGCGGTCGGAAAAATGGTTGAAGCGCCCGTGCTCCTCGGTTTCCGCCGCGTAGGCCTTGATCTGGCGCATGCCCGCGATGTTGTCGTGCAACAGCGCATTGAGATCCGAGGCGGCGTCGCGCTGGTTCTTGTAGCGGTCCCGCCCCTTGGTGGAATAAATCCACGCTCCCAGCGCCAGGAACGGCACCGGCAGAGTCGCCCACGCCGCCACGGTCGGATTCAGGAAAAACAGGAAGATCCCGATCCCCACCACTTGCAGAGCCGCGACCAATCCCTGCTCGACGCCATCGATCAACACCCGCTCCATGTTCGTCACATCCTCGACCACCCGCGTCATGATGTCCCCCGTCCGGCGTGTGTCGAACCACCGCAGCGGCAGCCGCTGGATCTTCGAGTAAAGATCCGAGCGGATGTCGAAAATGACCTTCTGTTCGAAGCTGTTGTTGATGAAAATCCGCAGCGAGTTCAGCCCGTCCTTGATCAGGAATCCCGCCAGCGCGATGCCGATCCACAGCGGAAACTCACCGCGCCTCCCCGGGTCCGGAATGATGTGGTCGATCACATACCCCGTCGCATTCGGAAACACGAACACCGCCAGCGTCATTCCCACCGCACAAAACAACTGCGCCAGCGCCATCCCGGGATAGTGGCGGAGATACGAAAAAACTCGGAAAATCGATTTCATGGGTGGTTTGGCATCGGTGCGGCCGCAGCGCGCCAGGCTCATCGCGCCGGGCGGCACCAAAAGTCCCCGAAATTTGGGGTTGCGGTGCGGCGGGGGGACTACCTAGTGTCCGCGCACACGTTATTCAACGCTCACTTTCCCCAAAAAAAAAACCATGTCCAATACGCTCGGAATCCTCACTGCCATCGTTCTCGCGTTGTCCGCCTTCTTCGCTTGGAAAAACAAGACGGCCTACGAAAACCGCATCGCCGAAACCCAAGACGAAAAACGCAAACTCGAGCGAAGCACCGATCGCTTCAACAAGGCGGTGGATGATGTGAACACCACCACCAAGGAAATCGAGGAAGCCCTCGCCGAAACCAACCGCCTCAACGGGGAAACCGTCACCCGCAAGGACAAGAACCAGGACCTCACCTTGCAGGTCGAGACCAAAACCGGCGAGGTGAACCGCAACAAGGAGAAGCTCGGCGAGGTCCGCGAAATGGCCTCCCGAATGCCGGACCAGAAGGAACTGGCCAACCAGCTCCGCCAATACCGCACCGAATTCGAGGAACTCGGCCAATCGATTACCGCCGCTGAAGGCCGCCTTGCCAACCTCACCGCCTCCAACAACCAAGCGCAGCAGCAGTCCGATACCATCCGCACCCGTCTCGACACCCTCACCGCGGAACGCTCACTGTCCACCCTCGACACCCGCATCCGCTCGATTTACCCCACCTGGGGCTTCGTCACCCTGGCCGCCGGCAACAACAGCGGCGTGGTTGCCAATTCCACGCTCAACGTCATGCGCGGCAGCGAAGTCATCGGCAAACTGCTCGTCACCGCGGTGGAAAGCAGCACCGCTTCCGCCAGTATCGTGCCCGACTCGCTCCCCGATGACACTGTCCTGATGGTGGGCGACCGAGTGGTTCCCGCCACCGCCGAATAACCTGTCTCGAATCACAAGCCCCTCAGCCGCCAAGCCCGGTCACCACCCGCATCCAGTTCTCCGCACAAATCCCATGAAAGCCATCATTTACGCCGTCGCGCTCGTCTTCTTCGGAGCCGCCATCTATTTCACGCTCGAGCACAATCGGAAATTCACCGAGCTCGAGCAGGTGCGCCTCAAAACCAAGGCGGACAACCGCCAGGTCACCGCCAATGCCGAGGCCAAGGAAGCTGAATTCCGCAAGCTCCAGGAGGATCTCGCCGACGCCAAACAGAAGCGCGAGGTCGCCAGCACTGCCCTCGAACTGGCCAACAGCGATGGGTCGAAGCTTGAAGGCCAAGTTTCCAGCCTCAGTGACACCATCCGTACCCAGAATGCCGAACTCGAACAAATCAACACCGAGCTGGCCGGTATGACCAAAGTGCTCGAGGGACTCGGTGAGGGCATCACCTTCGAAAACCTCCCGGCACGGGTCCAGCAAATCCAGGATGAGCGCAACGGCCGCGAAAAGCGCCTCGAAGAACTCAATACCCTCGTCGATGGCGCGGAAAAATCACTCGCCGGCAAGCGGGACGAGATCGATCGCCTCACCCGCCGGGAAACCCAGCGCACCGCCCGCATCAACCGCAACGCGATGGAAGCCGTTGTCACTGCCGTCGACCAGGACTGGGGATTCCTGGTCATCGGTGCCGGCTCGAATTCCGGTTTCACTCCGCAGTCCCGCATGCTCGTCATGCGTGATGGCCGCCTCATCGGCCGGGTCACTCCCGCCGCGATTGAACCCACCCAGACGATCGCCGAGATCGATTTCGAAAGCCTGCCCGTCGGTGCCCGTATCCAGCCCGGCGACCGCGTGATGCTCGCCAAACCGACCGTGAACTGAGCGACCCTGAACTGAGCGTTCTGTCATGACTCGTTTGCACGCCTACCTGCTCGCTGCGGCATTTGCGCCCGCCGTATTCCTCACATCCTGCGCCAACGAGGCGGAGAAAAAGCCCGTGGGGCCCAATACCAGCACCAGCCGCATTCCGTGGAATCAACCCATGCCAGGACAAGGGCAGGGCCAGTTCGGGATGTTGCCACAGAATCAATACCGGCGTTGAGTGCCAACCCAGGGGCAGGGCGCTACCGCCGGAAGCACCCTTGAATGCGTGGCGAATGCAAGCGCCAATGGCCGCCGAGAAAAGCGGTCATGGATTGCACATTCTGGCCGCCCATTTTTCTTCCCATTCGCCTGCCAAGCCTGGGCCGCGGGCATCATCCCGCGCGCTCCAGCAGGATTTCGTTGCCAAGAACCACCAGATCGACACTGCCCAGCAAGGTCCGGTCGAGGAAGGGCGTGTTCTGTGACTTGGACTTCATGAAGCCTTGGCTGAAGGTGGTTTCCCTTTCCGGATCGAAGAGGATCAAATCAGCGGGCAGGCCGGACTCGATGGCGGCGGCGGGCAAGCCCATGAAGCGGCGGGGCTCGGCACTGTAGCGCTTGATGACAAGATCCCAGCCGAATTTCCCTTCGGCGACGAAGTGGTGGTGGAGGGAAACGAGGGCGGTTTCGAGGCCGGTGATGCCGTTGGGCGCGCTGACGAAGTCCTGGGATTTCTCGAACGGCGTGTGCGGCGCGTGGTCAGTTGCGATGAGGTCGAAGGTGCCGTCGAGCAGTCCTTCCAAGAGGCCCTGGTTGTCCGCCTTGGTGCGCAGCGGCGGGTTCATTTTAAAATGGGTGTCGAAGTCGCCGATGTCCTCGTCGGTGAAAAGCAGGTGGTGCGGCGCAACCTCGGCGGTGACTTTCACGCCGCCGCGTTGTTTCCACCAGCGAATGGTTTCCATGCCGAGCTTGGTGGAAACGTGCTGGATGTGGATGTGAGCGCCGGCGGCATGAGCGAGGCGGATATCGCGATCGATGATGATTTCCTCGGCGCAGGCGGGTGATCCCTTGATGCCGAGGCGGTAGCTCATCGCGCCGCAGTTGATCGCGCGCGGGCCGGCGAGTTCCGGCACCTCGCAGTGGCTGGCGAAGAACATGCCGAGCTCGGTGGCGTATTGCATGGCGCGCAGCAACACGGCAGGGTCGGAGGTGGTGTCGCCATCGTCGGTGAGCATTTTCACGCCGGCCGCGCGCAGGCCGTCGATGCCTGCGAGTTCCTTGCCATGGCGGCCTTTGGTGACGCAGCCGGAGGTGAGCACCGGGATGCGGGCGTCGCGCGCGGCGATTTCGAGCACCTGCCTGGCCACGGTGCCGGAATCAATGACCGGGGTGGTATTGGGCATCATGACGACGCCGGTCACGCCGCCATTGATGGCCGCCTCGGAGCCGCTGGCGATGGTTTCCTTGTTCTCGAATCCGGGTTCGCGGAAGTGCACATGGGCGTCGAACATGCCGGGCATGGCGATGCGTCCCGCGGCGTCGATCATCCGCGCGCCCTCGGGGGCGGTGAGGTTTTCGGCCACTTGGCGGATGCAGCCGTTCTCGATGAGGATGTCGGCTGAGGCCAGGTCAGGCGAGTGTTCGGTGGCGATGCGCGCGTTTCGGATGAGGAGCATGGCGTGTGATGCGGGCGATTCTGGCCGCATGCCGGGAAAAGACAAGAGCGCGGGGAAAAACCGGCCAGCTTGGGGGTTGCGTTCCGGGCGGCAGCGGCTATGAAGCGGCGCGATGAAACTTTTCTCCCTGATGCTGGTGGCTGTTTCCCTGCTGGGTGTTTCCTGCGAGCGCCATGAATTCGAAGGCCCGAATGGCACCAAACAGCTGCACGAGCACCACGGCCACGGTGACGATCATCACGGCGGGGACGCTGGTCATTGATCCACCACATCGCGCCGGGCTGGGGCCCGGCGCTCCCGGCGGAGGTAGCTCAGAAAGCATTCGCCGGACTCCGGCCGCGGATCGAAATGGGTCATTTCGAATTCCCGCGAGTTTGGCAGGAAACCGCCGGGCAGACCGGTGGCCGTGGGCGCGCCATGGCCGGCGAACAATGTATGTCCGGCCAGCGTGAGATGGAATTCGTCGATGGCATCCAGCTCCGCCAATGCGCGGATGAGTCCGCCGCCGCCCTCGCAGTGAAGGCGTTTCACGCCGTGCTGTTCCGCCAGCGTTGCGAGGCATGCCGCCAATGTCCCGTGATGCACCGTGCCGCATGGTGGATCGCAGCCGGGATTTTCCGCAACCAATAGGTGGATTTCCCCGCCTGGCGAGTGGAACAGGGGATGCGCCGCATCGAACACACCCCGCCGCGAAACCACACAGCGCAGCGGTTGGTGCTCTTGACCGGGAATTTTCATCGTCATGCGGTCGGCCTCCAGCGTGCCGCGACCCACCAGCAAGGCATCCGCCCCGCGCCGCAATTCGAGCAGCCGTGCGTGGTCCTCGCGCGTGGTCCAGCCGGACGGCTGGTGTGCGATGGAGCTGATTTTCCCGTCGATGGAAACGGCCAGGTTGGTGGAAATCCACGGTCGGATCACGCCTGATTCTGCGGCGGGCGCTGCGGAGCCGCAAGCCCCCATGCGGCAGCCCGGTCTTGCCAATCGGCACCGGGCGGTGCATGGGAGAGGTCTCCCCGCTGGTGGGAACGCGTCATGATTCCGGACATCCAGATCATCCTGACCCTGCTGGTCATCGGCCTCACGCTCGTCGCGTTCATGCGCGAGTGGGCCGCGCCGGATGTTCTGGCGCTCTCAATCCTGTGTCTGGTGGTGGGGCTGGGCCTGGTGCCGGCGGACAAAATGACATCGGTTTTCCAAAACGAGGCCCCGCTCACCATCGCCGCGTTGTTCGTGATCGGTGGCGCCCTTGAACGCTCCGGCGCCGTGGACCAGATCGGGCGCTTGTTGCGCGAACGCCTCTCTGGCAACACCCGCTGGGCCATCCTCGCCTTCTCGCTGGTCTCGGCGTTTTTCAGTGCGTGGATGAACAACACCGCCATCGTGGCCATACTGCTGCCAGTGGTGCTGGGCTTCGCCCGCAACAAGAACATCCCGGCCTCGCGGCTGTTGATGCCGCTGTCCTACTGCTCGATCCTCGGCGGCTGCTGCACGCTCATCGGCACCTCCACCAACCTGCTCGTCAGCGGCGCGCTCAGGGATCTCGATGTCCCGGCGCTCAGCATGTTCGAGCTGGCACCCGTCGGCCTGCCGATGGCCGTGGCGGGCATCGCCTACCTGGTGATTTTCGGGCCGAAACTCATTCCCGCCCGCTCGTCGATCACCGGCAGCCTGGAAATCGACTACCGCACCACGCCGCTGCACCACATTCTGATTTCCGCCCACTCCCCGATCATTGGCAAGCCGATCACCGAGACCCCGCTGGGCAATCGCGACGCCGGCATTCACATCATGGAAGTCCGCCGCCAGGGCACCCGGATGATGAAGCCGCTGCCGGAAATCGTGGTGGAAAAAAACGACCGCTTCCTGGTGGCGCTGCACCGCCGCCGCGGCGGCAGCACCAAGGCGGAGGAACTCTTCGCCAGCATCGGTGCCGAAGAGCTGTCCACCGTCGAGGGCATCGTTTCCGAACTCGTCATCCGCGACGAATCTTCGCTGACCGGCCAGACGCTGGCCAAGGCGGACTTCCGCCAGCGCTACAACTGCGTGGTGCTCGCGGTGCATCGCAACGGCGTGAACATCACCGCCCGCATCGCCGGACTGCCGCTGGAAATTGGTGACACCCTGCTCGTCATCACCGCCCGCAACAACCTCGATGCGCTTGAGGCCACCCGCGACTTCGTGATGACCGACACAGCCGACGAGCCGACACCCGAGGAGGCGCGCCACCATCGCCCGCTGCATGTCACGCTGTCCTGGTCGGCCCTGGTCGGCGTGGTGCTCACCGCCACGCTCACGGATTTTTTCAACCGCCTGAATCCGGATTTCCCGAAAATCCCGATCCATTATTGTGCGATGGTAGGCGCGCTGGCACTGCTCTGGCTGCGGGTGATGACGCCGCGTGAGGCCTATGCCAGCATCGACTGGCAGGTGCTGCTGATGCTTTACGGGCTGCTCGGGCTTGGCATGGCCATGCAGAACACCGGGACCGCCGTGTGGCTGGCGCAGGGCTTGGTGGACATCACGGAAAACTTCATTCCGCGCGAGCATCTGCCGGTGGTGATGCTGTGGCTGATTTTCCTGCTCACCCTCAGTCTCACCGAAATCCTGTCCAACAACGCCACGGCCGTGATGATGGTGCCCATCGGCGTAACGCTCGCTTTGGAACTCGGGGTCAATCCCCGGCCCTACATCATCGGCATCACCATCGCCGCCTCCTGTGCCTTCGCCATGCCCATGGGCTACCAGACGCACCTGATGGTTTACGGTCCTGGCGGCTACAAGTTCACCGACTTCCAACGCGTCGGCATCCCGCTCAACCTGATCTGTTGGATCACCGCCTGCACGTTGATCCCGCTGATCTGGCCGCTCTAACGAACGATGTCCACTGTCAGGTCGCCGCCGAGCGACTCAACGGCCGCGGCGATTGCGTCCGGGTCGGAATTTTCGGGAATGGAAACCACGCCGCGGGCGCGGAACATCGCATGGCCGCTCATTGGGGCGCTTTCGAGACCGGTGGTCAGCTCCTCAACGTTGCCGCCCGCTCCGGCGATGGCCGTGCTCAGTTCGCGCACGATGCCCGGCCGGTCGTGGCCGAGGATCTCAACGGCCAGCGTCTTGCGCGGCGGCGCTTCCACCGCCTCCTCGCGCACGGCCTGCACGGTCAGCCCGGGAATGCCCGGATTGTGAAGTTCATGCAGCAGGGCATCCACTGCGGATGCCGGGCACTCGATGCGCACGATGCCCGCGAATTGTCCCGCAAGGCGTGCCATGCGGCTTTCAAGCCAGTTGCCGCCATGCAAGGCCACCATGTCAGCCAGCGAACGCACCAAGCCCGGGCGGTCCGCACCGAGCACCGTCATGATCAGATTACTTTGCATGGCGCAAACAAAGCAGAGCGCGCCACTTCTGCCAAAACGAAACTTCAAAAACGGGGATGGCTAACAAGCGTCCTTCCGAAGCGCCTCGAGTTCCTCCCACCGGTCGTAGAGCCGGGCGACCTCTTTTTTCGCCGCGTCGAGTTTTGCCACCCAATCGGGAATCTCCGCGTAGTTCGCCGCTTGGAATTCCGGGTCGTTGAGTTGCAGTTCCAGCATTTCCACCTGCTGCTCGGCGGCGAGGATGGCGCTCTCGATACCCTCCAGTTCGTTGCGCTCCTTGAGCGTGAGCTTGCGCGGCTTGGCGGGTGCGGACGCCTTGCGGCGGTTTTCCGCTTCCCGCGCCGCGGTGGCAGCCCGGGCACGCTGCGCCGCCTCGCGGGCATGGCGCTTCTCGAGATAATATGAATAGTTTCCGGGTTGGACGACCACGCCATCGTCCTCGAAGGCGATGATCTGGTCGCAGATGCGGTCGAGGAAATAGCGGTCGTGTGAAACACAGATCACCGAGCCGCCGAAATCCGCGAGCGCTTCCTCCAGCATGCGCAGCGAGGGCAGGTCGAGGTCGTTGGTCGGCTCGTCCAAAACGATCAGGTTGCCGCCGTTCTTCAATACCTTGGCGAGCATCAACCTCGCCCGTTCGCCGCCTGACAAAAGATCGACGCGTTCGTTGATGCGCTGGTCATTGAAAAGAAAGCGCCGCAGGTAGGCGCGTGCGCCGAGCGGCTGGTCGCCGAACATCAGCTTCTCGTTGCCCTCGGAAACCTCGTCAAGCAGCGAGCCGGAGCCGTCGAGCTGCATGCGCGTCTGGTCGATGTAATTCACCTTCACACGCTTGCCGGTCACCGCGCCGCCTTCGGACGGCGGGATTTGTCCAAGGCATAACTTCAGCAAGGTCGTCTTGCCGACGCCGTTTCTGCCGACGATGCCGGTGCATTGGCCGGGTTCGAGCTTGAGGTTGAGGTGGCGGAACAACCAGCGCGGATGCGCGGCGGTGCCCACATTCACCCCGGCATTTTCCAGTTGGACGACGATATCCCCAAGCTGCGGCGGTGGCGGAATCAGGAGGTCCATCTCCCGTTCCTCGGGCGGGGCTTCCATGCCCTCGATTTCGTAGAACTTCTCCAGGCGGTGGCGCGATTTGGTGCCACGCGCCTTCACGCCGGAACGCACCCACTCCAGTTCCTCGCGCAGAAAACGCTGGCGCCGGCGCTCGGTTTGTTCCGCGATCTGTTTTCTAACAGCCTTCGCCTCCAGGAACGCGGTGTAGTTTCCGGGATGGGAAAACGCGCGGCCTTCGTCGATCTCGATGATGCGCGTGGCGATCACATCGAGGAAATAGCGGTCGTGCGTGACAAAGATCACCGCGCCGGGAAATCCGCGCAGGTAATCCTCCAGCCACGAAATCGACTCGGCGTCGAGGTGGTTGGTCGGTTCGTCCAACAACAGCAAATCCGGCTGGCAGGCCAGTGCGCGGCATAGCGCCACCCGGCGTTTCTCGCCGCCGGACAGTGGCGCGACCGGCGCATCGAGTGGCGGCACGCCCAAAGCAGTGGCGGTCGATTTGATGCGGGATTCGAGATTCCAGCCATCGGCATGATCGATAAGATGCAGCAGCTCGTTGAGTTCCGCTTCGGAGCCTTCGCCGGTTTCATACCGCCGCACCGCTTCGACAACATCCGCGGCACCTGCGGCGATGTTCTCGCCCACGCTGAGTTCCAGGTCGAGTTCGAATTCCTGCGGCAGATATCCGGCCCGCAGCCCGCGCCGCAGCGCGATCTCGCCGGAATCCGCCGCGCTCTGGCCGCTGAGGATTTTCAACAGCGAGGTTTTGCCACAGCCATTCCGACCCACCATGCCGACCTTTTCGCCCGCGCCGATTGCCAGCGTCACGCCATCGAGCAAGGTCTGATAACCATAGGTCAGACGGATTTCGGTGGCGGAGAGCAGGGCGGACATGATCGGCTCAATCCACCATTTCGCCGTAAAGCGTGAAGCCGGTGGACTCGTGGATTTGAATGTCCAACAGCTTGCCGGAAAGCCGCGCGGGGTCGCCACCGAAGATGACGATCTTGTTGTGCGGCGTGCGGCCGGAGAGGCGGGCGGCGTTGGTTTTCGACGGCCCTTCGCACAGCACCTGCTGGCGCGTTCCGACGAGCGCGGCGTTTTTCGCGATGGCGATGCGGTTCACCACATCGAGCAAGCGCTGGTTGCGGCTTTCCTTTTCGGACTCGGGCAGCTGCCCGTACATCTCCGCGGCCGGTGTGTTGCGGCGCTTCGAGTAGCGGAAGACGAAGGCGTTGTCGAATTGCAGCCGCTCGACGGTGTCGATGGTCGCCTGGAAATCCTCCTCGGTCTCGCCGGGGAAACCGACGATGATGTCGGTGGTGATCGCGAGCCCCGGCCGCGCGGCCTTCATCTTCTCGCAGATCTCGATGAACTTCTCGTTCTTGTACGGCCGGCGCATCGCCTTGAGAATGCGGTCCGAGCCGCTCTGCATCGGGAAATGGATGTGCGGGCAGAGCTTCGGCAGATAGCTGAAAGCGGCGATCAGGTCGTCGCGGTAGCCGATCGGATGCGGCGAGGTGAAACGGATGCGCTCGACGCCATCGACCGCGTGCACCGCTTCCAGCAGCTGCACGAACGGCGACTTGTTTTCCACGCGCGGAAACTCGGTGCGGCCATACAGGTTCACGATCTGCCCCAACAGGGTGATTTCCTTCACGCCGTTCTCGGTGAGATGCCGCACTTCCGCGACGATGTCATCGATGGGCCTGCCGCGCTCCTTGCCGCGCGTGTCCGGCACGATGCAGAACGAGCAGCGCATGTTGCAGCCCTGCATGATCGAGACGAAGGCGCTGGCGCGGTATTCCTTGTGCGTGTGGTCGCGGATGGTGTTTTGCGAACCCTCCTCCTCGGCGACGTCACAGACGGTTCCGCCTTTGAGCGAAAGCGAGGGATCGTCCATCCGCGCTTCCATGCGCCGTTTCAGGATGCCGTCCACGTATTCGAACACCTTGTGGTATTTCTGCGTGCCCACCACGACGTCGAGACCGGGCACGGTCTTGAACAACTCGTCGCCGCGAGACTGCGCCATGCAGCCCATGAAACCGTAAACCACATGGCTGCGCTCCCGCCCGGCGTGGATCATGGAACCCATTTTCCCGAGCGCCTTCTGCTCCGCCTGGTCGCGCACCGAGCAGGTGTTGATGAGCACCGCATCCGCCTCGCGCTCGCGCGGCGTGACCGTGTAGCCGCCCTCGGTGAACATGCGCGCGACCTGCTCCGAGTCGCGCTCGTTCATCTGGCAGCCGTAGGTGCGGATGTAAACTTTGGGCATGGTTTCCTGTGACGGGCGCGCAAGCTAGGCAGGATTTTCCGCGGGTTCAAGGCCCGAGCGGAGATCTGAAGCGGCCGTCTGCACCGGCTTTCACTGATGACCGTCCCGGCTGGCACTGCCGGAATGCCGGGTGGGGGAGGAAAGGCGAAGACACGCTGCGGAATTGGGGCGCGTCGCGGTCTTTGGAAGGCTCTTGAAATGAACCGGCGGTTGATGGGTCATCCCCGCCAATCTCTTCCCCGCCTGCCGGGCCGCAGTGATCGAGGATCAGCGCCAGATGAAAGAACGGGGGTGTGATCGATTGGGTGGATCCATGTCATTGTGGGTGCTCGATACGGGTTTTCGTTGCCGCCTCAGAGGTAGAGGCCATTGTTCCGCGCACCCATGGCTGACGCGCAGTTTTTCCACAACCTCGGGACCATCATCATCGCCGCGGCGGTGCTGGTGATGCTGGGGCGCGCGGTGCGCATGCCGGCCATCGTGGTCTACCTGCTCGCCGGAGTGCTCATCGGCCCCGCGCTCGGCTGGGTGGAGATGAGCCCGGAGCTGGATCTGATCTCGGAGAAGGGCGTGGCGCTGCTGTTGTTTCTGGTAGGGCTGGAGCTGAGTTTTTCGAAAATCCGCGATGTCGGAAAAGTCGCGCTGTTTGCCGGCATGGGTCAGGTGCTGTTTACTGCGGCAGGTGGTTTCGTCCTGTGCCATTTCCTCGGTTTCACGATGATGGAAGCGCTGTTCCTCGCCACCGCGCTGACCTTCAGCAGCACGGTGGTGGTGGTGAAGTTGCTCGATGAGAAAGGCGAGCTGGACAGCCTCTATGGACGCATCGCGGTGGGGATCTTCCTGGTGCAGGATCTGGTGGTCATCGTGATACTGACCTTCCTCGCCGGGCTTGGCGAAGGTGGTGAAGGCATGAGCGCATGGAAGCTGCTTGCAGGCCTGGGCAAGGCTTTCGGTGGAATGATCCTCATGCTGGCATTGTCCTTGCTGGCCGCGAAGTGGCTGTTGCCGCGGCCGTTCCGCTGGGCGGCGCGCTCGCCGGAGATGATGCTGGTGTGGGCGCTGACATGGTGTTTCCTGCTGGTGGGCTTGGCGCATGCCTTCGGTCTCTCGCTGGAAGTCGGGGCCTTTCTTGCCGGTCTGAGTCTGGCGCAGTTGCCCTACAACGACGACCTGCGCCGCCGCTTGCATCCGCTCATGAACCTCTTCATCGCGGTATTTTTCGTCTCGCTGGGTGTCCGGATGGACGCGGCCGGCACCGCGGACAACTGGCTGCCCACGCTGATACTCGCGCTCTTCGTGCTGCTGGGCAATCCGCTGATCTTCATCCTCATCATCAACCGCATGGGCTACAGCCTGCGGACCTCTTTCCTCACCAGCGTGACGGTGGCCCAGATCAGCGAGTTCTCGTTCATTTTTGCCGGCATGGGCGTCGCCCGTGGTTTGATCGGCGCGGAGATCCTGTCGATCACCGCCCTGGTGGGAGTGACGACCATCACGATTTCCGCCTACATGATATTGTACAATTACAAGCTGTATGATATCTGTGTCCGGATGGGTTTCTCGAAATGGCGGTTTCTCAAAGTCGCGGGCGACGCGGATGCCGAAGCGGGCGAAAAACCCCGGATTTCCGGGCACGTCATCGTCGTCGGCATGAACACGCTGGGGCGCGAGATCGTCAGGAAACTCCACGCCAAGGGCGAAACCGTGCTCGCCGTGGATGTGGACCCGGCAAAACTCACGGGGCTGCCGGGCCACAAGCTGTTAGGGAGCGTGGAATACCTTTCGGTGCTGCAGGAGGCGGGACTCGAACGGGCGCGGCTGCTGGTTTCCGCGCTGCGCATTGAAAACACCAATGAACTGCTCGCCTATCGCTGCCAGGTCGCGGGCATCCCCTCCGCGGTCCATGTGGTGGACATGTCGGTGACCGATAGCCTGCTCGATCTCGGTGTGGACTATCTGATGGTCCCGAAGGTGGACGGGGTGAAGGCGCAATTGGAAAAGCTGCGTGAAATGGAGGTGATCAAGCCATGAACCTGCTCGCCGGACTGCTGCTGGCCGCCGCGGCCGCGTATGCGCTGGCGCGCTGGCTGCGCCTGCCGCCGCTGCCGATGCTCATCGGCTCCGGGATGGCGCTCAATGTCACGGGTTTGCTGCCGGCGGAGTTCGGCATGTCCGCCGGTGGCGGCACGGATGCCACGGTGGGACTGATCCAGCTTGGATTGTTGTATCTCGTTTTCGCCTCGGGCGTGGAACTCAACCCGCGCCGTTTCGCCCGCCATGGCATCACGGTGGCATGGATCGGCGTGTTGCAATTCGTGGTCTTCGCACTGGTCGGGTATCTCAGCTCGCGGTGGATGGGATTCGAGCGGCTGGAGGCGGTCTATCTGGGTTTCGGTCTTGCGGCCAGTTCCACGCTGGTGGTGCTGCGGCAAATCAAGAACCGGCAGGCGATGTTCGAACCGTTCGGGCGGGTGGTCACGGGCGTGCTGTTGCTGCAGGACGTGTTGATCATCGGGGTGATCGTGGTGCTGTCGCGTCTGGCCGGTGGCGCGGCGGGCATCGCTGGCGGACTCGCCGCGACCGTGGTGCTGGGGCTCGCCG
This sequence comes from Akkermansiaceae bacterium, assembly GCA_023253625.1. Classification (GTDB taxonomy): domain Bacteria; phylum Verrucomicrobiota; class Verrucomicrobiia; order Verrucomicrobiales; family Akkermansiaceae; genus Luteolibacter. The sequence continues at coordinate 6,482 of JALRFY010000094.1, read as the reverse complement.
CATGGGTGGCGCAGCGCTTCGTCATTCCCGCCTTGCTGAAACGGGTGAAGCCCGATGAGGAAGGGCTGCTGCTTTGGCTCATGGCGGTGTTGTGCGGATTCGTTGGCATCGCGCACTTGCTTGATCTGCCGCTCATCGCCGGGGCCTTCGCCGGCGGCTTCGTATTTTCCGCCTTTCCGCTCAATGGGCTGGTGCGCGGCCAGCTTTCCACTCTCACGGATTTTTTCCAGGCGGTATTCTTCGTCGCACTGGGAGCTCTGGTCGGCGTGCCGGATGCGGTGCATTGGTTCAGCGCGCTGCAATTCGCGCTGGTGATCGTGCTGCTCACCCCACCGCTGGTCACCGTGCTGGCGGAGTGGCGAGGTCTGAGCACGCGGGCGTCCATCGAGAGCGGCCTCTTGCTGGCGCAAACCAGCGAGTTCTCGCTCCTGTTGGGACTCGCCGGGCTGGCCGCCGGGCATGTCTCGGTGGCGGCATTCCAGGTGCTTGCGCTCACCACGCTGGTCACCATGACGCTCACTCCGTTCATCGGCCGCGAGAGCGTGGCCCGCGCGCTGCTGCCGCTGCACCCGTTCCGCAAGAAGGCTGCGCAGGAGCAAACCCCTTCCGGCCACATCCTGCTGCTCGGTTTCGGCGCGGCCGGCATGTGGACGGTCAAACCACTGCGCGCCCAAGGCGAGAACGTGCTGGTGGTGGACGACGACGCGGTGGTCTGCGGCGAACTGGCAAGCCGCGGCGTGTCCGTAATGCGCGGCGATGGCTCCGATCCCGACGTGCTCGACAAGGCGGGCGCGGCCCAGGCGAAACTCATCATCGCCTCGATGCGCCGCGCCGGCGACACGCTGAAGGTCCTGGATCAAGTCCATGGCGTGCCGGTGGTCTCGCGGGTCTTCGAACAGGAGGAGGCCGAAATCATCCGCAAGGCCGGCGGTATCCCGATTCTCAACTCGATGGCTGCCGCCGATGTTTTCAGCGAATGGTTCGATGCAAATGACAGGCTGCATCCGCCACCTTCATCCCATCCAGGACCGCGCTGACGATGCCGTTGGCGTAGCCTGCCGGCCGCCCCGAGCACCGACAGCTGACGTTTTCTTGCATTGAAATTTCATGTATTCCATTTGACATTTCAATGAATTAGCGCTCAATTTTGACTGTGATCGAGCGCATCGACGAACGGGCAAATCTGGCGCGTCTGATGGAGATGTTCCCGGTGGTGGCGATCGTTGGGCCGAGGCAGTGTGGGAAATCGACCTTGGCTCGCACCTTTGATGCCGCGCATTTCTTCGATCTGGAGAACCCGCGCGACCTGGCCATGTTGGATCAGCCGCAACTGGCGCTGGAGGGCTTGTCCGGCCTGATCGTCATTGATGAAATCCAGCGGACACCGGATCTTTTCCCCTTGTTGCGATACCTCGTCGATCATCGTCCCGAGCAACGCTACCTGATCCTCGGCAGCGCGTCGCGCGATCTGTTGCGCCAATCGTCCGAGACCTTGGCGGGAAGAATCGCCTACCACGAACTGGGCGGGCTCGGGCTGCGGGATCTTGGCGCAGAGCGTTGGCGCGAGTTGTGGCTTCGTGGGGGCATGCCGCGTTCCGTATTGGCATCCTCGGACGAGAGCAGTGCCTTGTGGCGACAGCAATACATCGCCACTTTCCTTGAGCGGGACATCCCCCAGCTCGGCATCCAGATCCCGGCCGCCACCTTGCGCCGCTTCTGGACCATGATTTGTCACTATCACGGCCAGATACTCAACCACTCCGAACTCGCCCGCTCCTTCGGCATTTCCGATATGACGGTGCGCCGTTATCTGGAGATTCTCGAAGGCACCTTCATGATCCGTTTGCTGCAACCGTGGCATGTGAACCTCGGCAAGCGCCTGGTAAAACGCCCGAAGCTCTACCTGCGCGACAGCGGGCTGTTTCACTCGCTGCTCGCCATCGATTCGTTCCCGCAACTCGCCACCCACAACAAACTCGGCGCCTCATGGGAAGGCTTCGCGCTGGAAGCCGCCATCCGCGCCGTCGGCAAACGCTCCGAGGAACTTTCGTTCTGGGCCACCCACTCCGGGGCCGAAGTCGATTTGTTCTGGCAGCAAGCCGGGAAAAACCTCGCCATCGAGGTGAAATACGCCGATGCGCCACGACTCACGCCCTCGATAAAAAGCGCTCTGGTCGATCTGCAGCTGGACCACCTGTGGATCCTCTACCCCGGTGACCGCTCCTATCCACTGTCCGAAAAGGTCACCGTCCTGCCCTTGGCACAACTTGGGAAGGGCTGGCCTTAGCCCGATCCCTCATGATTCATTGCGTTCCGCCGAGATGCGAAGACATCGCATCTGCCACCTTCATCCCGTCCAGTGCCGCGCTGACGATGCCGCCGGCGTAGCCCGCACCTTCGCCGCAGGGGAACAGGCCTGAAATTTCCGGGTGCTCGAGCGTGTCGTCGCGGCGGGGGATCCTGACAGGCGAGCTGGTGCGGGTTTCGAACCCCAAAAGCAATGCCTCGCTGGAAACATAGCCGTGCATTTGCCTGCCGAAAAGGTCGAGCCCCTCGCGCATGCGTTTCGTCATCTCGCGCGGCAGCATTTCGTGCAGCGGCGCGGGATTCACGCCGGGGAAATAACTCGTCGCGGGCAGACCGGCGGCAAGCTTGCCCTTGAGGTAATCGGTGACGCGCTGGCCGGGTGCGACCTGGCCGCCGCCACCGGCTTGTTTGGCGGCGCGTTCGAGTTCCTTCTGGAAGGCGAGACCGGCGAGCACGCCGTGTTCCTTCGCAAGGTCCGTCAGATCCTCCGCTTCGACGGTGGTCACCATGCCGGAATTGGCGAAGGGCGAGTCGCGACGCGAGAGACTCATGCCATTGACCACCACCTCATCGTCCTCGGTGGCGGCGGGCACGATGAAGCCGCCGGGGCACATGCAGAATGAATGCACGCCGCGCCCGCGGATCTTGGTGGCGAACCGGTAGCGCGCGGCGGGCAGCAGCCGCGGCCGCGGCTGGCCGGCTGCCAGGTGGTATTGCACGCGGTCGATGAATGGCTGTGGGTGCTCGATGCGGAATCCCACGGCGAAGGGCTTGGGTTCCAGCAAGATCTGTTTTTCCTCCAGCAGCCGGTAGATGTCGCGCGCCGAATGGCCGGTGGCGAGGATCACGGCGTCACCGGTGATTTCCTGCTCATCGGCCGTCATCACGCCATGGATGCGGCCTTGCGCAACAAGGAAATCGACCACCTTGCACTGGAAGCGCACCTCGCCGCCGGCTTGCAGGACCGATTCGCGCATCGCCTTGACCACGTTGGGCAGCAGGTTCGAGCCAATGTGCGGGTGGGCGTCGGTGAGGATTTTCTCCGGCGCGCCGTGGGCTGTGAGAATGCGATAGACCTCGGCCACCGGCCCGCGTTTGGTGGCGCGGGTGTAGAGCTTGCCGTCGGAGAAGGTGCCCGCGCCGCCCTCGCCGAAGCAATAGTTCGAATCCTCAATCACCCGCCCCTCGCGCAACAGCGGCGCGAGGTCGAAACGCCGTGCGCTGGCGTCCTTGCCGCGTTCCAGCACGATCGGTTTGACGCCATTTTCCAAACACCGCAGCGCGGCGAACATGCCCGCCGGCCCGCAGCCGACGATGACTGCGGTGCGCGGATGCGGGGGCAGGGGAGGGCAGGCCCAGCGCGGTGATTCCTCCGGCGGCAAGGGACCGTCGAGCGACACATCGAGCCGCAGCTGCACCTTGATCGCCTTGTGGCGGGCGTCGAGCGAGTGCTTGCGCAACCTGATGCCGCCGATGCTGGAAACGGACACGCCGAGCTTGGCGGCCGCCGCTTCACGCCACGCGGCCTCATCCTCGGAGCGCTCGAGGGGCAGCACGGTGTCGATGGTTTCGATGCGCGGTTTCATCCGGGATGACGGCGGCGTTTGCAGTGCGGATAGCCTGCACCATGGCCACAGACGGGGCAAGGGTGGATGAAGAAGGCCAAGATCGTGGAAACCCATGCTGGATGGCAATCCGGTGGCGCAGCCGGGCCTGTGGTCTGTGCGGGCGTGGCATTGCCGGAAGTCTTTGCGGTTTGCGGGCAGGCTTGGAGCTATCCGTTTCCGAGCCGTTGGACGAATTCGTCGAGGAGCGAGTTCAGGCGTTTTTCGGGAGCGATGGCGGCGGGTTGGTCGAAGCCGATCCAGATGGCGGTGGAGCCGGCGGAGCCGAGGCGCAGGGTCCAGGCATCGCGCTCAGAGCCGGTGGCACCGGTGAAGCAACGAGTGCCGTGGGCGCGCCTCAGCACGCTGGCGGCCTCCTTGGCGGCTTGCGGGTCGAGCGCCTGGCTGAGATCGGATGCCGTGCGGTGGAGCAGCTTGCCATTGGAGTCGCGGATCTCGCGGATGAAGAACGGCCGCGGGCGCTTGCCATCGTTGCCAAGCGTGGCGAGGCCGACGGACATTTCCATCGGCGTGGCGGCCACCGCGCCGCGGAACAGGTCCTCGGTCTGGAGAAACGGGCCTGCGATGCCGCAGCGGCGCGCGAGCCGCTCGACTTCTGCGGGCCCGATCTGACGGCCGGTCTGGACCGGCTTGCCGGGCAGGACGAGTTTGCCGCGCTCGGCGGCGGCGGCGGCGACAAAGGGTTCGAAGGCGGATCCCAGGTCGCGTTTCGAGCGGGTGCGGTCGTAGCGCGAATGGCTGAAATCGCGACCGCCGATCAGGGCGAGCACCGCGCCGGTGCGCGTCTCGGTGGTGACGGCGGCGAACTGCACATAGGCGGGCACCTCGCCTGGCGCGTGCTTCGCCTTCACCGGATGCCGCCACGATTTTTCCGCCTCAAGCGCGCGCACGGCGTGGTTGAGTTCGTTTTCCAGTCGTTGCTGCCATGCGGCATCGAGCGTGGTGTGGACCTGCAGGCCGCTTTGCTGGATGTCGAGGTTTTCAAGAATGATATCCAGCTCGCGTTCGATCGCCTTGAGCGCGTAGGACGTCTGGTTCGGGCGGTTTTCCTCGCTGGCCAGCTTGAGCGGACGGGCGGCGATGGCAGCGCGTTGTTCGGCGGTGATGAAACCCATGGCGGCCATCCGCTCGAGCGTCTGGCCACGTTGTTCGAGCGCGGCCTCCGGACTCCGCAAGGGCGAGAAGATGTGGGGGCCGCGGATGATGCCGGCGATCAGCGCGCACTCGTCATCGGTGAGTTCGCTGGTGGATTTGCCGAAGTAAGTGCGCGCCGCCTGCTCGATGCCATACGATCCGGAGCCGAAATAGATGCGGTTGAGGTAGTGGGTGAGGATCTCGTCCTTGGTGTAATGTTTTTCCAACCGCAGCGTGATGGCGATTTCGAGGAATTTCCGGTGCAGCGACTTCTCACGGATCTCATAGGTGTTGCGGGCGAGCTGCATGCTCAGGGTGGAAGCGCCCTGGGTGAAATCCCGGTCCTTGATGTTGCGGATGGTGGCCCGCACGAGGCCGCGGAAATCCACGCCGTGGTGGTTGAAAAACCGCGCGTCCTCGCGTGATAGCAGTGCCTTGACGAGCAAATCGGGGATGTCCCCGCGTTTCACCAGCCGCCGCCCGTTCATGCCGGGAGCGGTGAGTTCGACGCCCTTGCGGTCAAGAAACAGCGTGCGTCCCGGCAGCTCGGCGACCTCCTCGAGATCGTAGCGCGCCGACAACATCAGATAGTAAAACGCGAAGCCGCCAAGCAGCACGAGACCGCCGACAGCCGCGCCGAATGCCAGCTTCACCGGCCCGTGCAACCACTCCGGAAGCCAACGCTTCCAGAACGGCAGTGGACGGATGGGACGCCAGGTGGACATCTCGGTCAGGGGCAGGGTGGCACGCGGTTCAGGGCCCGTGCGCGCAGCCTAGACGACCCCGCCAGCGCTATCCATTCCCAATTGTCGGCAGCGGCCCGTTGCCTGGAATCGAATTCCATCATTTCAACCCATCCGGATCCACGCCAGCTTCGGGCAGGCATGGGCATTCGCCGACGATAAAGTTGTTTGCGCGTGAAGCAAAACCGCAATAAGCTGCGCCAATGCAATCGCGCCAGCCCTTGACCAGTCGGCGAACGCTGCAAGTGCCTGCGGCCAATTCGCTCGATGAATGGCACAAGATTGACACGGCAGCGTCGTATTTTACTTGGCGTCCCCAGAAAAACGTTTAATCATACAGCCACAAGCACGCCGCTTGCAGCACTGTCGAGGGCGAACAGTATACAGCCAGCGGCGTGTCACTACTCAATCAAGACATGAAAATCGGAACAAATGGTGTGGAATGCGGCCTTCGGCCAAGCTTGGTGCGTATGAGGAATGGCTGGACATTGGTCGAGCTTCTGGTGGTCGTGGTGGTCATCGTGATTCTCGCCTTTCTGTCGTTGACTTTGTTCAACCGGGCAAGGGCTGCCGCCCGGTCGGCGACCTGTGTGACGAACGTCAAGCAGGTGGGCATGGCGCTGCTTGAGCATGCGGGCGACAACAACAACAAACTCATTGATTTGCAGCCGGC
>JALRFY010000287.1 GCA_023253625.1 Akkermansiaceae bacterium | reverse complement strand
CCATGGAGTCCTGTTGGCCGGATGCCTTGAAAATATACATCCGCTCGTTTGCTGCCTGCCGGATGGCAACGAGCGTGCCTGTCCAGCGGTCGTCATCGAGGGTGATCAGGCTGTCCTTGGTGGCATCGCCGCGGTCTTCGGCGCGGTGGCGGCTGGGCGAGTCGTCGTTTTCGAGGATTTCAATGGCGCGGATTTCCTGGGCGGATCCCTCGCGATGGCCGCACTCGAAGGCGATGCCGCTGCCGGTGGGGACTCCGGGCATGGGGTCGGCGATCTCACCTTCCGACTCGCCGTTGAGGAACAACTCGATGCGTTCGGTGACGCGGTTGACGCGCAGCTCGACATCGAGCCGTTGGTTGGGGAAATCGGCGTGGTTGCGGTTCAGAATGAAGAGCGTGTTGTAGCGCCGGCCACGGGCGGACTCGCGTTTGATCTCCAATCCCGCTCCGGCGAACTGGAGGTAATAGCGGTCCACCGCCTCTGTGCCGCCATTGAGAGGATCGGCGAAGAAAACTTTGAAGTTCGGCACTTTCCCGTTTTCCCAGCCGAGTGTGAAGCACATGGTGAAGCGGGAAGGGAGATCGAGTTTGCGGGTGGCCGTGGCGGGGCCCTCGAAGACCAGGCTGGTTCCGGTGACGGAGAGGTGCTTGCGAGCGCCGCTGGCAAGAGTCCATGCGTCTGGGTCGCCGCTGCCCTGCCAGATCACCTTGCGGGGTTGGAAGCCGGTTTGCAGCGAATGGAGTGCCTCGCGCGGGATCATGAGCCTGCCGGCATCCGGCGAGAGGGCGGTGAGGCGGAGTCCGTCGAAGGACTCGACCACGGCCGGGATGAGGTCGCCATTGGCCAGCTCGATGAGCATGCCCGGCACCTCGCCGGCGGCGGCCTGGTGGGTGAACTCGATGCGGTCCACCGTGGCGGACTTGAGGCGCAGCGGCTCGCTGGCGAGGCCGGTGGTGAATTCGACGTGGCCGTCGCCATCGATCGAGCGCACCTCGCCGCTGAGGCGTGAGTTTCCTCCGCCCAGCGTGACGGTGTCCGCGGTGCTGAGTCCGGCGAGCCAGAGGCTGCAGAGTGCCGCAAGGGAGGTTTTGGGGTCAGAAATCATGGCTCCATTCGTCGATGGCGATGTGGCTGGGATTGAAATCGATGAGTGTGGCGGGAGCGAGCGACAGAGTGATTTTCCCGGCGCTGGGGTTGAGGAGATCGATGGACTTGTGATCCCCGCCTGCCGGGGTGCCGCAGATGACTCCCATGGGGCCCATGCGGACCAGAATGCTGTTGCCGGTGGTTTCCGGGATTTTGGCGAGTCCGCCGCGGGCGAAGCGGATCTCGGCGATTTCTGCGAGCGGCAGGCGGAAGCTGCCATGGCGGCCTTCAAAATCGACGATGCCGTCCGCGCCGAATCCGCCGACCTTGCCGGCGTAGCGGTCGGTGCCGTTGTTCATGAGGACGATGTCGAAATCGTCGACCTGCAGGCTGCGGGCGGCGTCCGGCATGCCATTCCACTCGGTGATGACGATATCGGAGATCTTGACGGGGCTGTCGTGGGTCATGGCGATGAAGCCGATGCCGCCGCGGGTGAAGGCGGGGATGTCGGGCGCGTCGGGTGCATCCTGGTTGCGATGCGCGGTCCATTGGGCGGTGAATTCGTCGTCGACGAACAGGGAGACCTCGCCGGTTTTGCGGTTGGAGCGGATCTCGATGCGTGCCTTGCCCGAATCACCGAGGCGGATGCTGTGGTTGCCGTGGGCACCCCGGTTCACGGTGATTTCGCCGTTTTCATCCACGCGCGTGGTGATGTGGGTGAGGTAGTTGCTGTAGAGCTGGAGGATGTGGCTGGTCCCGAAGACGCGGGCCAAGCTGCGCGGATCCATGGTATTGAAGACGCGTTGGATTCTACGATCCTTATCGGCAACGGCCGGCGGGCAGTTGAAATCGGCCTGCATCGCGAGGGCCAGGCTGAGGCGGCTTTTCCATGCCAGTTCGAAGCGCAGGATCGATCGCTCCGGCAGTGCGTCGGCGCGGGTGAGGGCGGTTTCGGGGGTTTTTCCGTTCCACAGCCATGAGGACCCGGTGAAAATCCATTTCTCGGGTTCCTGATCCGTTTTTTTCTCGTCCTGTTCTTCGTCGATGCTGGCGGCCTCTTCGTCGGGCGCAGGTATTTCGTCTTCTTTTGCGGGGATGGAAACCATCTCCCATTCGTCTTGGGCGAAGGGTCCGTGGTAATGGAGCCGCCCGCCCATGGGGTTGGGAGCCATAATCGAGAGGTGCTCGCGCGGAATCTCGATCAGGCCGGCGTAGTCGGTCTCGAGGGTGAGCTTGGTGTCGTCGAGCGCCAGGATCTTGCCGGGGAAGCGGTCGTGGTTGGCGAGCTCGATGTGTGACAGCGTGCGCAGCGGGCTGAGCGGCTGGCCTTCGCGGAGGACGAGTTGGTGGAGGCTGGTGGTTTTGAATTCCGCGGGTGTGGCGAGGTCGTCGTGCCGCCAATGGACCATGGGCCCGGGGCGCAGGCCGGCGAAGGAGCCGCGCAGTTGGTCGCCATTGGTGAAGCGCAGCATGTCGGGCCGCTCAGCGGCGGTGGCCGGGACGGTGAGGAGCACGAGGGCTGCGGTGAGGCGCATGTTCATTTTTCGTAGATGGGCAGGAAGCGGTAGTTCAGGGCGAGGGAGAGCAGGGCTCCGGCAGTGTTGAAGGACGGGCCTTGGCTTCCGGGAAACGATCCATCCGTGGCCTGGATGGTGGCGAGGTAGCGGATGTTGCGCGCATTCCAATCACGCCATGCCGCGTCATCCGCGTGGAACAGCGCCTGCGACATGTAATATTCAAAGTAGTAGGGATAGTAGCGGTCGCGGTAATCGAGCTGTTTCTTGAGATATTCCACGCTGGCGAGGTATCCCTTGGAGTCCTTTTCCTTGGCCAGCGCGAGGCAGAGGACGCCGATGGCGGTGAGGGTGGGCTTGGTTCCGGAGGGTGAGGTGTAGCCGTAGCCGCCGTCGGAGGCGCGGTTGTTGTTGAGGTAGACGAGGCCCTTGCGGATGGCGTCCTCGGGCACGGCAAGGCCAGCATTGCGGGCGGCGAAAAGGGTGACGATCTGGCAGCCGGTGACGGTGGTATCCCCATCGCGGCTGTCCGGGGTGTAGCGCCAGGCACCGAGGCGGTTGCGCTTCTGCGAGCTGAGGATCAGGTCCACGGCCTTCTTCAGCGCAGGGGCGATACGCGGGTCGTCCAACACGCCGTATGCCTCGGCCAGTGCCTTGGTGGCGAAGGCGTGGTTATACATGCTGGAGCCGATGTAGCCGTTGCTTTCATTCTGCTCGGAGAGGATGAAGTCGATGCCGTTGCGGATGTTTTTGGCGTAGGGGCCGTTGACCGGGTCCTCGCCGTGGGCAAGGAAGGCGGCCACGCAGAGGCCGACCACGCCAGGTTCGGAGCCGGTGCTGTCGTTCCACGAGCCCTTTTCGTTCTGGTTTTTCGCCAGGTATTCGAGGCCGCGTTGATAGACTATCTCAGCCTGTGCGGGAATCACATCTGCGGCGCGACCCGGTATGTCGGCGCGGGCGGGCGAGGCCGCCAGCAAAACGGCGGTGGCCAGTGTGCAGGCGATGGGTCTGGAGAAGGAAAGGTTCATCGTGAATCGGATCATTTGACCATGCGTTCGACGCCGCGGTTGTAGGCATCGAGAGCCTTGCGGAACTCATCCGGCATGCTGCTGCCGGCGGTGCCCGATGCCTTGGGCACGGTGCGGGGTTCGACCTTGCCTGCGGTGTCGCCGCCGCTGGCCTCGTTGGCGCTGTCGGACTCGCCGGTCATGCCTTGGCCGGGCTGTTCGCCGGGCTGTTCGCCTTTTTCGCCGGGACCTTTGCCCTCGCCGGGCTGCTTGCCCATCATGCGTTCCATCATGTCCATCATGGCACTGCCGGATTCACCGCTGCCGCCTTGTTGCTGGCGCTTTTTGGCGGCGGCGTGGATTTTCTCGATGATCTCGGTCTGTGCGGCGATCGTCCCGCCGCCGGTGTCGGCCACGAGCAGCTTGTCGGTGGCCTCGTCCATGATGCTTTCCACCTCGCCGAGCAATTCGATGACCTGGGGGATGGTTTGCTCGATGACGAGCTGTTGGACATCAGCGGAGAGTTCGTCCTGCTCCTCGCCGAGATTGGCGGACGACTCGCGGTGGATGAGCTCGCGCTCCCTGGTGGCGGCCATGTTCTCGTTCGCCATGGCAGAGGGAAGAAGCGCGCAGGCGGCCACGATGGCGGTATGGTGTGTGAGAGTCATGGTCATGGGTTGTTGGAATCCGGGCCGCCGGTCTGGTGGTCGCGGCGGAGTTGTTCGAGCGCGCGGGTGCGGGCGCGCAGGTCCTGTTCCTGCTGGATCATTTTCATGACGCGCAGCATGAACTCGAAGTCCTCGTCCTCGGCGTCGGGCGCGCCGCCGCCACCATCGCCGCCGCCGCCGCCGTCATCGGCCGCGCCTTCGAGTTTGGACGCCCATTCATTGAGTTTGTCGGCCCATTTCCGGGCCTCCTCGGCGGCTTGGTAGGAGTAGTTCTTCGTGAGGCTTGTGCGCACCTCCTCCAGGCCGAGATCGATGCCGGCATCGCGCATCTCCTCCATGATCGCCTTGAAGTTTTCATTTTGGGTGCGGGCGTGGAAATTCGCCAGATCCTCCTGGATCCAGCGTATGTCGGAGGCGGTCTGGAGCTGTTGGCGTTCGTTTTCGCCGAGATGACGGGTGTCGGCGGGATCAAGCGCGGGCGACTTGAGGCCGAGGATGCGCTCGAACGATTCGCGCAGGGAGGCGACGATGCCATTCTCCTCGCTGGCGGCTTTCTTCAGGCGGTTGACGAAGGTCCCGGCCTCGAACTTGCGGTTGGCATCGTTGGCCTTCTCGACGGCCTCCTTCATCTTCTCGACCACTTTCTGTTGTTCCTCGATCGCCTCGGCGAGGTCCTGTTTGGTCTTTTCCGGGGTGTTCGACGGTTGCTGGGAGTCGCCGAGTTTTTCGCCCACTTGCGGCATGTCCTGTTCGGCAAGTTCCTGCACGGATTTGAGGGACTCGGCCATTTTCTGCATCGTCTTGGGATCGATTTCGCCGTTGCGGGTGGCGTCCTGCATGAGTTGCTCCATTTGCTCTTTGAGCGTCTCCATGCGGTTGGCACCTTCATTTTCCTCGCGCTCCTGCTGGGCGAGGAGCTTGCGGTTTTCCTCGTTCTGGAGCGGCTCGCCATCGAGCTTGTCGAGGCGCTCGTTTTCCTCCAGCAGGCCGAGTTCGCGGCGGGCGAGGTCTTCAAGTTCCACGATCTGGCGGTCGAAGCGGTTCTTGAGCATTTGCGCGTGCTCGTCGCGGGTGAGCACGTAGATCACGACCGCCTCGGAGTAGATCCGGCCGCGCCCGGGGAAGCGGTCTTCGGTGTAGCCGCGCAGCGTGATTTTCTGCGGTCCGATACCGAAGACGGACGGCGAAAACGAGGAGTCGGTGAGCAACCGGCGTTGCTCGGGACCGCCGGTGGCCAGCTCGAGTTCGCCGCGGGCGGGCGATTCGTCGGTGGGGCGGGTGAATTCACCACTCCACTCGATGCCGCTGTGTTTCACCCCGAAGTCGTCCTCGGCGAGCACCTCGAATTCGAGCGTCTCCTCGGGCAGAATCACGCTTTGGCGGTCGATGCCTTGAAGATAGCAGGTCGGCGCGGTGTCGCGCAGCGCATCCACCCGCAGGCGGAAGCCGCTTTCGCCATTGAGGCCGAGCCGGTCGCTCCAGGAAAGAGGCACTTCGAAAGGGGTGGCGCCCACCGCGATCCAGCCGGTGGTGGCGGTGTCGCCGGAAATTTCCATCTCGCCGCTCACCGGCACGTGGGCGGCTGGGGTGGCCTCCCCGGGTGCCATGGAAACGGGTGGCAGCCCACTGGTGGGGCCGAAACGGGCGGCGGCGAGCGGGCGGCTCATTTCCAGCTCGAAGCGCAGCTTGCTGCCTTCCACCGTGCTCAGGGTGCCGGCGCTGAGTTCCATGGTGCGGCCGGCGATGCCGAGGTATTCCGGTGGTTCGAGCACCGCGCGGACCATTTCGGCCGATGGCCGCAGCACCGGCTCGACGCGCAGGTGGTGCCGCAGGTCGCCGATGCGGAAAGCGACCGTTCCCGGCTCCTGCTGGCCGGGGAAGGAGAACGTGTAGGACGCCCCATCAAGCACCGTGGAAACCACGGGCTGTGCGCCAGAGCGGCCGGTGCCGGTGGCGGGGCGCTGCTCGGTGTCCTTGGCCAGGCGGAGTGTCACTTCGAAGGCCTCGCCGTAGGGCACCGCGAGGTATTCCGGCGGCGCGACGAGCCGGGTGAAGGTGTATCGCTCGGTGTCCGAGAGCGGCATCAACCAGCGTTGCAGCGCGTTGATGCCGGCGCGCGGCGTGAGAGTGAATGCCGCGGCGGCTCCGGCGGCCAGCAGCATTGCCACCAGCGACCACCGGCGGTGACGGCGTGGCGGCAGCGCGTCGTCCAGATTCCGGCGGCCGGTTTCCGCGGCCACCGCGGCCATCGCCGCCTCGCGCAGCCGCGGCGAAAGCGAATCCTCGGCCTCGGACTGTCCTTGAAGCTCGATCACGCCCAGCAGGCGGTCGCCCAGCCCGGGATAGCGTTTCGCGATCAACCGGGCGAGCTGGGCCTCGCGCCGCTGCTTCCACACCCAGCGATGCAGCCAATACGGCGCGAATACGGCGAAAAGGGACACGCCACCCGCCAGAATCAACAGCCGCACCACCGCCGGCGTGGGCCACACCCGTTCCAGGCCGAACACCAGCAGGAACGAAACCAGCAGCCCGATCACCCCCGCGGCCACCGCCTCCAGCGCCTTGGTCCACCACAAATGCCGCCGGAAATCAGCGAGCTGGCGGCTCAGCGATTCGGGGATCGCGGTTTTCGATGGCTGTGACGGTTGGTTCATGACACGTGAAACCCGGCCGCATCGCCGGGCATTGGGAAACTTCCAGAAGAACCCCGGGGTTTCCAGTGGAAATTCTCGCTACGAACGCATCCCGCCCGTCGTTTCATCGGGTTGGCTTGCCGCATCCTCATCGATGCCCACCGCAGGGTGCCGGCATACGCGCATTGACGGTCCCCTTGTTCCCAGCCGCGCCGACCTAGGGAAACAACGAAGGCTTGTCGGCCCGACAATGCTTCTTTCGGGGCCGGAAATCGCGCGTTGCCAGCGCGTGATACGTGGATTAATTGGAGTTTTGTAAATCCCACGCATCGCATGCTTACAGCATCACCTCACGGCTTCGTCGCCGTCCTTCTTCT
>JALRFY010000283.1 GCA_023253625.1 Akkermansiaceae bacterium | reverse complement strand
GACCGCGGCGATGCCACCAAGGACAGCCTGATCACCCTCGATGACGACCGCTGGACAGGCACGCTCGTTGCCATCCGGCAGGCAGCAAACGAGCGGATGTATCTTTTCAAGGCATCCGGCCAACAGGACTCCATGGAAATCCCCGAGTCTGTGGTTTCCACCGTGTTCATGGCCGGCGGCGGTCATGAACACCCGCCCGAAAGCCAGCGCTTCGTCCTGCGGCTCCACCCCCACGGCTCTCTCACCGCCACAAGTTGCGCCATGGACCACACCGGCGGCGTCACCGTGAAACACCCGCTGCTCGGCCCTCTCGTCCTGCGCAAGGACCGCATCTCCGCCATCGAGCGCGTCCAACCCGAACCTCCGGCCAAACCATGACCGCGCTCCCCGCCCGCATCGCCAGCACGCTTGCCTGCTGCGCCGCCACCGCCGCCGCCTCGTCACTGCGCTTCGCCAACGACGATGTTATCACCGGCACCCCGCGCTCCATCGGTATCGATAAACTCGTCTGGGAATCCCCGCTGCTCGAAAACCCTGCCGAGTTTTTCACCGACCAGATCATCGATCTTTCCCTCCCCGCTGAAATCCCGCAGACCCGCCCCGACCACATCGCCGTCCTCTCCCTCACCAATGGCGACACCATCCGCGGCCAACTCGCCTCCATCACGGAGGACGCCCTCACCCTCGACACATGGTTCGCCGGCCGCCTGCAATTCAACCGCCTCATGGTCTCCGGCCTCAAAATCGAGGAAAGCAGCGCCAACCTCTACGCCGGACCCACCGGACTCGACGGCTGGACCCAAGCCGCTGACCCGCCCGCATGGACCTTCGCCGAGTCGTCCTTCCACTCCAGCCGCACGGGCGGCATCGCCCGTGGCGACCTGCTCGCCGAGCAATGCGCCATCAAGTTCAACTGCGCTTGGAAAGGCGATTCCATCCGCCTGCGAGTGATCGTCTTTTCCGACGATCCCGCCTCCGACAATCCCGACAACGGCTACGAGATCACCTTCCAACGCGGCCGCGTGCACGCCCGCAACCTGCGCACCCAGAACTTCCTTGGCAGCGCCCAATCCCTCGCACTCGCGGAAAACGACCGCATCCGTGTCGAGATCCGCGCCGATGCCAAGACCCAGCGCCTCGCGCTTCTCATTGATGATGTGCCCCTCGCCGTGTGGAACGACGCGGACGCCGGCAAAGACCGCCGCGGCGCGGCCCTCCACTTCATTTCCAACAGCACCATCCCCATGAAAATCTCCGGCATCCGCGTGCTCGAGTGGAATGGCGAAATGGACCGCATGCCCGATCCCCAGATCGGCTTCCAGCGTTTCCACCTCGGTGGCGAACCTGATGAGTCACCTGCCGGCCCCACCGCCAAGGAAAGCGCGGAAGACCGGATCCAACTCGCCAACGGCGACAGCCTGCCCGGAACCGTCAACGCCATCACCGAGGGAGTCGTCGCCATCGAAACGCCGCTCGGAGCCATCAATTTGCCCGTCTCCCGGCTCCGCAGCCTCGCCCTCAAGTCCGTGGACACCGAGCGCTGCAAGCGCTACCGCGGCGATGTCCGCGCCTGGTTCCCGGATGGCGAATCCATCGTGTTCCGCCTTGATGAGAGCGGCCCCGGCACCTTCACCGGCTACAGCCAGAACTTCGGCACCGCCACCTTCCAATCCTCCGCCTTCAGCCGCATCGAGTTCAATATCTATTCGCTCGATTACCAGCAGCGCAGCGCCGCCGATGGCTGGTGAACCGCGGCCTTGGCGCTCGGAACAGGGACAGCATCCCAACCGGAAAATCCGCGCCGGCGCATCTAAAAATCTGACAGGCGCAGGATTATTTCTGGCCACCCGGTGTGAGCTGGCTGCGGGTGAGTTTCATTCCATGGAGGATCCCGCCGTCGTCGCCGATGAGCTGGAACTCAACCGTCGGGTCTGCCGCTGTCGCGTCGATGGTGAACTCGCCGAAGGCGTAACGCCCCGCCATGCCGTAGAACTGGTTGCCGGTGTCCCGGGCCTGGATCGGCGGGCCGGTGCGCCCGCCAAGGCTGGCCGCCCCGAACTCGTAGAACTTGAAGCCGGACGGCCGCGGGATGGTGAACCCGCGCGCCCCGTGGCGGTCTCCGGAGATCAACAGCACGCCGCCGATACGGTTGTCCTCGATGAAGCGGAAGAGCCGCTCGCGGCCTTGTGGGTCGAAAACACCCCAGGAATCCTTGCCGGGCGTGATGTAGTCGCTCCACATCGTCCCGCAGGACAGGATGATGAACGGGCCTTTGCAGCTCAGAAGCTGCTCTTCAAGCCACTTCATTTGCCTGGCACCGAGCAGGCTTCCCTCGGTTTTGTCACCCGTGCGGAAGTAGCGGTGGTCAACCATGATGATGTCGCAGGGGCCGATGCGCGTGCGGCAGAAAGTCCCTCCTTCTTCCTGTCCGAAGCCATACATCGGATTGGCCCACGACTTGGCGAACACGTCGCGCACATCGCGCCGGTCCTGATCCGTGTAGCCCTTGGGGATGCCCCACTTGTCGTTGTTGAAGTAGTCGTGGTCGTCCCAGGCCGCGTAGATTGGCAGCGAGGCGGAGAGCGCCTTCCAGGCCGGGCGGCAGTCGCGCAGCAGGTAGTCCGCGCGGTGCATGCCCAGGTGGTTCTCCCGGTCCTGCACGGCGATGTCGCCGATGGCCACCAGCGCCGCCGGCTTGCGGGAAAGAATCCGTGCGGCCTGATGATGATTGCCCAGCCCCCATCGGTGGAAGCAGCTTCCGAAGGCGATGCGGACCTTGCCCGGGGCATCGGCCTCCGGTGCCGTGGTCAGCGTCGCGCCCTCGGGAACCGCCGCCGGCCTGCCGTCTACCAGCACGCGATAAGGATATGTGGAGGATGGCGACAGCCCGGTGACATGGATCACGGCGCTCAAGTCCGTGACGGCGGAGGAGGCCACGGGGCCGAAGATCTTCTCGCCTTGGTCGGTCGTCACCCGCACTTCAACCGTGGCCGGGCGGACGGTGCGAACCCACACGCTCACACCGTCCTCGCGGACCGAGCCGAGCATGGGCCCGCCGAGCAGGTCGATGCCATGTTCCCTACAGATCCGCTGGACCTCGGCATCGGCGGACACATCCATGAATGTCGCGTCGCGCCGGGTCGCCAGGGCTTGGTATGCGGCCGCGAAGAGTGCAAAGACCTCATCCGGCGGCCGCTTGAACTGACCGAGTTCCGTCAGGCAGTTCTCCAGGGTCCCGGCATGGTTTTCCACGTAGCCATACTGCGATCCCTGCCTTGCCGGCCGCCGCGCCCTTGGGGCAGCGGCATTGGCGGTGCCAGCCTCCTTCTTGGCCGCATCTTGTGCCTTCTCAGCGGCCGGAGTGGCAGCGTCTTCCGGGCCGGTGGCATGGCAAATGCCCAGCATGCCCGCTGCCCCAGTGGTGGCAATAATGGTTTTCCGCAAGGTTTTCATGGAATTGCTTTTGCTGGTGTTTTTTGCCTTCCTTGCCATGCCCTGATTGTGGGAATGGCGGATGAATGCCGGAGTTCAGGAAATTTTTTCGTTATCTTCCAGCGCTTATTGTGCAGGCAGGGCGGGCGGATTGAACTTTTGCGACTGGAATCAGATTGAGCGACTGCGCGGGAATGACCTGCCCGCCGCTTGAGCGTCGGGATTTAGGGCTTGTATTTTTTTTCATCATGCCATGCTGGTCCCGTAATGAAAAGCACGGTTCTGTGTGGCTTAATCATGGCCTTGTTGGCTGTCTCATCGTCTGCCGCCAGGAAGAAGGACCGGCCGTTGCCGCCGTTTCAGGTAGGCGTGACCGGCATCATGGCCGCGCCAACGATGGACAAGGTCGTTCCGCTCACCGTGGCCGAGGTCACCCCGGACACCCCCGCCGCGGGGAAATTGCGGGTTGGCGACGTGCTGGTGGCGGTGAATGGGGTGAAGCTGGAAGCCCCGGATCCCCGGCCCGTGCTCGGCAATGCGATCACCGCTGCGGAGGCCGGCGACGGCAAGCTGGCCTTCAGCGTCGAACGCGCCGGAAAGCCCGCGCAGGTCACCGTCATGATCCCGGTGGTCGGGGCCTACAGTGCTACGTGGCCCATCAACTGCCCGAAGACGAACCAGATCGTGGCCGCCGCCGCGGCGCGCTCGATGGAGCTGATCGATCCGGACAAGGGGGCGGATCTCAACCGCACCACCGCGATGCACTGCATGTTCCTGCTCTCGACCGGCAAGGACGAACACCTCGCCGGAGTGCGCAAGCTGATGCGCGCGTCGGTTTCCGGCATGGAAAAGACCCGCAGCCACACATGGAACAACGGTTACATCCTGATCGCGATGGGCGAGTATTACCTGCGCACCGGCGACAAGGCGGTGCTGCCCCAGATGCGGAAAATCGTCGATGACTCGTTCGAGCGCGATTGCGTCGGTGGCTGGGGGCACTGGGACTACCTGAATCCCAGCTACACGCGCAGCGGCCTGGTCAACGCGGCGGGCGGGGCCTTGTTCGTCGGCATCGTGCTGGCACGCGAGTGCGGAGTGGAGATGAAGGACGCCGACTTCGAGAAATCGCTGCGTTATTTCTATCGTTTCGCGGGCTATGGCGGGGTGCCGTATGGCGACCAGGGGCCGAGCAATGGCGGTTCATCCAACGGCAAGAGCGGCATGCTGGGAGTGGCGCTTTCCCTGCTCAACGAGCCATACGCCGGCGCGTCACGCTTGCTCGCGATGGAGCTGGCCGATTCCTATGGTGACTTCGAGCGCGGCCACACCGGGAATTTCACCAATGTCATGTGGCGGGCACTGAGTGCTGCCGGTGTGCCGGAGGACATGCGCCGCCACTATCGCCGCCATCAGGACAAGCTGCGCTGGTATTTCGAGCTCTGCCGCCAGCCGGACGGCGGCTTCCGGCTGCTGCCGGCCATGCTCAAGGAGCCGCGCTACGCCAACGAGGAGTTCGGCATGGCGGTCGCGCTCAACTACACCGCCGGTTGGCGCAAGCTCCGGATCACCGGTGCGCCGCCGAGCCGCTTCAGCAAGATCCGGCCGGTGCGCGCCGTGTTTGCCAAAAACCCGGATTTCCTGAATATCCAGCACGCCGAGGGATGCAAGTCCAACGACTTCGCCGCCGAACTCGAGGACATGCTCCGGCTGATGCCGTGGAACGCCCGCAGCCCGTTCCACACCGAAAAAAGCGTGCAGGCCGGCAACCCGGAACAGGCCGACCCCAAGCAGACGCTTCCGTCGGTGGAAGAAATCGCCAGGCACTTCCGCCACTGGAACCCGCTGGTGCGTTGCCAGGCGGCCTGCGCGATCGGCTACCATGGCGACAAGGCGCTGCCCGCAATCACGGAGGCGATCCGCAGCGGCGATGCGCGGGTGCGCCAGGCCGGATTGCGCGGGCTTTCCGGCTATCAGACTTTTTTCATGGAGCGCTCGCCATTCAGCTATTCGGCGAAGGGATTCGAGAGGGTGCTTCCACTGGTGGTCGAGGTGCTCAAGAACCCACGCAGCGATGTCTCTGAAATCGACGCCGCGCTGTTCGCCATGGGTGCCGCCCCGAAAAAGTGCATCGTCCAACATCTGGATTTGATCGCATCCTATCTGAAACACGACGAGTGGTGGCTGCGCTCGTCCGCATTCATGGCGGTCTGTGAGACCGGTGCCGCAGCCGCACCGGTGGTCCCCGAGCTGATCGGGTGCTTCGTCCGCGAGGAGCACGGCTGGCCGCGCGAACTCTACCGCCGCTTGCTCACAAAGCTGCTGCGCGAAGACCGTCCGGAACTGGCGGACACCGTGCGCGGCCAGTTGGTCAAGCTGCTTGGAGATGACATCGTCGGTGGCCACTTCCCGCGCGACCACGCCTACACCATGCGTGGAAGCTTCTTCTATGAGCAGCGGAACAGCCACGTCCTGTTGTCATTGGGGCCTGACAATCTCGTGCTGGTGGCCGATCAACTCAACCAGATGCTCGCAAACTTCGGCGACCCGGAGTTGGCCGAGGGCAAGAAGGGGTCGAACGCCCTGGTCATCCTCAACGGCGAAAATCCGGACACGCCGGGCCTGCTCGACTTGATCGCCAGAATGAAAGACGACCACCGGGCCAGGTTCATGCCCGGCCTCAAGGCCTTGCTGGCGGGCGGCCTCGATGTGATGTGCGACAACAAGACCAAGCAAACCAAGGTCGATCCCGCCGTGCTCAAGGAGGCCAAGGACAAGGCGAAGGCCTTGCTGGATGCCTACGAGAAGAACCACCGCGCGGTGCGCCCCTTGCCGGCGAAGGTGATCGATTACGCTGGAACGCAAGCCGGCTGACTCGCGCTTGCCCGCGGAAACTTTCAAAGCTGGCAAACCTGTACAATACAAGACAGGTTGGGCATGAAATTTTTTTTAAGAATGTCGATAATCAGCTCTGGGGCCCGCAGTATTACGCCACATGGAGACGCCAACCAGCCATAACCCCAAGATCATGACCAACCAACCCGATGATGTTCAGGCCGTTGCGAAGCTAGGCCACGCAAGAGACCAGATTGTAACCGAGCTGCGCAAGACCATCGTCGGCATGGACGAGGTCATCGACCAGATGATGATTGCCATTTTCGCCCGCGGCCACTGCCTGCTCGTGGGGGTGCCGGGTCTGGCGAAGACGCTGCTCGTCAGCTCGCTGGCGGAGACGATGTCGCTGGGCTTCAAGCGGATCCAGTTCACGCCGGACCTGATGCCCTCGGATATCACCGGCACCGAGTTGC
>JALRFY010000209.1 GCA_023253625.1 Akkermansiaceae bacterium | reverse complement strand
GAGGCACGGCACTCCTGCCGTGCGGGCGAATGGGACGAGAATACGCGAGACGTTTGCGGCACTGGCCTTCGCTTTTCATTCGCCCCCCCGCCACAGGAGTGTGGCGGGCTCCGGAGGTGTGGCGGGCTCCGTGCGGGCGGGCTCCGTGCGGGCGGTCTTTTTGCTTTTGGAAATCCGGGTCTGTGTTTCACTCCGCACATGCCGATCCGTATCTCCGTGATGTTGACGATCCTGTGCGTGCTGTGGTCGCCCGCAGGCATGGCCATGGCCAAGAAGGACGACAAGGCGGTGGTGAGTCTCCACGTCGAGACTGATGCCACGGAGAACCCCAAGATGATTTTCGCGCAGGAAATAGGTGGAGTGACGCGCTATTTCCGGCGGATTCCGGAGATTTCGATCAAGGATATGGCGGTTTTCACGCCCTTTCCCAACGAGTCGGGCGATTACGGTGTCGTTTTCCGGCTCAAGCCGCGCGGTGCGAACCGGCTGTCCGCATTCACGGCGGTGAACCAAGGGCGCCACTTGCTGGCCACCATCAATGGCCGCGCGGTGGACACCGTGGTGATCGATTCACAGATCCAGGATGGCGTGCTGGTGGTGTGGAAGGGGCTGAACCTGCCGGATATTCAATCGCTGGATGCCGTGTTGCCCCGCGCCGGTGAGGAGGGGAAAAAGAAACGCTGAACGAAACGACTGCCGATGATACGATTCTTGATGATTCTGGCCGCGGCCTGCGGCATCGCCCGCGGGGAAATCGACCTGCGTCTGCCCACGGAAAACCACCATCTTTTCAGCGGCGAACCGGAGCGCTTCTACATGTATGTGGACCGGATTTTCGAGGGCGAGGCGAGCAAGCCGTGGGAGGGCGGTGCCTATGGATTCACGCGCACCGCGCGGCGCATCAACGGACAGGTGATTCTTACCAAGTTCCACGAGGGCATCGACGTCGCGCCGGTGAACCGCGACCGCGCCGGCAATCCGCTTGATCTGGTATCGAGCATCGCCGACGGGCGGGTCGTTCATGTCAGCCCGATCTCCGGTCGCAGCAATTACGGCAAATACGTGGTGGTGGAGCACGAGTGGGAAAACTCGCGGATTTACTCGCTTTACGCGCATCTGGCCGAGATCACGTGCCAACCGGGGAATCCGGTGGTGGCCGGTTCGGTGCTCGGGCGGATGGGTTACACCGGCGTGGGGCTCAACCGCACGCGCGCGCACCTGCATCTCGAACTGGCCATGATGACGAGCAGCCGCTTTGACGAATGGCTGCGGCGCAATGGCGGCGGCATCAATCATCACGGATTGTTCAACGGCATGAACCTGATCGGCGCGGATGTGGCACGCTTTTTCGTGGAGCGCCGGAAAAACCCCGCGCTGCGGTTCAGTGAACTGGTCGGCTCGACCCAGGTGTATTTCAAGGTGGCGGTCCCGGCGAATGGCGTGCCGGACTTCGTGGTGCGCCATCCGTGGATTTGCCGCGGAAATCCGGGCGGGGCCCGGTCTTGGGAAATCGCACTGAGCGCCACCGGCCAGCCGGTTTCGTTCACGCCCTCGGACCGCACGGTGGATGCGCCGGTGGTGACGGCGGTGCGGCCGTCCGGGATCCCGCATCAGCACCTCACGCGCGGCCTGCTGAGCGGGCTGCAAAACCGCGCATCGCTCACCCCCAATGGCAAGAAGCTCGTTTCGTTGTTGGCGGATGATTTCCCCGGCGGCCGCAGCGAGCAGGCGCTTGAGCCCGCCGCAGCGAAACCGGAAAGCTGAGATATCAAAGATCACCTTTACAGGATCATGGACCAAACATTGAAAAAACTGAACGAACTGGGCCACTCGCTGCCCGAGGTGCCGGTACCGGTGGCGGCTTATGTCAACTGCGTTCGCACGGGCAACCTGTTGTTTCTCTCCGGCGGCCTGCCGATCGACGGCGAGCGCAAGATCATCGGCAAGGTGCCGAGCGATGTCTCCGTGGACGAGGCTCGCGAGGGCGCGGCGATGATCGTGCTCAACCGGCTGGCGGTGATCCGCCAGGAACTGGGTTCGCTCGACAAGGTGAAGCGCATTGTCTCGCTCAACGGCTTCGTCAATTCCGAGCCGGACTTTTACGGTCACCCACAGGTCGTCAATGGCGCCTCCGAGCTGCTCGTCGCGATTTTCGGCGAAAAAGGCAAGCACGCGCGCACCGCGCTCGGTGCTGCCGCCCTGCCGCTGAACGTGGCGGTGGAGATCAACCTGATCGTCGAGGTGGAGGACTGAATTTCCTCACCACGGGGCGGCCGGCCACGATTCGTCGGCCGGGCTTTGCCATGGCGGGCGGCCGGTCTCACGGTGGAAGATGCGCTCCATGCGGTCGAGATAGCTCGAGAGCGGATCGTTGCGGCGGCGGGGATTGGCCTTCAGCCGTTCCTTGAGTAGGCGGTAATCGTCGAATGCGCCGCTGGTTTCGCGCGCACGGGTGATTTCGAACCAATCGAGATAGTCCCGGGCGCGGCTGGCGCGAGTGGTCATGACGGCGCGCGTTTCCTCCAGCGAGGCGAGGCGTCCGGGAATGCCGGTGGTTTGGTTTTTGGCGATGGATTGGAGGATGAGCTGGTATTCGGCAAGCAACGGCCGATGGGAGGGGAAACAGCGGTAGCTGAGGCGCACGAGCACTTCCTGTGCGGGGCGCACTCCGGCTTGGCGTTCCGGTTCCGCGAGTGCGGCAAGTTCCGGCCACGCATCGAGCGGGCGGCGGACGAAGATGCCCTCCGGGCTGCGGATGTGGAGGTGGAGGGCTTCCACGAGTTGGTTTTCGGTTTGGGAAATGGTGAGGACGTCGGTGAGTGGATTGAGGCCACCCATCACGGCGAGCTGGAGATTCCACCACTTGGCCAGGCTGTTTTCCGACAAGTTGAGCCCGGGGAAATGGCGGCGCAGCAGCACCGGCATCTCTCCCTGGTGGGCGGCGGCCTCGTTGAGAAAATCGCGGAATCCCATGCAGCCCTGCGGCTGCTCGAGCAGGGCCATGACCAGCGCGCCGGACGAGACGCGGAAGGCGGCACGCGTCGCCCCGTCCATGGATTCGAAGTCCGTCTCGCCCATGCCGAAGAGGTCATCCAGCCGGAATACCCCGCCGCGCTTGAAAAGCGCTTCGTAGAGCCGCCGGTCGCTCTGGTTCATGCGCCATGCGGTGGCCTCGCGAAGCCCTTCCGCGAGCCATGGCGGCACCTGCAGCGGCACGTCTCCGGGGTTGGCCCGGAGCGCGCGCTCATAGAGCAGGGCCGCAATGACCGCGCGCGGCAAGCCATCGCGATCGATGCCGCGGCCGAGGTGGATATCAATCTGCAGGCGCATGACGCCCTCGACGACGAACAGGCGCATGGCGACGGCACGTGCGGGCAGCGGGTCGCCAGGCCGTCCGTGCAGCCGGATGGCGACCGGGATTTTCCATGTGTCTTTCTCTTCGGTGAGGCGCAGCAATTCGTCCTTGGCCTGCTCAGCCAGCATGGCCACGGTGCCGCGGATCAGACTGTCATCACCGGTGACGCGGAATTGTTCCGAGCGGCTCACCACGGTGTCCGGGGCGGGGGCGGGATTTTCCGCAACCGGCGGCTCCGCGACAGGGGCGCTGCGTGGCAGGTCCTGCGCACGGGCGGCAAGCACGAGCGGGATGAGGGCGGCGAGCACGCGGGAAGCCATGGTCTCAGAACGTCGGGGCAGGTCCCTCGGGCGGCCGCGGTTGCAGGATCAGGCGGTCTTTTTCGATGCGGACGACGGCCATTGATTCGATGGAAAGCTCGATTTCCTCGCGGTAATGACTGGCGAGGTTGCCGAAGGCGGGAACGACCAGGTTGAGAAATCCCTGCGGCACCACCAGAGTGCCGAAGCGCCCGCCACGCATGGGTTTGGGAAGCGCGGAGTGATATTCACCGCCATGACGGTGGACGATCATGCGCATGCCGGCCGGGCTGCGGGTTTGCTCGACTTTGACGAACATCGAGAGCGTGAACGGACGGCCCATCACGTGGCGTTCCATGATGATTTCCGCGATGCCGTCCTTTAGCCGCACCCAGACACGGTCGAGCGTGACGTGGCTGGCAAGCGCGCCGCCTTGCCTGGTTTTCAGCGTGCTGCCGAGCCAGCGGTTGATTTCCGCCTCGCTGAGCGCGAGCGGGTGGCCTTGGCGCAGCGAGGCCTGCATCACGGCCTTGAGGTCGCGCGGCTTGCGCTGCCCGGCATCCGGCCCGTAGCCGCCGAGGTCGGTCAGATCCTGTGGTTTTGCGATGAAGAAGAGGGCGGCCATGAGACCGCATGCGAACAGGAAAATCCACAGGCGGAGGATTTTTCCGAGGCATCCGGTGGATTGGGACGGAGGGTTGCTGGCCATGTAGCGCATGGCTAGCATGGCGGCCGGGCTTTGCAAAGCCCGCGGATGATTCGTTTTTCAGGAATCCATGGTGCCGACCTCGGTCCAGCGGATGGCATGGCGGGTGAGTTCATTGCCCTCGGTGAATCCGAGCTTTTCGCGGATGTGGGCGCGGTGGGCGTCGAGCGTGCGCGGGCTGATTCCCAGTTGGACGGCGATGTCATAGTTGCTTTTGGCCTGGCCGATGAGTCCGAAAACCTCCAGCTCGCGGTCGGTGAGGCATTCGAGCGAGAAGCAACCGGCCGCATGGTTCTTGCCGTTGCCGTTGCCGTTGCCGTTGGCAAATGCGCGCAGCAGGTTGCCGGTGACCTTCTTGCTGGCGAAAACCTCGCCGGAAAGCGCCGTGCGGATGGCCTCCATCAAGCGCTCGGGTGGCGTGTCCTTCATCACATAGCCGCGACCGCCGGCCCGCAGGACGCGTTCGGCATATACCATCTCATCGTGCATGGAGAAAATGATGACCGGCAGCTCCGGATGCAGCGCTGCGAGGTCCTTGACGAGTTCAAGTCCGTTGCGGCCGGGCAGCGTGAGGTCCGCGATGACGAGATCGGGCTTCAGTTCACCGGCCAGCGCAAGCGCGTCCCTGACGTTGGCGGCGGTGCCGCAGACGCAGAGTTCCGGCTGGTTGCCGATGAGTTTCTCCAATCCGGCGATTAACAGTGGATGATCGTCCACCAACAGCAGTTTTTTCAGAGGGAGGGGAGGCATGGCTGAAATCGGCTGAATTCATGGGTTTCTCAATCAGGATCTTTGAATAAATCAAGGAACCGGTCCTCGAAGGCATTGAAAACGCCGGCCGCGCAAATTTTTTTCTGTAAAATTCTTCAAGGCTTTTAGTTGAAGCAGGTGGCTGTGGTTTTGGTTTTCTGTTAGTTTTGTGGTTTCAGGTAGGATTTTCCGGATTCCCA
>JALRFY010000146.1 GCA_023253625.1 Akkermansiaceae bacterium | reverse complement strand
CGCATCCTGGGACCCGCAGAACCTGCCGAAAACCAACCGGCCACCCCCTCCGTCCATGTGCAAAGCGCCGAGGCCGCCGCGTTCACCTCTGCCATCCATGCGGATGCCTCCAGCCCCGCTGCCGACGAACGCATCGCCGCCGCAATATCGTCCCAAAACAACCTGCTCGCCGGTGCCGCCCTGCGCCGCATCCGTGCCGGCGCCGGCACAGCCGCATTGCCAGGCAAGTTGCTCGCCACCCTCGACCAACTGCCCTCCTTGCGCCAATTCGCACTATGCGAAGCCATCGCCACCCGCGCGAACGCCCGGGATACCTTGCGCCCGGTCCTCCATTCCCGCATCAAGGCGCAAGATCCGGAAACCCGCACGGCTGCCATCAAGACACTCGGCCGCATTCTCCAAGCGGACGACCTGCCGCTGGTTCTCGGTTTTCTCACCGAGCCCGCCACATCGGAGCTCACCACCGCTGCCATGGCGGCAGTAATGCGCGCGTCCGATCCCGGAATTGATCCACATCTCATCCGCATGCTCCAGAGCGAGACATCCACTCGCATCGCCGCCATCAATGCCCTTGCAGCACGCCATGCCCAATCCGCCATAGATCCGCTATGGTCCCTCACCTCCTCGCAGGATTCCCAAGCCGCCACCGCAGCATACCAAGCTCTCGGCTCACTGGTCCCTCCGGGGCACTTGGATCATGTCGTGGAAAAATTCGCTGCTGCACACGCTTCGCCGTCCCGGATCGAACTCGGAAAACTCGTCTGGAATGTCGCCCGCCGCCACACGGATCCAGAGGCCGCAGCAGCAATCCTTAATGCGCGCACCGCCCATGCACCCGCCGAAATCAAGGAACAACTGGCCCGCTATGCCGACCGAATCCGTCCCGATACGGTCTTACCCAAGGATCCCGCCCCGGAGAGTGAACTCCCCAATCCCGATGATCGCACCCTGTTCATGCCCGACAGCTACGAGCAAGTCGCATACCTCGATTGCGGCGCAGCCGCTCCTATCCTGGCCGCAAATTTCTCCCTGCGCAGGACCGCTGGCCGCGCCCATGCCTTCGGCCACTCCGTTCACCCGCTCGCAACCGTGGATGCGGGCGAGACGGTTACCTACGAAATCAGCGGGCTGGAAACAGGCGGGGATTACGTCATCGGCTTCAGCACATGGGACGCCGACCTCGCCAGCCGCATCCAGTCATTCTCAGTGAATGACACCATTCTTTTGGATCGATTCGTGCCGGTTGCCTACCACGCCGACCGCCCCACCTGCGCCCGCATCCACCTGCCGCTTCCCGCCCGGCTCGCCGCCAACGGGACAATCACGGTCCAAATGCGCAAACTGGACGGCCCGAATGCCGTGATCAGCGAACTCTGGCTGCTGCGTCGCAAAACCGGCACCGCCCCCCGAAAGCGCATCCTCATCCTCACCGGAGACGACCACAAGGCACACCGCTGGCGCGAAACCGGACCCGCCTTCGCCGCCATCCTCCGCGCAGATCCGCAACTCGAGGTCACTCTCAGCGAATCCCCCTTCCTTTTGGGATCACCCGTCCTTCGCTCCTATGACGCCGTGTTTCTCCATTTCAAAAACTACGCGAACCGCCTGCCCAGCGATGAATCGCTCTGGAAAAACCTGGAAGCCTATGTCCATGACGGCGGCGGCCTGGTGATCGCCCATTTCGGCTGCGGAGCCCTGCAGGAATGGAACGGCTACTTCAAACTGGCCGGCCGGGTCTGGAATCCGGACAAACGTGGTCACGACCCCTACGGCGAGTTCCCCGTCCGTGTCCTGCTATCCGGGCACCCGGCAACCAGGGGAATCGCGGATTTCAAAACCCGTGACGAACTCTACACCTGCCTGGACGGGGAAACCCGCATCGACGTGCTCGCCGAAGCCACATCCAAGGTCGATCAAAGCGTGCACCCGATGGCCATCGCGCTCTCACCCGGCAAAGGCCGTGTTTTCCAGAGCCCGCTCGGCCACGATCTCGGCGCGCTCAAAACCCCTGGAACCCGTGCCCTCTACCTCCAAGGCACACGCTGGGCGGCGGGAATTATCGATGAACCATAGTCATCACCCCAATGAAAATCTCGTTCCACACCGACGCCTTCAACACCTCCTTCGTCTCCTTCGAGCGCTGTCTCGAATGGGCGCGCGACAACGATGTGCACTGAATCGAATGCGGCCTCATCGACGGAGTGAGTTGGATCCACGGACTTGGATACCAACCCCACATCGCCATGTATCAAGACCCGTTGTTGCTGCGCAGGCACATGGAAAAGTTCGGCGTGTGTTTCTCGCAGGTGGATGCCGCCTTTCCGCTCTCCGGCATCGATGGCCCGGCCTACGGCCTGCCCTTCGTCCTCAAGGCCATCCCATGGGCGAAACACGCCGGCTGCGAACACGTCGCCACCACCGACGGCCTGCAACGCCCGGCAGGACTCAGCGATGAGCAAGCCATGGACCTCATGCGCAGCCAATACCGGCGCATCATCGAAGTCGCCGAGGCCTATGAAGTCATCGTCACCATCGAGGTCCACGGCTACTTCACCACCAAACCGGAGTTCCTCGAACGCATGCTCTGCTTCGTTGATAGTCCTTTCCTCCGTCTCAACCTCGACACCGGCAACAGTTTCATCGCCGGCCAGGATCCGGTTGCGTTCTGTCGGCGTTTCCGCGAAAAAGTCGCCCATGTCCATGTCAAGGACGTCAGCGAGTCGCTTGCCGCCATCTGCCGCGGCGGGCAAACCGGCATCGCCCTCTCTCATTGCGCTGTGGGCGACGGAGTGAATGCCGGGAACATCAAGCAGTGCATTGCATTGCTCCACGAAGCAGGCTACAGGGGACACCTCTCCATCGAGTGCGAGGGACAGGGCGGTCCATTGCTTGCCCGGTCGCTGCTCTGGCTTCGCCAAACACTTGCCGAACTCGGCATTCCGGAAGAAAAGTAACCATGACCCCATGCCGGACGCGCGCCAGGGGATGGGCCAGTGAATAACGAAGCATGCCCGCCAGTGACACACAGGCCGAAGCCACATTCGACCTCATGCCAATGCACTGCTTGTAGCGGCGCCTCCATAACCGTCAAAGCCATTCGGAATATCCCTGCGGACACCTCGTTTGCTTCGACTTTCATTGATTTTCAATGGAGCCGGCTGTCGGACTCGAACCGACGACCTGCTGATTACAAAAGCGACCTTTTTGACGCAACCCATTGATTCTCAGTGGCAAAAAAATAGGCATTTCACGGATTTTACGCATTTCATTGACTTTTGCGGGCAATGCGGGCATAATTCCCTAACAGAAACAGCAAGGGATGCTCAGTGAGAATCAGCAGGACGTGCCATCCGGCATCACCCGCTGCCCTTACTGCCCTCAACCCCGAAAAAGCCATGTCCAGACCCACCCGTTTCAACCCCGTAAGCACCCCGCACGGATGGCGGATAAACGTGCCTGCCAAGTTCACCGAAAGCGGCCGTCGTGAGCGGCATTTCTACCGCACGCAAAAGCTGGCACTCGCCGCCGCCGTCGCATTCAAGGCCAAGGTTGCTGAACATGGCACACAGGCAAAAGCCATCCCGCCGTCACTCGCGGAGCGTGCCACCGCCGCCGCCGAACTGCTCAAACCCTATGGCGTGGACCTGCTCGAAGCCGCGCGGATTGTCGTGGCCATCCGCCAGCGTGAGGAAGCGTCAAAGCCGTTAGATGCCGCAGTCGATTTGTGGCTGTTGGATTGCGAGGGACTGCGACCGAAAACACAGGCCGGATACCGGCAGACGGCAAAGCGGCTCAAGGATGCGCTGGGCGCGCGCCTGCTGGCCAGTGTGACAGGCGAGGAACTGCAGGCGGCACTCATCACACCGGGCACGCCGCCAACCGCGGCAGCAGGGCACCTGCGCACCGGGCGGGCGTTCTGGAACTGGTGCGCGGAGCGCGGCTGGTGCCAGTCGGAAACATTCGCCGCAGTAAAGCTGCCGAAGACATCCAAGGAAGCCGCCGAAATCGAAATCCTGGCACCGGAGGAAGCCGCCAACCTGCTTGCCACTGCGGCGGAACATTTCCCACAAGCTGTGGCTTCCTATGCGTTGCAACTGTTCGCGGGAATCCGTGCCGAGGAAATCACACGGCTGGAATCGAAGCACGTTTCCACCGAGGGCATCGACCTTCCGGCTATCGTCACAAAGAAAGGCCGCCGCCGCCACATCACGCCATCCGCCACC
>JALRFY010000048.1 GCA_023253625.1 Akkermansiaceae bacterium | reverse complement strand
CGGTCGGTGATTCGGACGACACCTCGTTCGGCGACTTCATCGAGGACAAGGCCGCCGACAACCCGATGGAGGAAGCCGGTTTCTCGATGCTCAAGGACAAGATCAAGGACGTCCTCGACACCCTTACCGAGCGCGAACGTGAAGTGCTGGAGCAACGCTTCGGACTCAAGGACGGCTATAGCCGCACCCTCGAAGAAGTCGGCCGCCAGTTCCAGGTCACCCGCGAGCGTATCCGCCAGATCGAGGCCAAGGCCCTCCGCAAAATGCGCCACCCCACCCGCATCCGGAAGCTCGAAGGCTTCATCGAGCTGCCCGGGGCGTAAGATTGGAGTGGCCGTTGAAGGACTTGCGCATGTCGCAGGGTTCGAGCGCAAGGAAGGAAATCGAATTCAACAAAGGCAACAGCGGTGCAACTCAGGCGGCGGGCGATCTCGTAAGCCGGCAGTGCCAGCATGCCCGACATCCCGACCGCTCAGCGGCTGAGATCGTCCTGATACATCAGTTTGAATCCGCTCTGGTGGAGGATGGCGACGGCGAACTCGTAGTCCTCGACGTGCATGGCAAGCAGCGACTGGTTGTCCGGCCCGGGCATGAGCGCGTAGGCGAAGTCGATGTTGGTCTCGGCGATCATCAGGGTATCAAGGCATTGCAACAGGCCGGGGCCGGCCTCGCGCAGGGCGACGACGACGATCTCGCAAGTGGTATGCGGAATCCCTTTTTCCATGAACAGGCGCTCGGCGGAATCAGGATCGGAAACGACGAGACGGGCGACGGTGGCGTCGCGCGAGTCCTGCACGCTGAGGCCGATGACCTCGATGCCGGAGCCGCGCAGCAGTTTGACCATGGCGGCGAGCGCGCCGACCCGGTTGGGCAGCATGATGGCGAACTGCCTGACGGGTTCGCCGTGATCGATGATGGTGTCGGATTCCATGTTGGGTGGGTGTGATGGATTTGCCCGTCAGCCACGCGGGCCGCTGAGGGTGAGTGTGCGCACCGCGCCGGTGCCGGTGTTTTCGATGACGAGCTGGTCCGGCCGGACATCGGTGACGATGAACTCCGAGCCATCCTCGCTGCGGAATTTCTGGCCGGCGCTGGCGGTATAGAGTCGGCCGGTGGCGGCATCCTCCACGAGCGCGACCGGGTCATGCGCCGTGGCGGAGAGGCCGGAGATCCATGCTCGGCTGGCACCGGTGGTGACATCACGCACCTCGACCACCGAGACCTGCCCGCTGCGGCCGAGGTCGAGTTTGCTGTCGAGCACACGTTGCGTGAGACGAACAACGACGAGTTTCGAGCCGGGTATAGTGCCTCCGATCCGCACTTTCACCTCGCGGGTCTCAGGGCCGAGGATCGCGAGGGTGGCGGTGTCCTCGTCCACCCCGCGGACTTCGACGGGCAATTCGCGATGGCGGTAGTGGCGCATCACGACCGGCGGGCCAGGCATCGCTTGGGCTGAGGCGGAGGAGGCATTGGCCTGGGCTGGAACGACGGCACTGAGAGTGGCGCCTTCGATCGCGCGCGCCGGTCCTTGCGGAGTGGCACTTGGGCGTGAACCGCCACCCTCATCGCTGCCGTCAAATGCTTGCGCGGCCATGACGTAGGATGCCATGGCACTGGCGATTCGCTCGGGCGATTCAATGGCAAAGTCCTCGGGCAGCGGGGCTTCGAGAATATTGGCGGCGATTTCCTGATGCCCGCCCACAGCCGCCAGCTCTGCGGCACTGCGGCCATTCTGATCGGTCGAAAAACGGCTGCTGCCGAGATCCAACAGCAAGTCCACAGCCTCGGCGTGGCCGTTTTCCGCAGCCAACATCAGGGGGGTGCGGCCGTCGTCCATCCGCGTGTAAACCGAAGCGCCATAGCTGGTGAGGGTGTCGATGGCGGCCTTGCGTCCGCTGAGCGCGGCGAGCAGGAGTGCGGAATCAAGGAGGTCACGGTGGCGGGGCGCGAGTTCGATGAGCGCGGCATTCGAGTCCTCGCGCACGGCGAGCATGATGGCATTGTAGCCCTCTTCGTCCTTGAGACGCGGGTCGGCACCTTGACTGAGGAGCCAGGCGGTCATTTCTCCTTGGCCGCCGAGCACGGCGGTCATGAGGGGCGTGCGGGAGAGGGCACCGCGGACATCGATGGCGAGGCCGCGGTCCAGGAGCAGATCGGCGCATTGCCGCGCGCCGGCTGATGCGGCGGCATGCAGGGCGGTGTCGCCATTGGCGGCAGCGGTGGAAATCCCGAAGCCGGCGGCGAGGAATTGATTCAATGCGGCCAAATCATCATGCGCGGCGGCCCGCATCCAGTCGTCCACTGTGAGCATGTAGCCGGCATCCTTGAGATCGGATTTCCCGGCCTCGGACGGTTTACGGCAGGCGGCAGGCGATGCCAGCAAGACGGTCGCGAGAAACCAGCCCATCCTTGTGCGGTCATGGCGCTTGCGCATGATGTAATGATGGCAGGCGCGGCGGCGGATTCAATCCCGAAAGCCTGCGGACATCACCTAGCGGAACCGCGGGGCATCGCGTATTTGAAGCGGCGGCGATCGGTTTATACTGTAATTGTCCTAATGGGTTCGGCTTCATGAAAACAAAAAAGTCAACGGTGCGTGAAAGCCATGTCCGCATCCCCTGCCCCGGAGTTTGGCTGGAGGGTGACTTGGTGGTGCCGGACCATGCGCAAGGCATGGTGGTTTTCGCGCACGGCAGCGGCAGCAGCCGGATGAGCCCGCGCAACCGGCGTGTGGCGGCACGAATGAATGACAACGGGCTGGCCACCTTGCTTTTCGATCTTCTGACACCGGACGAAGCACTTGCGGAGGAACGTGGCGCGATGGTGCGCTTCGATATTCCATTTCTGGCCGCGCGACTGGATGATGCCATCGATTGGCTGCACGACCATCCGGACTGTGGACATTTGCGCATCGGGTGCTTCGGTGCAAGCACCGGAGCCGCCGCCGCATTGGTGGCCGCGGCACACGATCCGGCAATCCGGGCGGTCGTTTCGCGTGGCGGACGCACGGATCTCGCGGGCTCGGATGCGGAGCGCGTGCATGTGCCCGTGCTGCTGATCGTGGGATCGCTGGACGAGGTGGTATTGCGCTGGAATCAGGAAACCATGGAACTTCTGCCCGGTGTGCGGAAACTCTCGGTGGTGGAAGGCGCGAGCCACCTGTTCGAGGAACCGGGCACGCTCGATGAAGCGGCGGACCTCGCCGCGGATTGGTTCGCACTGCACCTGCCGGATGAAACCACCCATGTGTTATGACTCCGGGATTTGACATGTTTCTTGATCGTGCGGACGCCGGCAAACGTCTGGCGGCGAAACTGGCGGAATACTGCACCACGCCCCCTCCCCTGCTTCTCGCCTTGCCACGGGGCGGCGTACCGGTGGCTGCTGAGGTATCGGCCAAGCTGGGGCTGCCATTTGATGTATTGGTGGTCAGGAAACTCGGAGTGCCCGGCCATGAGGAATATGCCATGGGCGCGATCGCAGGCAGTGGCGTGATGGTATTGGACCATGAGGTGGTGGCGCGACTGGGAGTGGGCCTGGATGCGTTGGAGCGGGTGATCGCCCGCGAGAAACGCGAACTGGATAGGCGCGAGCGGATGTTCCGGGGCGGATACGCGTTTCCCTCAGTGGAGGGACGCACGGTGATCTTGGTGGACGATGGCATCGCCACCGGCTCGACGATGTCAGCTGCGGTGGCATTGCTAAGAAAACAAAACGCCGGCCGGATCGTGGTGGCGGTGCCGGTCGCGGCAGACGACAGCGCGCACCGTCTGCGCGGCGAGGCCGACGAGGTGGT
Organism: Akkermansiaceae bacterium; assembly: GCA_023253625.1. Classification (GTDB taxonomy): domain Bacteria; phylum Verrucomicrobiota; class Verrucomicrobiia; order Verrucomicrobiales; family Akkermansiaceae; genus Luteolibacter. The sequence continues at coordinate 5,149 of JALRFY010000048.1, read as the reverse complement.
GACTTTGTTGGAACCCGGCAATCTCGGCGCGGTGGGCCGATGGTATCATGACTTCGGACAGACGAGCGACGAAGAGGTGCAGCGGCTGCTGGAGGAAGCCCGCGAGACGGCTGCGAAGCGCTAAGCAGTGCGGTCTGGCATGGAGGGGTTCGATTGTCGGGGGAACCGGAAGAATGAAGAATGAAGAATGAAGAATGAAGAATGAAGAGTGAATGGAGGGAGAGGGAGCGAGGATGCGGCTGGGAGCGGCATGGCATTCGCCACCCATTCACCGGCGCTCCCGGCGGTAGCGCCCCACCTTCGCAGCCCTATCTTGTCATGGCCTGTTAGAGCGGCACCGGTTCAGTGGAAAACGGGCAGCTTGTGCTGGCGGAAATATCCGTCGCCCAGATACATCGAGGTGTCATAGTCCGGCAGTGGCCCGGCATCCGGGGGGAGCGGGATATTGCCGTGCGTGGCATCTTCGGGTTGCGAGTAGGCGATGTTCACGGGAGTGCCCACCTTGACGAGACGGAAGAACTTGGGTGCGAGGTTTTCATGCATGCGGATGCAGCCATGGGTGGCGGGCTGGTGCTTCACCCAGCCGGTGTGGAAACCATAGGCGGGCTTGAACTCGCACCAATAGGGCATCGGCGTGCCCTTGAACGACCAGCCGACCGGTCGTGAACTCTGCATTGTGCGTTTCACATGGCTGCCGTTGTAGGCGAAACCATGGGTATTGGCACGGCGGTTTGCCTCTTTGTTGAATATGCGGAAGTTTCCGCTGGGCGTGGGCTTGCCCGAAGTGCCGACGGACACCGGCATGACGAACAACATCTCATTGCCCTCCATCACATAGGTGCGCTGTTTGTTGAGCGAGACCTTCACTCGCACATTGTCCGGATTGGAGGGCAACCTGGCCGGCCGGTCGTAGGCGTGGTAGGCGGCCAGGCTGGCATGGGAGCCCGGCATGGTGGAACAGGAGGTGGACAACAAGGCGGAAACACCGGCTGAAACGATCGTGGCAAGGACTTTGGGATTCATCACACTGCGGAACATCTGGTGATGCTCGCAGCGATCCGCAGAAATGCAAGTCCGCGGCCCCGGGTGTCAGCGGGCGCGTTCCCAAGCATCGACCCGGTGGTCAATGAACCACACCGAGCCGATCCGATAGGGAACATAGGCGACTTCCGGCCCCCAATCGAATCCGTAATATCCCGGGCGGCGGCAGGGCCCGTAATAACGACCGTAGGAGCCATGGAATGAGTTGAGGTAAACCGGACGGCTGCCGACATAGTCCCAGCGCTCCGTCATCCTGCCGTCTTTCGATCCTTGCAGGATACGGGAAGGCGCACCCCATGCCAGATAAACGGCATCCGTGGTCATGCCGCGATCGATGCGTCCTTGCCGCACCAACTCCCGGTGCTTTGAGGAAAGCGACTCGAATTTCTGCGGTTCCCGCTGTATCCGGGTCTCCGGTGTGATGGGCGCACACGCGGTGAAAAGCAAGCCGAGCAGCGCCAGTGAAAAAAACATTTTCATATCCGGAAAATATCCCTGATCGCGGCGTGCGCAAGCCGCTGGAAAAAGTTCCCACAAATCGTGTGAAACGGGCTTGCCAAGCGCAAATCCCACGCCGCAATCTCGCCGCCCACACCCTATTGCAAACTCCATGTCCGATCTCCTCGAAGCCGACGAACTCAAAAGCGCCCTCAAAAAATGCCCCGAATGGGAGCACGAAAAAAACGCCATCACACGGACGGTTGAGTTCGAGGAATTCAACGACGCGATCGATTTCGTCAACGACCTGGCCGAGATCGCAGAGGAGGCGCAACACCATCCCGTGATCACCATCCGCCACACCAAGGTGACGCTCAAGCTCACCACTCACGACGCGGGCGGAGTGACCGATCTCGACATCGAGCTCGCCCAGCGCGTGGACAACCTCGTGGATTGAACACAGCGAAAAGTCATCCGATCCGGTGGATGACACGCTCGCGGGGATATCGAGCCTTCGGCATCTCCGCGTATTTGTCATCCGCCGCCCGGTATCCGAGCGCGCATGCCACGGCCGTGGCATGGCCGCCGCCTTCAAGGCCGAGAATGCGGTCATAGGCTGCGGTGCTGATACCTTCCATCGGGCAGGTATCGATGCCGAGCATGGCGGCGGCAGCCATCAACTGACCCAGAGCGATGTAAGTCTGGCGGACGTTCCATGCGTGGCGTGACTCATGGCTCATCGTCTCGGCGAAACCGACGATCATACCCTTGAGCCGGGCGAAGTTTTCCACCGGCTGGCCCTGGACCTCGGCGAGGCACTGGATCCATCCATCGATATCGCCCTCACCGAGATCGCAGCGGGCGGCGAGCACGACAAAGTGTGAGGCATCGGTGGCTTGCGGCTGATTCCAGGATTCCAGTTTGAGGCGCTCGCGCACCGCCGGATCGCGCACGACAATGAATTTCCATGGTTGCAGGCCGAAGGACGAGGGCGTGAGCACCAGCGACTCCTCAAGCGCGTTCCAGACATCTGCGGGAATGTGGCGTGAAGGATCGAATTGCTTGGTGGCATAGCGCCAGCGCAGGGCGGCGAGAAGATCTGAGGGAGTGCTTTTGTTCATGATGTGCGGCACTATTGCGCATCGAGTTCAAATGGCAAGGAGACCGAGGGGAATTCCTTGAGGGTGAGGCTGAAAACCACGCCGTATTCCTTGTCGAGGCGGTTGTCCCGGCTGCTGAGTCCCACGCCGGCCACCCAGCTGCCCATATCCCGGTGCAGCGTGTATTGCTGGTATTCGAGGGTGCTGTCGTCGAGTTCCAGTTGGTGGCGGGTGCCGATACCCCAGTTTTCAGACAGGCGAATGTAGGTGCCCAGGTCGATGAGGCTGGAATCCACCAGCACCGGATGCCCATTGAGCCAACGATAGCCGAACCGCATCTCGAAATCGTCCGTGGGCATGTAGTTGAAGGAAGTGGCGATCTCGCTGAATCCCGAGCCGCCACTCACAACGGGGAACTGTGTTTCCACATTCAGGGCAAGCCATGGAAGCGGCTGCCAGCGGGCATCGTTGTATAAGTTGGAAAATTCGCGGTTGCCTTCGGGATCGTCGATGAAGGTGTCGATATAGCTGTCGAGAAACAACCACTCCAAGCTCTGGCCGTCCCGCCGGGTGAGCAGGCGGTTGCGTGCGCCGAGCCGCAGCACGTTCCAGCTTTGCATTTCATCAATGGCGGTGAAACGCAGCGGATCAATCGGCCGCGGGCGTGTGGTGGGCGTGAGCCGGTCCACCGCCGGATCACCCGGCGCATAATCATCGGTCGAAACGACGGACCAATTCCCGTATGGCTGGATGACATGGAGCAGCCCGTCAATACCGAGCGCTTCGTTGCGGTAATCTCCGAGGTCGCGGGAAAACTTCAGCGAGCTCTCGATGCCGAAGTGCAGGCTGGTGTTTCCAAACCCATCCTCCGGGCCGTCGATCGCGCCATGGCGGGTGTAGCCAAAGCCGGCCTCGGGCGTGAGGCTGAGAAAGCCGCCAAGAGTCATCGGCAACGACCATTCCTGCCATGTATCAAAGCGAGCATAGCTGGAATCCAGCAGTTGGGTGCGGATGGCCTCGCGCTGGCGGCTGTCGGGTGGCAGGGCGATCATGCGCTCCGCAAGCCGCCGCTCGTAGCCGCCCAGTTGGCGCAGCAAGCGCTGGGCTTGGGGGGAGTTCGGCGGCAGCGCCAGAAGCGGATTGATGATCGAGCCGCGGGTGACATCCGCCGCCTTTTCCCCGATGTAGCCCAACGAGGTGCGTCCCTCGTGCAGGACCGGCAGGCCGAAAAACGGCGCGCGTGCCCGATCATAGGCAAGTTCCGGATAACGGGTGTCGGCGCGGTAGAAATCGTTCACACGGAAACGGGCGAACAACGAGAGCAGCGAGGCATCATCACGCCGGTAGATGCCGAGCGTGTTGTCCGGTGATGGATCGGTGCGGTAGCGATCCATCTCAAAGTCTTCGAGGTAATAGGTGTCGCTGAGCCACGTGAGGTTCGCATCCAGCCACCAGTCGGCTTCTGTGCCAGCGAATTCGAGTGCGTGGCGGTGCTTGAGCTCGACCTTGTAGCGGTCCTCATTGACGAACCCGCGGGAAACCCCGGAGCGGGATTGCTGCGGGTCGAGATCGTTCAGGTAATAAAGCGAGAGGCCGCCGATTTCATCGCGGTTTTCCATACGGGTGTCCAGAAGGTCCACGCCGGTGGCGATGCCGCGTTTGCCGCGGATGTCGAGATGCCAGCGGGAAAGCAGCCAAGCGTCCCGGTTTTCGCCGGTCACCGGATCGGCTTCGCCGCCGAGCATGATGCCGTAGGTATTGAGCAGGAATGGCCCCCAGTTCGAGCGTGCGCCAGGCGCGAAGTGATAGCCGAGTTCGCCATCGAGTGGCTGCGCCAGATAGGGCAGCCAGAACACTGGGGTATCGAATGCGTAGAGGCGGAGGTTGTTGAAAACGATCTTGTCGCCGGGATAAACGGTGGTTTGGGATGCGCGGAGCCAGAAGTCCGGCTCCTCCACATCCTGGGTGGTGATGCCGGCGTTTTCACCGATCAAGACACGGCGACCGCCGGATTCCATGGCGGTGAACTTGCCGGACTCCAGCAGGACCGGATCAAGCGAGGCGCGCAGGCCCGTGCTGTCGAGGCGGCCTTGATCGTAGTGATAGACGGCGAGTTCGCCACGCTGCATGAGGTTGCCCTGATAGATGGTGACGTTTCCCCGCAGCGTGACGGTCTTGGCCTTGAGGTCCAGCTCGGCCGTGTCGGCGAACATCTCCAGGCCGTTGTCGCCCTCGATCTTGACCGGGCCACCCAGCCGCAGACCGGAATCGATGTCGCCATCGATCCTGCCACCCTGGTTGTTGATCCGGAGTTCCTCCGGCATTTGGAAGGCAGCGGACTGCACACCGTCGATTTCCGGTGCCGGGACCGGGGAGATCACGTCCACCTCAGGTGCCGTCCGGGCATCATGGGATGGCTCGGCCACGGATGCCGGGACCAGCAGGAAAAACAGCGGTGTGGACAGCCATGCGCCTGATTTCAACATCGCGGGGATCAAAAATACCGGGCCATTCAAAGTAAAGTTGGAAAGCACGGATCATAAGGAAGCGGCATCGGCACCGCCAGACAC
>JALRFY010000081.1 GCA_023253625.1 Akkermansiaceae bacterium | reverse complement strand
TACCAAGATGCGTTCCGCACCGCCACCGGACTGCCATTGCGCCTCGTCTCATCGGATCCGGACGGCTGGTGCCTCGACGAAGAAGGGATGAACCGTAGTCCGTTCTGCGAGGAGCTCAATCTTTGCGCCAAAGCCTGCGGTGCCTGCGTCGAAACCAACCGCCGGCTGATGGAGGAAGCCGAGGTGAGCGGCCCCACCACCTGCCACTGCTTCGCCGGCCTGTGCGCCACCGCAGTGCCCGTGAAACTCGGTGCCTCAGTCATCGGATACCTCAAGACCGGCCAGGTTTTCAGCCGCACTCCCACCCCCGAACAATTCGAGGAAATCATGGGAGCCATCGGCCGCAAGACGCTCGACAAAACCTCGCGCGCCAAGCTCAAGGATGCCTACATGCAAACCCGCTTCGTGGAGCCGCTCCGCTACCAGAGCATGGTCACGCTGTTGCAGAGCTTTGCCGAGCAACTCGGCGAGCACGCCGACTCCATGGCCATCGTCGAGGAAGGAAGCGAACCGGCGGCCATTGCCAAGGCGAGAAAATTCATCCACGAACACCTCGACCAACCGCTGCCGCTGGGACTCGTCGCCCGCCACGCCGGCCTCAGCGAGTCGCACTTCTGTCGGCTTTTCAAGGACTCCGCCGGACTCACGCTCACCGATTACGTCAACCGCTGCCGCATCGACTGGGCGAAACGCGAGTTGCTCAAACCCGAGGCGCGCATTTCCGAAATCGCCTTCCTGGTGGGCTACCAGTCGCTCTCGCAGTTCAACCGCAGCTTCGCCCGCATCGTGGGCCAGTCCCCCACCCTCTACCGCCGCGAGCGCCTCGAGCGCATCGCATCCTGACGCGCCGGAGCACACCGGCACCCGCGCGACGCTTGATCTGACACAACGGGCACGCCCCACGCCATGGAAGAACGATACGAAATCCGCGGAAAAATCGGCCAAGGTGGACTGGGCTCGGTTTACCGCGGCTACGACACGCGGATGAACCGCGAAGTCGCCATCAAGCGCATCCCGGCGAATTCCAGCGATCCGGGGCTATTAGAGGAATCCACCCGCCAGCTCATGAAGGAGGCTGGCGCGCTGGCCGCATTGCAGCACCCCAACATCGTCACCGTCTATGATGTCGGCAAGGACGACGACGGGCCCTACGTCGTGATGGAACTCATCAGCGGCAACACGCTCGAGGAACTCATCGAGCGCGCGCCGCTCACCTGGCCGGATTTCCGCGAACTCGCCCTCCAGACCCAGGAAGCCCTCATCGCCGCGCAGGAACTCGATTTGATCCACAGCGACATCAAGCCGTCCAACCTGATGCTCACCTGGCTGCCATCCGGCAAGTTCCAGATCAAAATCGTGGACTTCGGCCTCGCCACCCTCACGCAGTCGCAATCGCGCGAGGAACTGGAGGAAATGGAAGCGGTGTTCGGCTCGATTTTCTTCATGGCCCCGGAGCAATTCGAGCGTGTGCCGCTGGATGCCCGTTCCGACCTCTATTCGATGGGCTGCGTCTATTACCAAGCGCTGGCCGGGATCTATCCCTTTGATGGCACGAGCGGTCAGGAAGTGATGCAGTCCCACCTCCACCACAGCGTCAAGCCACTGCAGGAGGTGCGCGCGGAGATCCCGCTGTGGGTTTGTGACTGGGTGATGTGGCACCTCAACCGCAATCCGGATGACCGTCCCGCATCGGCGCGGGAGGCACTCACGGTATTTCTCCAAAACGACAAAAACCCCAATCCCGCCATGAGCACCGGCGGCGAACCATCCGCCGGCACCACCAAGCGGCCGAAACTGATCATCCCCGGTGCCGTCCCCACGCCAGTGAAGACCGTGCAAATTGCCGTGGCCTCGTCCCCCGCCGGCCAGTTGACACCCCTCTCGCCCGCCGCCGCCTCCCAATCTCCTGCTCCAAACCAGGAAGTTGCCCCTGAACCCGCGCCGCAGGCCGCCGAATCGGTGAAAACCGTCACCGCGCCGCAGCCGCTGATGCCTCCCGAGGGATCGAAGCCGAGCGTTCATACCTCCGCGCAGGATCTGCCGCCCGCCGGGCCGGTGCCTGCTCCGAAACCCACCGCCCCACTCCTCACCCCAGCCGCTGCGCGGTCCCATCCCGCTGCGGCCGCCACCGCCACCTTGCCCAAGATGCCAAAACACAAACAAAAACTCAGCAACGCCACCAAGTCCACCATCGCCGCAATCCTCGCGCTGCTTGCCGTGCTGTTGGCCTGGTTTCTCCTCGACCGCAGCCGCGAAAACCGGCTCACCGCCATCTACAACGAGAAAATCAAGATCGCCGCCGATCCGACCACCACCGAGCTGCCCGTCAACGCCGAGTCACTCCAACTGCTTCTCAACGCCG
>JALRFY010000282.1 GCA_023253625.1 Akkermansiaceae bacterium | reverse complement strand
AAGGTTTCGCACCACGCACGCGCGCGCGGAGCGGACTCCCGCTAAGGAAAATTTACCTGAGCGGGAACAGCAGCCTGCACCACGCACGCGCGCGCGACCGGATCGACGATGACCTTTTGCAGAAATCTGCAAAAAGTAACCTGCACCACGCACGCGCGCGCGACCGGCGACCTGTTTTGTCCATAAATTTATGGAACAATGATATTGCCCTGCACCTCGCGCGACCGCGACCGGCGACGGTGGAAACATTGGTATCATTACCAAGGTTTCCCTGCACCTCGCGCGCCCCCGGTGCCGGGTGCCGGGTGCCGGGTGCCGGGATCGGGATCGGGATCGGGATCGAGGCCGCCGGGTGGCAGGTGGACCGGTGGCAGGTGGCCGTATCGAGGATTTTTCCGGGCAGTGTTGGGGCAGTGCCTTTGTTTTCTGTTAGGCTTTTCACTTCTCTAAGTCACTGATTCTTAGAGAGAGCCGGCTGTCGGACTCGAACCGACGACCTGCTGATTACAAATCAGCTGCTCTACCAACTGAGCTAAGCCGGCACAACGGGCTGGGCGGATACAAGCGGATCGGGGTGGCCACTGGAAGCGGAAAGTTCGTGCTGGCAACAATGATACCTGGCGGGCTGGATCATACTGACCCGTTGACAAAGCCCCAATTGGCTTTGCAGTAGCGGTGTTTGTTTTTCAGTGGAACTCATCCTTGCCTGCGATGGATGGGATTGCCGTCATTCAAATGAGCGGCCGTTTTTCCAAAACACCTCACAAAAAAGCACCGCTCCGGAGATTTCGCACTGCCATGTCGCTGCGAAGTCGCCATTCTCATCGCATGATCGAAATTGATTTCAAAATCGCGGCCAACAAAACGGAACTCTACCGCCAACTCGCCTCGCAAATCCGGGGACTATTGGATGGCGAGCGCGACCCACTGGCCAACACCGCAAACCTGGCTGCCATGCTCTATCATGCGCTGCCGCAGGTGAACTGGGCGGGATTCTACCGGCTGACCGGCGATGAGCTGATACTCGGCCCCTTCCAAGGCAAACCCGCCTGCGTCCGGCTGCCGCTGGGCAAGGGCGTGTGCTCCGCCGCGGCCACTCGCAAGCAAACCGTCATCGTGCAGGATGTGCACTCTTTCCCAGGTCATATCGCCTGTGATGCGGCGTCAAAATCGGAAATCGTGGTTCCTGTCATCCATGGCGGGCGCTTGCTGGGCGTGCTCGATATCGACAGCCCGGTGAATCATCGTTTCGACTCCGCCGATCAAGAAGGACTCGAAGCACTGGTGGCCATGCTGGTGGCGGGCTGCGATTGGTGATGTCCGCGACGTTTCCATCCAACGGTGTAAAAATGCCCGGGAAATTGTTGGCTGGTCTGCTGGCCACTTTGCAGATGCCGGAGGGAGGCGGCACAGGAATCGATGCCCACCAGGTTACCGCCGTGGCTGAGTCGCGGATCATTGGCGGCTGGACGCTCCGGATTCCGCCCCCCCGGACTCGGCGAGGATGCGGCTGACGCGGAGGATCGTCAGCGCGCCAGCATCTTCAACTCAGCAAAGCGGCCACGCATTTCGGCCAGTCTGCCGGCCTGGTCGGGATGCTTGGCGAGGTCGTTTTCTTCGATCGGGTCGTTCTTCAGGTCGAAGAGCTGTTCAACGCCGTGCTCGGGCCAATACATGTATTTCCAATCCTTTCGCACCAGCGCCTCGGAGGCGGGAATGAAATCGGCGTTATTGAGCGTGGGGTGTTCGTAGAAAAACTCGGTCCGCCATTGCGGTTTTTCCGCGGCGATGTAGAGCGGCGAGATATCGCGCCCCTGCATGCCGGAGGGGATGGAGATGCCTGCGGCATTCAGGATGGTGGGTGCAAGATCGACGTTGAGCGTGAAAGCGTCATCGGTGGACCCGCGCTTGTTTTCCGCCATGCGGGGATCGCGCACGATGAGCGGCACGCGGATGCTTTCCTCGTGGGGATACCATTTGTCAGCGAGGCCGTGCTCGCCGTGGTAATAGCCGTTATCGGTGGTGAAGATGACGAGCGTGTTGTCCAGCTGTCCCTGTTTTTCCAGTTCATCGAGCACGCGGCCACAGGTGGCGTCCACCTCGCTGGCGAGGCGATAGTAGTTCTTCATCATCTCTTGGTACTTGCCGGGCGTGTCGAAGCGCCATGTCCAGCGGTTGCGAGCTTCGTTTTTTTCACTGAAGAAGTCCGGCAGGCGCCGCCACGATTCCGCGGTGGCGTTCGGCGGCACCGGGATGGTGACGTTCTGATACAATTCAAAGCTCTCGGGCTGCGGCAGGAATTGTTGCGGGTGGCCGTCCTCCGCATGGGTGGCGAAGAACGCGAGTGTCAAGCAGAACGGCTTGTTTTCGGGACGCGTGCGGAGGAATTCGAGCGCGTCATTCTGATTGCGACGGGTGACGTGGACGAGCCCCTTGCCAGGCACCTTGTGCCAGTGGGTGGAGTGATACATGCGGCCGAAGTCGAACCTGTCTGCGGGAAACCCGCCATTGTGCCATTTGCCGATGTGGCCGACATGATAGCCGTTCGCACGCAGCAGGCCGGGGTAGGTTTCGTTCCACGGGGTTTTCCATTCCTTGAAGCCGGTGTTGCCATGGCGCGACATCCACTGACCGGTGAACAAACTCGCGCGGCTGACGCCGCAGATCGAGGTGGTGACACAGTTATGGATGAAGCGCACGCCGTCTTGGGCAAGCGTGTCGAGACGGGGTGTCAGCACCACCGGATTGCCGGCGGCGCCGAGCGTGTCGTGACGCCAGTCGTCGGCGTAGAGGACGAGGATGTTCATAGGCTTCGCGATGGCGAAAACCGGAAGGAGGAGGAAGACAAGCGTGAGTATTTTCATGAATATAAAAAGTGAATCGAGTTATGGTTTTACTGGGAATTAGCAGCGGCCGCCACGCAAGCATTCAAGTTAGCCGGGAGCTTCCCTCGTGTGCATTCGCGGTTTCCGGGATCACCGCTTGAGCGAGCCGGGGGAAGGCTGGTGTGGATCCAAGCAAACGGGCGCGGAGCATGAACTCCGCGCCCGGTTGTAATCGAACCATGGATTCCGCAAGATCAGAGCGGTGGCAGCACACCGCCAAGATCGTCGATCGATGCCGCATCGCCACCCGCGGCCGGAACGCTTGAGCCTGGGGCATCGGCGCTGCCATTGCCGCGGAGCGGACGGCCGGTGGCATCGATGATCTGGGCGGTGACGAAGATAATGAGGTTGCTCTTGATCCGGTTCTCAGCCTTGGTCTGGAACAGCCTGCCGATGACCGGGATGTCACCCAGGATGGGCACCTTATCCTCCACGTTCTGCACGTCTTCACGCATCAATCCACCAACCGCGACCGTGTAGCCGTCATAGATGGTCAGCGCGGTATTCACGCGGCGCGAGGAGAACACAGGCATCTCGATTCTGTTCTCGGTGAGCGTGACGGTTACCGGATTGCCTGCAAGATCGGTACCACCGGTCTGGATCGGGCTGCCGTAGTTGATAAAACCCTCAAACTCGACGATCTCCGGCACGAAGCGCAGATCGATCATGAAGTCGTTTTCGCCAATGGTCGGCTCGATTTCGAGCGTGATGCCAGTGTTGCGGGTTTCGAATGCGGTGGGCGTGGCCGGGGTGACCGGAAAGCTGGAAATGCCACCGGCACCGATTACCGTTCCACCGCCACCACCACCCACCGCGTTGTTACCCGTGCTGGTTGGGATCTCAGGGGGTTCGTATTCGGTGGGATAGATAAATTCGCGAATGATCTCGATGGTGGCCTTCTGGCCGGAACGGGCAGTGACCGAAGGAGCGGTCATCAGGTCGGTCCCCTTCTTCTGGGCAAGTCCGCGCATGATGACCTTCACTTCACCATCGGTGAAAAGGCCGGTCAGCGACATGATCCCTGGAGCAACATTCTCACGCTGGGCGGTGCGGTTGGGATTGTTCAAGATCGCATCGATGCTGTTGCGAGTGAGGGCGCCGTCACCGCTCCGAAGACCGCCGGTGGAGATATTATCAACCGGAAAATCTGGGCCTGAAATGCCATCTACATTCGGCCCGGAAAAATCGTTGCCGATACGGGTGACGCCGTTGCCCAAAGTGCCGCCAGCGGCGACCATCGAACCGGAACCGGTCGTGTTGAAAGGCCCAATAATCCAGTCGAAGCCAAGTTCATCAGAATTCTCCTGGTTGATCTCGACGAATTTGGTGGTGATTTTGACCTGTTTGGGCTGTTTGCTGATGATGGCATTGACGAGTTGCTCGACCTTGTCGAGTTCCCCGGGGGTGTTAGTGACCAGCAGGACGCCGTTGGAGCTGAGGGTGGCGGAAGTGCCATCGCCGAAATTGATGCCGGAGGAGCGCAGCAAGTCGATAATGGGCCGGCGAGGCGCCAAGGTGGCAGTGGAGCTGGAAGGCTCGGAGAAGGGGTCCACCTCAGTGCTGCCACCGCCCCCGCCGGTATCGAGCGAGGAGACGAAATCCGGGGGCACGCTGAAGGTGCGGGTGAAGACATCGTCCACCGTCTCGGTCTGAGGGACGAGAGTGACGGAGTAATCGTCGACCTTGTAGCGCAGGCGGGTGGCGTCGCAGATGTATTTGAGGGCCACGCCAAGCGGGACGTTGGTCACGCGGAGTTCATTGATGCGCAGCGCGCTGGGATCCGCGCCGAGGGTCGGAAGGCCGTCGCCGCCATCGGCATCAAGGCCCGCATCGGCACCACCGCCGGCCACCGTGGGGCGCGGGCGGCGGATGACGAAGTTGACGCCTTTTTTGGCGGGATCGAGTTCCATGGTGTCGAGTTCACGTGAGCGCAAGCGGAGGAAGTCGATGGCTTCCTCAACGGTGGTGTCCTCGAAGTTGATGCTGGGAATGACGATATTGCGGAGTTTTTCCGTGATGTAGGCGATTCCGGTGCCGGACTGCTCTCCACGCCCAATGGTATCGGGCAGGGCGGGTGCTTCATCCGGCACGGCGAGTTCCCAGGCGGCATCCACTTGGGAGAGAAGTTCGGAGCGGGTCTGATCGTAAGCGGCGCGGTAGTAATCGGACTTGGCGGCAGCGATGCGCTCCATGCCGCGGCGGGCGGCGGAGTTGTGGGAATCGATGCGAAGGACTTTCTCGTATTCGGTCATCGCGGCGTCGTATTTGCCGAGATTGAAGTTACCTTCAGCAGTATAGAGGAGCCGGCGCACCTGATCGACGTTCTGGGTGTGCTCGTAGGTGAGGGCGGGGTTGGTGCGGATGGGATCGTCGAGGTAAGCGAGTTCGCGTTTGGCGATGGCGTTGTCCGGATCGACGCTTAGGACGGTGTCAAGCAGGGTGCGGGCCTCGGTGAATTTGCCAACTTGGCGATGTTTCATCGATAGTGCGACGCTGGCATCGGCGAGGTGGCCGGTGATGCTCTGGCGGCGGTCCCGGAACATCGGTGCATCGGGCACGAGTTGCAGAGCCTGGCTGTATTTATCCACAGCCTGTTGGTAATCAGCCTTGGCGTATGCCTCGCGGCCTTCGGCGAGGAGGCGGTCGCCTTCCCGCACATCGTTCTGCCGGCGGATCATTTCCCGTTGGGCGAGGCTGCTATAGCCGCTGTAGCCGGCTCCTTCACCTGCGGCGGCCTTGGTGGCAATGGCGGGGGTGGCGGATGCCGCAGCCATGAGAGCGATGGCGGTACGGCTGGTCTGATACGTGGACGTTTTTTGCATGGTCGGTTGAGGTTTTCTGGGCATCATTCGGAGATTTGAAAAGCGATTTTTACGGGAAATTCACCTTGGGTCATGGCATAGCGGCAGGCAAGCCACCTTTGGCGATCTGGATAGTCTGGCGGGTGCCTTGGGCATCGTTGTATTCGATGGTGATGGAATCCGGGGTGACGGACTTGAGGAAATAGTTCTTGGAGGGGGCACCGGGCGGCAGGGCGAAGGCGGTGTTTTCCTCGATTTTGAATTCTTCGCCGCCGAGGCCGAGCGCCTCCAGCCTGAGGACGGCGTTGCGGTCATATTGGAGAAAGTTGTTTTTGCGGGCGTCGTCACCAAGCGGAGATGGGAACTCGTAAACGGTGCCTTTCTTGTTGTGGCGCTGGTCCTCGATGCGAACGATGGTGGTTTCCACCTCGATGCTGGTCCGAGGATTGAGTTCCGTGCGCTTTTCGTGGCCGAGAAGCTTGAAGCGATTCTTGGCGGGCTCCTCCTTGAAGAAGATCTCGTCTGGGCCGATCATTTCGGCTGCGGCAATCCGGTTGCGACGGCCCTGGCTGTCTTCGTAGTTCACCGGGAATTTGCCATCCGAGCCGAAGCCGGGACGTAGCACCCAGGTCAGGCTGTCGTCGTTGAGGTAGCGGAGCTTGGCGATAAGCGGCGGGTGACTATTGAGACTGTTGGGATCAGTGGAAGCGGTGAATTCCTCCAGATTCGTGAAGCCGTCGCTATCGGGGTCGCGCTCGGGAGAGTCGGCGAAGCCTGGGTCGAGACGTTTTTCAATCCACCAAGTGTTGGGAATGGGAGGGTGGACAGGAGCATCCTTGAGAAGATCAACGGGCTGCTCGGGAGCGGAGCTGGCGACAAAGAGCGAGATGCCGGTGAAGAGGTCCACCAGGCGGTCGCCATGGCGGGACTGGGTCCAGCTTCGGTCGAGCCCCAGTGATTGGATCGCTTTGGGGATGAGCTCGGCGGACGGGACAGCCGTCTGATTGTTACCGGAGCCGCGCAGGCCGGTTCCAAAATCCGCATCGACGGCACTTAATTTCGACCAACCGAGATAGCCGAGCCCCAGGGCAACGACCACAGCACCGCCAATCGCGGCTTTTTCGTAATTCTTGGATAACCAGGACATGGGAAAGGATCGGTGGGGCAGGATCAGGGAAGTTTTTTGGCGGGCAGGAACATCATCAGGTCGAGCCGGAGGAAGACCTGAACTTCCTCATTGCCGAGGACTTGGGCGAGGATGCGGGACGAATCCGCCGGAGGTGCGGGAGGCGAGGGTGGCGGGGCGTCTTGAGCTTCAGCTTCAGCATCGGCTTCGGTGGCTGGCTTGGTTTCGGGGGTGGGCTCGCCAAAGGCTTCGCCGAAAATATTGTCGAATGCCGCGGCTTCCGGCGCGGCAGCGCCGCCTGCGGCGGAATTGCCGAATTCAGCATCGGAGGACATAGGTGGCTTCTGCTTGGTATTGGCGATGCGCATGGTGCGGATCACCACGAAATGAGGATCGGTGGCGCTGAGGCTGGAAAGGAACTCGCGGGCGGATTTTTCCGGTCCGACGAAGGTGATTTCAAACGGGAGGGGCCTGGCGACATGGACTTGTTTATCGTCCGGCTTCCATTCGCTTCCGGCTTCTTCGGGCAGTGGGGAGCGGTAGAGGTTGCGGAGTCCGGAGGCACCGGACTTGGCGAGCGCAAGCATCATGGAGCGGACGGCATCGAGTTGGTAGCTGAGAATGCCGGTGGCTTGGTTGTTGGCCAAGGTGGTGCGATAGCGCTCGAAGCCGCTGAAAAACTCCTCCGGCAACTCGACGCCGGCTTCCTTGAAGGCGGTGGTCAATTCATCGTTCACCTTCTTGAGGCGGTCGGTGAATGCCTGCGGCGAGATGTTTTCCAGATTAGCGGGGCGGCAGGAGCTGAAAGCCTGCTGCAATTCATCGAGGGACGACTTGTAGTCCTCGATCGCCTTGTTTTTGGCATCGCGGTTGGTATCGCGCGGGTAGAGCGGCTGCCGCTCGTAGGAGGATGCCTCAGAGGCGGCGAGGTCGAATTCATCCTTGGCGGCCTCATAGCGGGATGCGCCATTCATCGCGAACACCGCCAGGCCGATAACGCCTAAAAGGGTGATGCCACTGAGGGTGACGAGAAACTTGTTGTCTTTGAACCAAGTCATTTCGGTTGGAGAGAAATCGTGGGTGAAGGAGCGGCGGGTGATGGATTACTTGGCGGCCACATTGCGGGCCAGCGGCAGGGTGATTTCAAATGGCAGGCCAAATTCTCCCGGCGCACCGGATGAGGTGATGGTGAGGATCTGCTCATCGCCCAGGATGACAGGCTCGGTTTTTGCGGCATTGCGGCCCTGGCGGGCATTGGTTGGCTCTGGCGGCTCGGCGCTGAAGCGAAAACTGGTGGATGTTTCGCGCAGGTTCTTGAGGAGTTCTGAGACCACATTCTGGCTGCGCGGGTTTTCCCGCCAAAAGCCTTTCATGCGGATGGCATTGGCGACCAGCGGTTGGTCGCCCTGCGGGGCCAGCAACGAGCTGGTGCCGAATTTGGCGCTGGCGAAATCCGGCTTGACGAGTGACTTGCCCTGGCTGGTCTTGGCGGGCTGATTTTTCTCGCCCTCCGGTTGGAGCGGATTGTGATCCATCAACGGCTCGAAATCGGTGATCCAAACGGCATCGCTGGCGAAGGCATTGCGCAATTCGTTGATCAGATCCATCCAGTAGGCGTGGTCTTGCTCAACAGAAACGTAGGCACCGGCGATCTTGCGCAGTTCAGCCTCGCGTTTGAGCAAGCCATCAATCTGGATCTTCACAGGGGCCAGTGTGTCGCGCTGATCGACCATAGTGCGAGCGGCTTCCGCGGCGTTGGCGGCAGCGAGATTCTGGAGCGCGGCCCATGCGGCGGTGCCGCTGAGCAGAACGGCGGCAGCGGCGATGAGGAGCGGCTTGCGGCGGTCGGCCGCACGGGCTTGCTCGACGACTGCCGGAACCAGGTCGATGTTGATTTCAGACTTGCCAATGCCACGCAGGCCGAGTCCGACAAGTTCGCCCATCAGATGGCCATCGCGCTGGATGACGGAGGGATCGATACCCTTGCCAACGGCGAGGTTGCGCACCGGGTTGAAGTATTCGACCGGCAGGTTGAGTTTTTCGTTGAAGAACTCAAGAGTGTAAGGGAGGTTGGCGCCTCCGCCGGCAAGAAGCACCCGACGTGGTGCGCTTCCGCCATGCTGGCTGCGGTAATAGTTTGTCGTGCGGGCGATTTCCGCGGGCAGTCGGGTGAGCGCGTTGCGGATGACCATGGCCAGCGCGGCGAGAGCCTCCTCGAGTTGCTCGGTGTGGCCGCCTCCCAGTGCCACCAGGCCATTGGAAATCTTCTGGTGTTCCGCCTCGGCGAAGGAAACATTATATTCCTTGGCTATGGCGGCGGTGATGGCAGCCCCCCCGATGGGGATGCTGCGGGTGAAGAAACGACTGCCCTCAATGTAGAGGAGATTGCTGGTTTTGGCACCGATGTCGATGAGCAACACCGGCTCCTCGAGCTTGCCGTAGGTGGAACGGAAGGCGTTGTAGAGGGCCATCGGGGCGATGTCCACCTCGGCCGTGCCAAGGCCGGAATCGTTGACCGCCGAGTTGATTTCATCGAGCGAATCGCTCTTGATGGCCACCAGCGCCACTTCCTTTTCAGTCGCGCCATCGATGAGTTGATAATCCCACACCACCTCGGGCAGTGGAAAGGGCACATGTTGCTGCGCCTCGAAGGTGACGAGCTGCTCGATGTTGTCGTCCTGCAACGGCGGAAGTTTCACGAAACGTGTGAAAACCGCTTGTCCAGAGATCGCGTAGCGGGCCATGACCTTGCCGACCTTGAGACGGCTGGCGAGGTCGTTGATGGCCACCCGGGTCTGGGAGATCCGCGACGCGTCCATCGCGGGGTCCGCAGAGATTGTTTCGGAGTCGTAGGCTTTCAGGAGCAGGCCGCCGCTTTTCGATTGCTCGAAGACGGCCATGCTGATGCGTTGGGAACCGATGTTGATTGCGACGCTCGTCGGGGTCTCGGCCATGGTTGGGTGATTGAAAAATGATGGAATGTGAGGGATCTGGCTGAACTCAGCGGTTGATGCGTGGATCGAGGACTTCGGCGTAGCGGTCCCACCACATGTGGGCAAACGGCGTCTCAAGCTTGTTGAGCAAGGGGACCACGTTGGTGCGGGAAATCTTGTCCGTAGCGGCGTTCCACCAACCTGGCTGGAATTTGGTGGTGTCCTCGGCGACTTTCATGCCATTGATGAGGATTTCGTAGCCCACGGCCTCGACCGAGCGTTTGCCGGCACGGTCGACACCGGTGAGGCGCTTGAGAGAGGCGGGCGAGAGATAGACCGAGCAGTAAACCTCTTCATCAAGGGGAACATTGACGTATTCGATGTCACGGGTGAGGAGCAGCATTTGACCGGAGCGCTCGGGGTTTTTCACCGCCACATACCATTTCACGGTGAGGCGGTCGCAAGTGTTGGATTTCGGCTGCGGCTGCATGGAGACGTTGATTTTGGTCTCGATCTCGAGCCATTCCTTGGGCTTGAAGGCTTTCGGTTTGCCCCCGGCGAATTGCGGCGACTCGAGGTCGTCAAAAGACGGTTTCTCGGCGACAACCTTGGGAGCTTGGGCGGCAGCGGTTGCTGTGAAGAAGCACGAAACCAGAGCGAAAGAACCGATGGAAAGAAGTTGGCGAAGTGGTGCGTTCATTTCGAATGGGGTTGTTTTGAGGCAAACTAGGAAATCGAATTTCGGGTTGGCCAGAGAAAATCCCGGAATGACGGATTTTTTTGCGGCGGCGGAATTCATTCGAACCTTGACAAGGATGGATTATTGACGGCCGACCGCCTGCGGCCCTTCATTCAGCCATGCCTCGAAATGAATTTCCGATGGAATCCGGCAGGCCGATGGTGATAGGCGGTTTCAGCAACCGGTCCGATTTGCTCGCCACAGATGCGGACGCCGCATCCGGGCAATGCGACGTGGTCGAGATCCGGCTGGATCTGGTGCAGGACGCAGTCCATTCGGAGCAAGCTGCGCCATGGGAACACCTGAGTGGATTGCCGTTGCTGTTCACCGCCCGTCGCGGCGACGAAGGTGGCCAAGGCGGATTGGACGCACCGACGCGCGTGCGAATGTTGGAGAGGGTGCTCGATGATGCCGCTTGCATTGATTTGGAGGTGGCCACCATTCCAGAGGCCGGCGGGCTGATCAAAAACGCACTTGGAAGGAAGCTGCCTTGGATCGCCTCGTTTCACGATTTTGCAAAACTTCCGGAATGTTCAGTGCTCGAATTGAAGGCGAACCTGGCTCGCGAGGCGGGTGCGGCAGTGTTCAAACTGGCGGCGTGGCTGCACACGCCGGACGATCTGGCGCGGCTGGCGGATTTCCAAGCTGCGGAGCATGGCATCCCGGTAGCCACCATGGGCATGGGACCACTGGCACCCGTCTCGCGCCTGCTCTGCGCCCAATGCGGCAGTGTATTGAATTACG
>JALRFY010000276.1 GCA_023253625.1 Akkermansiaceae bacterium | reverse complement strand
GTCGATTCGATCGAGGGCCTCAGCCCGGCCATCGCGATCGAGCAACGCAGCGGCGGGCTCAACCCGCGCTCGACGGTGGCCACCGCCACCGAAATCCACGACTACCTGCGCGTGCTGTGGGCGGCGGCCGGCGTGCCGCATGATCCGGAAACCGGCGAGCGGCTCCAGCGCATGGGCGCGGCGGACATCGTGGCCGCACTCGCCGCGCTGCCCGAGGGCACCAAGGCGATGTTGCTCGCACCGATTCCTTCGGAGGAACTCCGCGAGCCGACCCGGCTGCTGGGCGACCTGCAACGCCACGGCTACATCCGCATCCGGATCGATGGTGAGTTGGTGGAAATCGAGGACGCGGCGAAGGCATGGCCCGTCTCTCCGGGCGCGGTGGAAATCGTGGTGGACCGCTTCGTGATCCGCGGCGGCATCGAATCACGCCTCGCGGACTCGGTGGAAACCACACTGCGGCTCTGCGGCATCGAGGCCCGTGCCGCCATCCAGGAACCCGGTGCGGAAGCCTGGCGCGACCTGAGTTTCCAGACATCCTACCGCAACCCGCGCACCGGTTTCACCGTCGGCGAACTGACGCCGAAACACTTTTCCTTCAACTCCCACCACGGTGCCTGCGAGGCCTGCGAGGGTCTCGGCACCGAAATGTTCTGCGATCCCGACCTGCTGCTCGGCGACCCGCAAACACCGCTGCTCAAGGGCGGCATCCGCGGCTGGTGGCCGGAAAAATCGTCGCGCGCCGGCCAGTTTCTCAGCGAGACCCGCGCGCTCCTGCGCATGTTTGGACTGCCGGAGGATGCCGCCATCGGCGATCTTTCCAACGAGGCGCGCGAGCTGATGTTTCATGGCGGCACGCTCGACACCGGCTGGAAATCCGGGCCCGACAAAAAGCCGCAAACCAAATCCATCGAAGGCCTCGCCAACGAAGCCCTGCGCCGCTTCCACGATGCGAAAACCGAACTCACCCGCCGCCGCCTCGCGCGGGTCATGGCGCACCGCCCGTGCCGCACGTGCCACGGCCACCGGCTCAAGCCCGAGTGGCTCGCCGTGCGCATCGAGGGCTGCGGAAACCGCTGGCTCGGCATCCAGGATTTCTGCGGACTCGCAGTGGCCGACGCGCTCGAGTGGCTGGGTGATATTCAAATCGACGACACCAGGCACGAGGTGTGCACGCGCCTTGCTGGCGATGTGCGGGCGCGGCTGTCGTTTCTCCACGAAGTCGGCCTCGATTACCTCGCGCTCGATCGCGGCAGCGGCACGCTCTCCGGTGGCGAGGCCCAGCGCATCCGCCTCGCCAGCCAACTCGGCGCAGGCTTGACCGGCGTGATCTACGTGCTCGACGAACCGAGCATCGGCCTCCACGCCAGCGATACCGCCCGGCTCATCGGCGCGCTCACCCGCCTGCGCGATCTCGGAAATACGGTGGTCGTGGTGGAACACGACGAGGACATCATCCGCGCCGCCGATCATGTCATCGACATGGGACCCGCCGCCGGTGCCGCAGGCGGGAAAATCCTCGCCGCGGGCAAGCCGGGGGAAATCGATTCGGCCACGGGAGTTTGGTTGAGAGAAAAGTCATCAAGCGCCGATGGTCATAGACCGCTGATACCGATCGACGGTCATAGACCGCCGCTACAGTTCGGCGGACCGACGCTGCAGATCCATGGCGCGCGTGAGCACAACCTGCAAAACCTCGACGTCGAAATACCGCTCGGCCAAATCGTCTGCCTCTGTGGCCCGAGCGGCAGCGGCAAGTCCACGCTCGCCGACGACATCCTGCGCCGCGCGCTCGCCCGCCATTTTCACAACTCCGGCGAGACACCCGGCATGCACGACCGCATCGACGGCTTGCACCACATCGAAAAATGCGTGATCGCAGACCAATCGCCGATCGGCCGCAGCCCGCGCTCGAATCCCGCCACCTTCAGCGGTGCCTTCGACCTGATCCGCGGCCTGTTCGCCATGCTGCCGCTCTCCAAACAGCGTGGCTACGGCGCGGGGCGATTCAGTTTCAACGCCGCAGGCGGCCGCTGCGAACGCTGCGAGGGCAATGGACGGCTGAAAATCGAGATGCACTTCCTGCCCGACGCCTGGGTCCCCTGCCCCGCCTGCGACGGCCGCCGCTTCAACCGCGAAACACTCGAAGTCACCTACAAGGGCCGCTCGATCGCCGACGTGCTGGCACTTTCCGTGGGCGAGGCGCTCGATCTGTTCCGCCCGGTCCCCAAGCTCCGCCACATCCTCGCCACCCTGGACGAACTCGGCCTCGGCTACCTCCAGCTCGGCCAAGCAGCCAACACACTCTCAGGCGGCGAGGCCCAGCGCCTCAAGCTCGCCGTCGAACTCGCCCGCCCGCAGGCCCCGCACACCTTCTACCTCTTCGATGAACCGACCACGGGCCTACACTTCGGCGACGTCCGGCGCCTCATGGACGCCTTTTTCAAGCTCCGCGACGCCGGCCACAGCCTGCTCGTCATCGAGCACCACCTCGATGTCATCGCCGCGGCCGACCACGTGATCGAACTCGGCCCCGGCGGCGGCAGAAATGGCGGCCGGCTCGTCGCCGCAGGGACTCCGCAGGAAATCCGCCGCAACCCGGACTCCCCTACCGGCCGGGCACTGGCGGGAAAAGCCTGACCCCAGTTGACGGCGCGCTTCAGCGCCCGGCCCCATGGAGCGGCGGAGCATGTCCGCCGATGTGGATGCGAAGCCGAAGCGTGGCGATGTCCTCGACTCTACGCCTCCACATCCCCGGTGGGCGAACGCGTTTCGCCCCCCCTTGAAGACGGCTCACCGCCGGTTGAAGCGCGCCATTTCGCGCTGGGCCTCGCGCATTTCGACGGCCTTCTTGAGATCCTGCCGCTGATCGGAGTGGGTTTTGCCCTTGCCGACGCCGATTTCGACCTTCACCCGGCGGTTTTTCCAATACATGCGCAGCAGCGGCAGCGTGCAGCCTTTGATGGCGGTGGCGGATGCGAGCTTGAGGATCTCCTTCTTGTGGAGCAGCAGACGACGCGGGCGCTTGGCGGCGTGCTGGAACCACTCGGCCGCCGTCTCCCACGGCTGGATGTCGCAGCCGTAGAGAAACACTTGGTTGCCCTCGACCCGGGCAAAGGCATCGGAGATGTTCACCTTGCCGGCACGGATCGACTTGACCTCGGTCCCCTTGAGTTCGATGCCCGCCTCGTATTTCTCAAGAATGTGGAAATCGCGGCCGGCTTTCCGATTGGTGGCGATTTCCGCGCTCATGGCGTGGCAGTGGCGGCACGAAAAGCAGCGGAGGCGGTCAGGCTTCGGCTTTTTCGAGCAGCTTGATCTTGCCCTCGATGATCTCGATGAGGGCGATGTCGGCCACACCCATGCTCGGGCGGGTCGGGATGAGGGGC
Source organism: Akkermansiaceae bacterium (assembly GCA_023253625.1). Classification (GTDB taxonomy): domain Bacteria; phylum Verrucomicrobiota; class Verrucomicrobiia; order Verrucomicrobiales; family Akkermansiaceae; genus Luteolibacter. The sequence continues at coordinate 21,971 of JALRFY010000276.1, read as the reverse complement.
GAGCGACCGCTGTTCAACTGGCGCACCCGTTGGGACACCAGGTTGATAAGGACGAGCGGGTCGGTGACGATTTCAGAGGCCTTTTCAACAAGATCACTTTTCATGGGAGAACCGGGAAATCGCGAAACCGGCCGCGCTTCCTCGAACGGGATGACGTTTTCTGGAAGCATGGAAGAATGGTTATCGCTGGAAGTGGCGGCGGCCGGAATGCCTGCCGGGCCGGTGGTGAAATCAAAAATACGGTCAACTGACAAGCCTTATCTGGCCAAATAGCCGGTTTTTCCTCCAATCCGGCCATCCGCAAGCCGGTGCCAGAGCTTTTGCTTGTTTCCAGCTGCCGCCGGCTGTCAGTGGGGGCCGTCACCATGGAACCAACCGGCCGCGTCGTCCTTGTCCCCACGCCCATCGGAAATCTGGGCGACATCACACTGCGGGCGCTCGAAGTGCTGCGCGGTGCGGACCGGATCGCCTGCGAGGACACGCGGCGGACCGCGCCACTGCTGGCGCACCACGGGATTTCCGGCAAGCCGCTGGTCTCGCTGCACGAACACAACGAATCGCGCCGCGCACCCGAACTGGTGGCTGCGGCCCGCGCGGGCGAAACGATCGCCGTGGTCACGGACGCGGGCATGCCCGGGATTTCGGACCCGGGCTACCGCCTGGTGCAGGCCTGCATCGAGAGCGATACGCCGTGCGAGGTGCTGCCGGGGCCCTCGGCAGTGGTCACGGCGCTGATCGGATCGGGATTCCCCTGCCATGCCTTCCACTTCGGCGGTTTCCTGTCGGTGAAATCGGGAAAGCGTCGCTCCGCCCTCACTGCAGCCATCGAATCCGGCGAGACGGGCATTTTTTTCGAGTCGCCGCACCGGCTGGTTTCCACGTTGGAAATCCTGGCGGAAAACCATCCCGAGGCGCGTGTCTGTGTGGCGCGCGAGCTGACGAAGCTGTTCGAAACCTACCACCGCGGCACGGCGGCGGCGCTGCTGGATCATTTCCGCACCCATCCGCCGAAGGGCGAAATCGTCCTGCTCGTGCACGCGGCTTGAGCCCTCCATTTCCACCGCTATGTCCAACTCACTCATCCACGAAACCTCACCCTATCTGCTCCAGCACGCCCACAATCCGGTCGATTGGCTGCCATGGAGCGAGGCGGCTTTCCAGACCGCGCGGGAAAAGGACCAACTCGTTTTCCTCTCGGTGGGCTACTCGACTTGCCACTGGTGCCATGTGATGGAACGCGAGAGTTTCGAAAATCCCGACGTGGCCGCGGTGATGAACCATCATTTCATCAACATCAAGGTGGACCGTGAGGAGCGCCCGGACATCGACGCCACCTACATGGCCTTCGTGCAGGCCACCACCGGCCAGGGCGGCTGGCCGATGAGCGTGTGGCTCACCCCCGCTGGCAAGCCGGTCTTCGGCGGCACCTATTTCCCGCCCGAAGACCGCCACGGCCGCGCCGGATTCACGCGCGTGTGCCACGAACTGGCGCGACTGTGGCGCGACGACCGCGCGCGCATGGAATCGGCCGCTCAAAACGCGATCGAGCATCTCCGCCAACAAGCCGCGGCACAGGATGCCGGAAAATTGGCCGACGCCCGCGTGTTCGGGGATTTCATCGACCGCTGCGAGTCGATGTTCGATGCGGCGCACGGCGGTTTCGGCGGCGCGCCGAAGTTCCCCCGGCCGGTGGTGCCGCGCGCACTGATGCAGCTCGCCGAGCGCTTCGGCATGGAGAGCGAGGAGGGCCAACAGGCATGGGAAATGTGCCGGGTCACTCTGCACGCCATGGCGGTGGGTGGGATGCGAGATCACCTCGGCGGCGGTTTCCACCGCTACTCGGTGGACCGCTGGTGGCACGTGCCGCATTACGAAAAAATGCTCTACGACCAGGCCCAGCTCGCGATGGCCTACCTCGACGGCTGGCAGATCGGCGGAGATGCGGCGTTCCGCGAAGTGGCGGAGGATATTTTCCGTTACCTCCTCGAAACCCTGCGCGATCCCGGCGGTGCCTTCCATGCCGCGGAAGATGCCGACAGCCTGCCGTCTCCCGACTCGAAGGAGAAACTCGAAGGCGCATTCTGGACCTGGACAGCCGAGGAGGTTTCCGCGCTGCTGGATCCACGCGATGCCGCCATTTTCGATGCCGCCTACGGCGTGGAGGCCGCTGGCAACGCCCGCCCGGAAAGCGACCCACATCGCGAACTGGAAGGCCGCAACACCTTGTTCCGCGCGAAATCCGACGCCGGACTCGCCGCCTTGTTCGACTGCCCGGAAGACGAAATCCGCGAGCGCCTCGCAGCGGCGCGGAAAATCCTGTTAGAGCACCGGGCCCTGCGCCCGCCGCCGCATCGCGACGACAAGATCGTCACCGCGTGGAACGGCCTTGCCATCGGCGCGCTGGCCCGTGGCGCGCGTCTGTTGGAACGCCCGGACCTCGCAGCCGCGGCGCGGGAGGCCGCCGGGTTTTTGAAGCGCGAGTTGTGGGATGGCACCCATCTCTTCCGCAGCCACCGCGGCAGGCGGGGCGAAGTCGGGGCGTTTCCTGCGGATTACGCATGCCTGGTTTCCGGACTGATCGAGCTGCACGCCAGCTTCCCGGACGAGGCCTGGCTGACATGGGCTGGAGACTTGCAGGGAACAATGGATGACGCGTTCTGGAGCGAGGCGCACGCCGGTTATGTGATGCGTCCTTCGCTGGCGGGAGACGCCCTGATGACGATCCGCGACGACTACGATGGAGCCGAACCATCACCCAACCACCTGGCGGCGGAAAACCTGCTCAAGCTCGCCGCGCTGCTGGAGGAACCACACCATGCGACACGCGCGGAAACCCTGCTGCGCGCCGGCGCATCGATGCTGGAGCGCCAAGCCTTCGCCTGCCCGCTCCTGCTCGCCGCACTCGACCTCCACGAGCGCGGCGTCATGCACTTCAAGATCCCGGCCGGGGCCGCATCGGCGATGCTCGCCAAAATCCACAGCCGTTTCCTGCCCCGCTCGGTGTTCAGCGCCGGTGAGGCAGATGAGGTGATCCTCTGCGATGACATGACTTGCCGGCGGGTGCTCACCTGAGTGCAGAATGAGATCAGTGTCTCATCCAGATTCTGAAGTGGAATCCCTGGCTTGCGTCGCAAATGCGGTCTCTCATTTCAACCAATGATCGAGCTTCTTCAATTCGCGCGTGGTGGGGCATGATTCGCAGCGGCCGTCACCAGACGGCCCACCGAACCGCAATGGCCGGTTTTTGAAAAACCCAGCCAGTAGCTCCGGTCACGATACTGACGAGGGAAGCAGCGGTATATTTGCCAACTTTCCGCCCGCGGACTTGCGGATGGTTTTCTGGTTTTGATCAGGCCCGGCTTGAACCTGGCACCCTCCCGGCGCTTTGAGAATCCGGTGATGGACTGTGGCATGCCACCAGGTTACCAACCCGCATCCAATCCTGATGAGAGCCGTCATCCAACGCGTGACCGATGCCTCCGTGACCATTGGCGGCGAAACGATTTCCCGCATCGGCCACGGGTTGCTGGTGCTTCTGGGCGTCGAGGAAATCGACGACGCGTCCGACGTCGATTGGCTGGCCGGCAAGATCGCGAGGATGAGGATTTTCGGCGACGCGGAAGGGAAAATGAACCTATCGGTGGTGGAAACCGGCGGCGAAACGCTGGTAGTCAGCCAGTTCACACTCCATGCCTCGACCAAGAAGGGCAACCGACCGTCGTTCATCCGGGCTGGCGCGCCGGAGCATGCGGAACCGCTCTATCAGGCGTTCTGCGCGGCGATGGAGCGCGAAACCGGCAAGCCCGTGAAGTGCGGTGTCTTCGGCGGCGACATGCAGGTATCCCTGGTCAACGACGGCCCGGTAACCATCGTCATGGACAGCCGGGCGCGCGAATGAACCCGGTGCTTGCATCGCTACGGCAGGGTGCCTAGCGTGCGCCGCCGTGCCGATCACCGCCATTCTCGCCCTCGAAGACGGACGCTGTTTCCATGGAACCGCGTTTGGAGCCACCGGGACCACCACCGGGGAAATCTGTTTCAATACCTCGATGTCCGGGTATCAGGAGGTCATCACCGATCCTTCATACCGCGGCCAGATCGTCTCGATGACCTACCCGCAGATCGGCAACTACGGGGTCAATCCCGAGGACGCCGAGTCCCGCGAACCGCACATCCGCGGATTCGTCATCGGCGAACTCTGCGAAGTCCCGTCAAACTGGCGCGCCACCCAGTCGCTCGACGAATACCTCACCGCCCACGGCATCCTCGGCATTGAGGACGTGGACACCCGCGCGCTCACCAGGCACCTGCGCTCACTCGGTGCGATGCGGGCCTGCCTGAGCAACGAACTGACCGCGAAGGAAGCGGTCGAAGCTGCCAAGGCATCGCCATCGATGGCTGGCATGGACTACGTGAAGGAAGTCACCACGCCCAAAGCCTTCCAGTGGGAGGACGAATCGCGGCAGTGGGTGCTGCCCAATGTTTCCACCGAACACCCCGGTCCCTACGAAGACCTGCCACCAGTGCGCCACCGCATCGTCGCCTATGATTTCGGCATCAAGTTCAACATCCTGCGCCGCCTGCGCCAAGCCGGCTTCGAGGTTGAGGTGGTGCCCTCGACCACCACGGCGGCCGAGGTGCTGGCGAAAAATCCCGATGGCGTTTTCCTCTCCAACGGCCCCGGTGATCCCGCGGCGCTCGATTACATCCACGCCGAGCTGCGCGGGTTGATCGGGAAGAAGCCGATCTTCGGCATCTGCCTTGGAAACCAGCTGCTTGGTCATGCCTTCGGCGGAAAAACCTTCAAACTCAAATTCGGCCACCGCGGCGGAAACCAGCCGGTCAAGGACCTCCGCACCGGAAAAATCTCCATCACCTCGCAAAACCACGGCTTCGCCGTGGACGCGGACTCGCTGCCTCCGGAAATCGAAGTCACGCACGTCAATCTCAACGACGGCACCGTCGAAGGCATGCGCCACAAACAGCATCCCGTCTTCAGCGTCCAATATCACCCGGAAGCCGCCCCCGGCCCGAACGACGCAGCGTATTTCTTCGAGGAGTTCGCAGAGCTGATCGAGGGAACCAAAGCATGAAAGATCCGTCGGATCCGCCCGGTCGGACCGATCTCTTATTTCAACCATGAACACCATCATCACCGGTCTCCAGTGGGGGGACGAAGGCAAAGGGAAAATCGTCGATTACCTCACCGAGAGCGCGGATGTAGTGATCCGCGGCCAAGGCGGCAACAATGCCGGACACACGGTCATCGCCAAGGGCGTGAAATACGTGTTGCACCTGCTGCCATCCGGCATCCTGTGGGATGACAAGCTCAATGTGATCGGCAACGGCGTGGTGCTCGACCCGGTGGGGCTGGTCCAGGAAATCACGCGCATCGAGGGGCAAGGCATTTGCATCACACCGGACAAGCTTGTGATCTCCGACCGCGCGCACGTGGTGCTGCCCTTTCACAAGGAACTCGACGCCGCACGCGAGGCGGCGCTGGGCGACCAGAAAATTGGCACGACCAAGCGCGGCATCGGCCCGGCCTACGCGGACAAAATCAACCGCTGCGGCCTGCGTATGGCGGATCTGGCCGACCGCGGTTTCACCACCGCCCGCATCGCGGCGCGCGTGGCGGAGGCCAATGAAATCCTCAGCCGCTACAACCTGACCACTTTCACGGCGGAGGAGGTGATCGCGGAAGTTTACAGCGCCTACGAGCGGCTGAGGCCACATGTCAGCAACACGATTCCGGTGCTCCATCAGGCGTGGAAAGCCGGTAAAAACCTTCTCTTCGAGGGGGCCCAGGGCACCTTGCTCGACATCGACTTCGGCACCTACCCGTTCGTCACCTCGTCCAACACCACCGCCGGCGGCTCATGCACCGGCACCGGCCTGCCACCCACCGCGATCCAATCGGTCATCGGCGTCTGCAAAGCCTACACCACGCGCGTCGGCTCGGGTCCTTTTCCCACTGGCGACGAAGGTTTGTCCGCTTACCTCCACGGCCTTGGCCGCGAGTTCGGTGCCACGACCGGGCGCCCGCGCGGCTGCGGCTGGCTCGACACCGTGCTGCTGCGCTTCGCCTGCATGGTCAATGGCGTCACCGGCCTGGCGGTCACCAATCTCGACGGACTCGACGCCTACGACACCCTGCGGATCTGCACCGGCTACGACATCGACGGCACCGTCCACGACCTCCCGCCCGCCGACCGCTCGGCATGGGACCGCGCCAAACCGGTTTATGAAACCCTGCCCGGCTGGCAGACCGACACCACGTCTTGCACCCGCTACGATCAACTCCCGGAGCAAGCGAAGGCCTATCTGAGGCGTTTGGGCGAATTGTGCGGCGCTCTCATCGCCTTCGTCGGTGTGGGCCCGGACCGGACGCAGACATTGGTGGCATCACAGGACGAATAGAATCCATGGCCGATTTTCCCGACATTCCGCGCCACATCGCCGTGATCATGGACGGCAATGGCCGCTGGGCCAAGGAGCGCGGGCTGCCGCGCCGCGAAGGCCACAGGGCCGGCGCGGAATCCGTTAGGGAGGTGACGGACGCCTGCATCGACCTCGGCGTGGATTACCTCACGCTCTATGCGTTTTCCTCGGAAAACTGGAACCGTCCGCAGGCGGAAGTGAGGGCGCTGATGGAGTTGCTGGACCGTTTCCTTTTGGAAAAGGCGACCGATCTCAAAAAACAGAACATCCGCCTCAAGACCATCGGCCAAATCGAGCGTCTGCCGGCGAAAACGCGCAATCTGCTGGAGCGCTTGATCGAGCAAACCAAGGACCACACCGCGCTCACGCTGGTATTGGCCTTGTCCTACGGCGCGCGCGAGGAGATCGTGGCCGCCGCCCGCTGGCTGGCGGCCGATGCTGCGGCGGGAACAATCAAGCCGGAGCAGATCGATTGCACATCATTTGCGCAGCGCCTGCAGACCGCCGGCATCCCGGATCCGGACCTGCTCGTCCGCACTTCCGGCGAGATGCGCGTTTCGAATTTCCTGCTGTGGCAGATCAGTTACTCAGAGATCGTGATCGTCAGGAAATACTGGCCGGACTTCCGCCGCCAGGATCTGCTCGATGCGGTGGCGGAATACCAGCGCCGTCACCGCAGGTTCGGGGCCTTGTAGGCGTCCCTTCCTGCGCAAAAAGGTGGGGTTCCACCGCCGGGGGAACCGGCGAATGGGTGGTGAATGAGCGGACAAGGAGCGACGTTTCGGCTGCCATTGGCTTGGCATTCGCCACGCTTTTTCCGGCGGCCCCGGCGGTGCCGCCCTACCATTCTCGCGGGCTCCGTTCACGCAGCGCTCCCGGCGGTGCCGCCCTACCATTCTCGCGGGTCCCGTTCACGCGGCGCTCCAAGCGGTAGCGCCCTGCCACCCTCACATACCCGGCAGGTGAACCAGTTTGGAATACTGGAAGGAGTTTTTAGCCAGCCATTCCTTGTCGTTCGCGCGGACCGGGGTGTTGCGCAATGCCTCGATGCCGCTATCAGCCAGCACGGTCAGGGAAATCCCCACGGATTTGAGCTTGGCGGACCTCAGTTCGTCGGTGTTGCCGTCAATCACGATACCTTGGCCGGTGATCTTGAAATTGCGCACGCCTCCTTTGGCATCAGGCTGGATCACCACCTGCCGTTGAACCGGCTGAGCAGTATTGGGGGCCGTGGAGGGAACCTCCAGATTGAACGTGATGGTGAATTGGAAGATGTTCTCGCAGACAAAGTTCTGCGCTTGTTGGATTCCCTGCGGCAGGCCTTCGAAAGCCGGCACGAGCTGATCAGTGGATTTGCCCAACAGTTTCTGGAACGTCTCGTCAGGATTCACCAACTTGCGGTAAAGGACGAAGGTTTCGAAATCGTCACCGGTGCCAGTCTTGAGAGGGTCGGTCCAGTCGAGCTGGTAGCCCACGCATGACACGTCGCCACCATTGTCCACGCCCTGCTTGCCGATTTCGCCATTGTAGCGGTCGGTGGCTGCCGTGAAGAAAATCATCTTGGCAGCACTCGGAATGTCAGGGCCGGAATCGGGCTTTTCGGTATTGACGATGAGCCATTCGAATTCGTTGCCGCTGCGGATCACCAGCGATTCGAAATCACGGGCCAGAGTGTCCACCATCGCCTTGGCTTGGCGGGAGGCACGCAGTTCGGCGCGGCTGCGGTTCCAGACATCGATGGCGATCGAGGTGATGGAAACCAGGATGGTGACGATGATGGTGGTCACCACCATGGCGACGAGCAGCTCGAGCAACGTGAAGCCCGCACGGTTTTTGACTTGGGTTTTCATGACTGGGGCAAGGTGGAATCAACGGCGCACGGCCAGATTACGGGTGAAAACGGGCTTCTTGGGTTTGTCGAAAAACCCGGAAAACTTGTCGCTGAAATAGGCGGGGCTTTTCGAAGGCACGGCATAGAATTCAGCGCTGAAAGCGATGACCGCCTCGGTGTATTTATCCGCGCTTTCCGCCACTGCCTTGCTTTTGGGATCCACAATTTGACCCGGTTTGTCGCTGGGAATCAATTCTCCCTTTTCATTGTAGACCAGCTGTGTGCATTTGACCAGATAGACACCTCCCTCCACGGCACCAAGATCGGCCAGGAATTCGGCATCGTCCTTTCTGCGCAAGATGCTTGTGATGGCGAAATCCTTACCTGCCAACTTGCCTTTGGCATTGGGTTCCGGATCCGGAGTGCGATCCGCACGGCTTCCGGAGAGGCTGCCGCGGTATTGATAGACCATCAACGCGGTGCCGGCGGCGTTCGATTCCCTTATCCACTTGAAGGCCTTCTCGAAACCATTGTTCCCGTCCGTTTGCCTACGATAGGTCACGAGTTCCTGTTCGAGCGTCGAGGCAAGGCGGTCGGCCTCCTGAATGCTGATGGCGCGCCGTATGCCGGCGGCGGCGGGCGCGAAGACAATCATGAAACCGGTGAGCAGAACGGCAAGCACGCCGATGGCGATGACCGTTTCGATGAGTGAGAAGCCTCTGGGCTTGGCTGGATTGGAGGATTTCATGGTTCAGAAGGTATCGCCGGATTGTGTGCCCACGCCCATCTGGCCGGGACTGCGGAAGACGGAGGTGCGGCCGTTGCGCCAGATGACGAAGCCGCCGAAATCGCGCTTGGCGCTGGCAGTGGTGCGTGGAGGAGCCTCCTCGGACGACTTGGTGAGCGGGCGGGCACCGCTGCCGATGATGAAGCTGGCACCCGGGGTGGTGCAGATTCCCTGGCCATTGAACTGATAGATGAGCCACTTGCCTTCATAAGCTTGGCCCACCGTGGTGGGATTGGCATTCGTTCCGGCAATTCTCCTGAGCGCGCTGCTTTCGATGACCTCGATCGCCGATCCATTCGGGTGATCCTGCTTGCTGAATTTCTCGCTGAAAAACGTCTTTTCAGCGAGCAGGGCACCGCGGCTGCCGAGTATCCAGAAATCGTCATCGGCCTTTTCCTTGTAGGCGACCACGATTCGGCGCAGGTCGTCGGCGCGGTTGTTGTTGAGGGTTTTGGCAACGAGCACGGCGGCGGGTTGCCCACGGCCGACGGCAGTGTTGCGGGCTTCGTCGAAGAGTGCCTCGGCGGTGGAGACGCTGCCGGCGACGCCCTTGCCGCCAATGCTGCTCAGGCCGATGGAGCCAAGCGTCATCAAAATGGAAATGATGGCGATGACCACCAGCATCTCCACCAAGGTGAAGGCCGGGCGCGCGCGATTCGGGATGGTCGGTTTGAGTTGGGTTTTCATCTTTCTGCGTCGGGTGGATTACTGTCCGGCATCCGGTTGGGGTAATGGAAATGGCAAGCCTTGCGGCGCGGGTGCGGCCTGGATTTTCAAGAGTTCGAGTTCGAAGACAAGCGCGCTGTTGGGGCCGATTTTCGCGCTGCGGCGCTGTTCGCCATAGGCGAGAATCGCAGGCAGGTAAATTTTCCACTTGGCACCCACCGGCATGAGGGTAAGGGCCTCTTTGAATCCATCCACCACCTGCAAGGTCATGGGCACCGGCTCGCCGGGGGCGGAGGCATCGAACTCGGTGCCATCGATGAGCGTTCCCTTGTAGTTGACGAGGAACTGTTTGTCATCCGGCTCGCCATTCTTGGGCGGGACATATTTTTCGTCGCCGCCTTTTTCGATGATTTCGTATTGCAGGCCGCTGGCGGTGGTGATGACGCCTTCGCGCTTGGCGTTTTGCGCGAGGAACTCGGTGCCTTCCCTGAGGTTGTTGGCGGCGGTTTCTTTCTCACGCTCCTGGAGCAGGTTGCCGAGCGCCTGCATCGCGGCTTGGAGTTTCTCGTCATCGATTTCCGGGGCCACGCCACGGGCGGCGGCACTGAAACCCTTGAGAAAATGGGTGTTGTCGAGATCATCAAAGACCACGCCGAAGCGGCCGAATTCCTGGCTGAAGAGGTTGCCCATGCGATAACCGAGGGCGTAGGAGGAATCCAGTTTGACGGTCTCGGGCTCAGCGGCGAGCTGAACGGGCGGGGAAATCACTTGGGGAGGTGTGGATTCCTGCGCGTGAACCACGCAGGTGGCAAGGCCGGCGGCAATCGCGCGGGAAATGGATTGTAGACCAACCATGTATTTATGTTGTGATTGCGGGAAAATAGCTGCGCTGGCCCGGGCTGTCGAGCAAGGTTTTTGCGAAAATGTCACAATAACTGCGCGGTTTAAAGATCCCGGCGGCCTTGCAAGGCGCGCATGAGAGTGAGTTCGTCTGCGTGCTCGAGACCACCACCGGCGGGCAGTCCCTGGGCGATGCGCGAGAGCCGGCATTTTCTGCCGCGCAGGAGCTCGGCGAGGTAATTGGCGGTGGCCTCGCCTTCGACATCGGAGCCGAGCGCCAGAATCACCTCGGTTTCCTCCGTGGCGCTATCCAGCCGCCGCAGCAATTGTGGGATCCGCAGGTCTTCCGGCGTCACGCGGTCAAGCGGAGACAATTTTCCTCCCAAGCAATGGTAGTGGCCGCAAAAGGCCCCGGAGCGCTCGATCGGCAGCACGTCGGTGGCCTGTTCCACCACACAAATCACCCGCTGGTCGCGCTTCGGATCGTCGCACACGGCGCAGGATTCGCGGATGGCGAAAAAGCCGCATTGCGGACAGGGCACGACCCGTTGCTTGGCCTCGATCAGCGATTCGGCGAGCGCGGCGGGATCGGCCTTGGGATTTTGCAGGAGCCAAACGGCGATCCGTTCGGCGCTGCGGGGGCCGATTCCCGGCAGTTGCTTGAGGCGGGCGATCAATGCTTTGACCGGAGCGGGGAAATCGAGCGCTTTCATGGGTCGTGGCGCGCGATTCCATCGCAGGGCATCTGGTGGCGCGAAGCATAAAACACGGCGCAGGCACCGGACCAGACGGCGGCCACCCACGGCGCGGCCACGGCCGGAAAATGCGCCGCCAAGGCCAGTACCGGAGCCCATGCCGCCATGAGCAGCACGGCCGTGAGCCACAGGAGAATCCGCCGGCCGCCGCCGCTGGTGAGAAGCAGCGCGGCCGCCAAACCAAAAGCCGCCAGCACCGCGACCAGCCAAATGCTCACATCAGGAAGGCGTTTGGGACAGGACTGCATTCCACCAGCCGCCACGAATCGCATGGCCAGATCATTGAGGCGCACAAGCCCGCCGGTGAGTTCCAAGCCCACCGCGAGCGAGAGGGACATGGCACCAATGGTGGCGGCCGCCTGCCAGACATGTCCGGCGGGGTGGGCGTCGGCGCGCGGGTTGGTGCGTTTCACTGGGCGAGAATGCCCTTGCCCGGAGGGATGATCAAGCCGCGCGTGCAAATACGCCACACTCGGCGGTTGTGAAAACCCTCATGATCGTGATAGGCAGAATGCCGCACCCTGATGATCGATGATCTATTGAGAAAAAACCGCGAATGGGCGGGCCGCATCCATGCTGAAGATCCGTGGTTTTTCTCGCGACTCGCCGGCCAGCAGGCTCCCGAGTATCTTTGGATCGGCTGCTCGGACAGCCGGGTGCCCGCCAACCAGATCACCGGCCTCGCGCCGGGCGAGGTGTTCGTGCACCGCAATGTAGCCAACATCGTGGCCGAAACGGATTTCAACCTGCTGGCCGTGCTGCAATACGCGGTGGACGTGCTCAAGGTGCGCCACATCATCGTCTGCGGCCACTACGGCTGCGGCGGCGTGAAGGCCGCACTCGAGAATGTCCGCCACGGCATCATCGATAACTGGCTCTCCAGCATCCGCTCGATCTACCGCCAACATCGCGCGGAAATCGACGCCCTGCCCCCGGACGCCGCCGCCGACCGCCTCTGCGAACTCAACGTGCTCGCCCAGACCGAGCATCTCTCGCACACCTCGATCATCGAGGACGCATGGGCACGAGGGCAAAAAATCGCGCTCCACAGCTGGATCTACCGGCTGGACAACGGCATCATCCAGCCGCTGCGCCTGCCGATCGCCAACACTGCCGCGGAAATTTGAATCGAAGGATGCCGGATCCCTTGTTCCGGTTCCAGCTCACCGTTTGAGAGGCGGGTTTCCATCCATGCCATCCACTCCATCACGGATCGTGCAGGCCCGGAAGCGCCGGGCTTCAGTTCGGCCGCGATGCCTCCAACCCGCGGTTTGGCTTGGCGCATGGCGCGGAATCACCGACTTTCCGCCGCGTGTTGAAACCCCGTTTTTCATGCCTGGCATCGGACGACCCGGGCGGCTTCCGCGATGCACTGCACGAGTGGTTTTCCCGCCACGGGCGCGATTACCCGTGGCGGCGGACGCAGGACCCCTACGCGGTGCTCGTTTCCGAGGTGATGCTTCAACAGACACAAATCGCCACCGTGCTGGGAAAAAACTACTACACCCGCTTTCTCGCCGCGTTTCCCGACGTGGAAACGCTGTCGGCCGCCGATGATGCCAGCCTGCTGAAGGCGTGGGAGGGGCTGGGCTATTACCGACGGGCGAGGATGCTGCGCGAAACGGCGCGCGCGGTGATCGGGCACCACGGCGGGGGCTTTCCGAGCGATGTGGCGGAGTTGATGGCATTGCCGGGCATCGGCCGCTACACCGCCGGGGCATTGCGCGCCTTCGCCTTCGGTCTGCCTGCGGTGTTGGTGGACGGAAACGTTACCCGGGTGATCGCCAGACTGATGGATTTTTCCGATCCAGTGGACACCCCGGCCGGCTCGCGACAAATCTGGGCATGGGCGGAACAACTCGCCGACCCGGCACGGCCCCGCTCCCACCACGCCGCCATCATGGAACTCGGGCAAACCCACTGCCGCCCGGGCCAGCCCGATTGCCTCTCATGCCCTGTAGCCGGGTTCTGCCGCAGCAGCGAGCCCGCCGGCCTGCCCCAGAAATCCCGCAAGGCCACCGTCACCGCCATTTCCGAGCATGCCATCTGGCTGCGCCTCGAGGATGGCCGCATCCTCCTCCACCAGGAATCCGGAAAACGCCGCACCGGCCTGTGGAAACTCCCGTTGCGCGAAGCCACGGAAGTGGCCGGACTCCCTGTGATCGCCGAGCAAATCTATCCGATCACCCGCTACCGGGTGACACTCCGCGTGCATGACGCCCGGTGTGCAACTGCGCGCATCGCCCCACGTGAGGGCGATGCCTGGGTCACCCCCGATCGACTCTCGAGCCTGCCGCTCACCGCTCCTTTCAAGCGGGTGCTCAGCCGTCTGATCGAGGATTTCTGAAATCGGATGTGACGAATCCGGCTCGCTGTGCTTTCCTCCGTCCGCATGCACAGGCGAATGTGGTTGAGAGCATTGTTGCCGGCGGTTTTCACCGTCGCGGCCTGCTCGGTCGCTCCGCCGCCAGACCCCAGGCCACCCGGGCGGGAAACCGAGCGCACGATCCTGCGGCGGGTGAGCGCCGTGATCGTCACCAAAGACCGCGACGTGCATGGTTGGGTGAACCGCGGCTTTCCCGTGAAACAAGCACCGGGTGACGCCGATGGCGGCTCCGCCACGCCCATCACCGCAGATGGCTATTTCCTCACCGCCGACCACGTCCTTGCCAACATGCACGGCCGCCACATCTACGTGGTCTACGGCGGCGGCGGACCTCTCAAGCCGCATCCGGCGCGCGTGGTCTGGCGTTCGCAGCAGGCGGATCTTGCACTATTGCACGTCGATTCCCCCACTCCAATGTTTTATCGCTTCACGCCGCCCCACCGCTGGCTGCCGGCCGGCACGCCCTTGATACACGGCGGCATCGCCACCGGATTCAACTCGGCCCCGGGATCGCTCGGGACCTCGCTGCGGCCGGAAGGCCCCTTCACCCGCACCCGCAAATTCAAGATCGACATCCCGCTGCAGCCCGGCGACAGCGGCGGCCCGGTGGTGGACGCGCGCGGCGATCTGGTGGGCATCAATTCCGCCGTCGAATTCCTGGTGCCGATGGAAACCGCCTTCTTCGTGGACTCGGAAGCCAGCCGTCCGAGCATCCGCACGCTGGAATCGCTGATCGAAAAAGACCGCGCTGCAAGGATCGTTGAAACTCCCCCCGTAGAGTGAGCGATGATCGCAGCGACCACGCAGAGGATTTGCCGGTATGCCCGCAGGTCATGGATGGCGGCCACGGTTTCACTCACCGTCTCATGCGCCAGCTACGAGGAATCCGGCTTGCCGGGCAGTGCCGCCTCGATGGCGCGCAACCAGATCATGCTGGTCATGGCGCAGCCGGAAACCTTCGGCCACTACCGGCTCGTGTCTCTCATGCGGCATTACCCGGACATGGGACTCTTTGTGGCACGCCACGGCATGCCGGAATTCCTCGCCGAGACCGGCAACGGCCGCCAGCAATACTTCATCCTCTACTACCCGTCCGCCATGCAGGCCTATGCCGCCCGCACCCGCGCGCCGAACCGCAAGCGGCTCGAATTCGCCGGCCCCTACCCGGTCACCCGCAAGGAACGCCAAACCCTCGCAGAACTCCGCAAACAGGAAAGCATGCGCTTCAAGAACCCGGAGGCGGCCGCAGATTGAACGGAACGAGACGAAGCCCACTGGGCAATCCTGCAAATTTCCCATGACACGCCCATCGTCCCAGCGGCCACGCATCGGCATCGCATGGTGGATGACGGGAGGCATGGCGTTATTCGTGCTCGCCGGATCGCTCGCGCTGGTCTGGGCCTTCGAGCGCCACTTCGAACGCGAGGAACGCCATGCCTTTCAGGAAATGGCGCGAGGAAATGCCCGCTTTCTGGTCCGCAGCCGTCTGCCGCAAAGCGAGCATATGGCCGCCCAACTTCAGGAAATCATCGGCGCCAGCGTTTTTTTCTGGGATCCGCAAACCGGCCGCATCGTCGGCAAAGCCACCGCCCGCCCGGGCACCGATCTGCTCCGGGCCGCCATGCACGGCCGCACCGGCAAACTTGCCGGGGGCGACTGGCTCATCGTGCTCCCCGGAAGCGATGGCATGCGCATCGTTTTCATCAAATCCACTGCCGCACGCATTACCGCACTCAAACGCCAGGACACCTGGTTCATGCTCGGCGGATTCTGGGCCCTCTCGCTTGCCATGGGCATAGGGCTCGCCCGCCGCATCACCAGACCACTCGGCAAATTGATCTCATCACTCCCACTCGTCGGCACCGATACCGAACTGCCGCCGCTGCCCGTCCAACGCCGCGACGAGATCGGCCTGCTCGCCAAGACGCTCACCCGCACCCACCTGAGCCTGCGCGACGAACGCGAACGCCGCAAAGCCGCCGAAAAACAAGCCGTCCTCGGCCGTATGACCGCCAGCCTCGCCCACGAAGTCCGCAATCCGGTTGCGGCCATCCGCCTGCACGCGCGCCTCCTCGATGGAGCCGCTCCGGAGGACGCCGCAATATCCCGGACACTTATCGAGGACGAGGCCGGCCGCATCGAGGATCTGGTGGGGCAATGGATGAGCCACGCCCGCCCCGGCCCGCCGGTGCTTGCCGAAGTGGACGTGCGCGAATGCCTCGCACAAGCAATCCGCCTCATCGAGCCGCAGGCCAGACACGCCGGCACCGCCGTTTTCTTGTCGGAAATCCCCGAAGCACCGCGACCGCGGATCCAGGCGGACCGTCACCGCTTGGGGCAGGTTTTCGCCAACCTCCTGCGCAACGCGATTCAGGCGATGCCAGCCGGCGGCGAAATCACGGCTCGCGTCTCCGAAATCGGCGACGGGGTGGAAGTCAGCATCGAGGACCAAGGCACGGGATTCAGTGCGGCGGCGCTTGAACGACTGGGAGAACCGTTTTTCTCGGAAAAAGAAGGCGGCATGGGATTGGGAATCGCCGTCGCACGGGAAATCTGTGAAGCGCACGGCGGCCGCCTTGTCGCCGAAAACACGGCACACGGCGGAGCCCGCGTGCGCGCCGTCTTCGCCCGGCATTCCACCATCACACCATCCGATCGCCAGTCATGAGCTCCGCTTCGATCCTGATCATCGAGGACGAACACGCGCTTGGCACCGCGCTTGCCATGCTGGTGCGTCGCATGGGCCACCTTCCCACCCTCGCCGCCACCGCCACCGCAGGTGCCAAGTCCGTTTTCGAAGCGGACTTCGCCGCCATCGTCCTCGATATCGGCCTGCCCGACATCAGCGGTTTGGAATTCCTCAGGAAACTCCGCAAATCGCAGCCCGCCCTGCCGGTGCTCGTCATCACCGCGCATGCCACCCTCGATCACGCCATCGATTCACAAAAATCCGGTGCCACCGCATATCTCACCAAGCCCCTCGACCCGCACCACTTCGAGCGCACTCTTGAAGGACTGCTCGCCTCGCACCCGGGCGCACTGCCCAAACCCGCCGCGCCGCCGGCGAACAAAACCGCCACCCTCATCGGCGCGGCACCCTGCCTGCGGGATGCCTTCCTCGGCATCGCCCGCGCCTGCGCCGGAAACGTGCCCGCCCTGATCACCGGCCCCAGCGGTTCCGGCAAAAGCCTCGCGGCCACCGTGATCCATGCCCACGGTCCGCAATCCGGCCTGCCCCTCGTCACTATCGAATGTGCCACCATGAGGCAATGGAGCGCGGACTTCAGTCCGCCCGGCACCCTGGTGCTCGATGAAATCACTGCCCTGCCCCACGATCTCCAGTCCACCGTCGCCACCTGGCTGGGCGCGCCCCGGGAAAAACGCCCGCGCGTGCTCGCCACCACCGCCATGGAGCCGCCCGCAGCGCTGGAATCCGGCGCTCTCCGCGAGGATCTGTTCTACGCCCTCAGCGCACTGGTTATCCCGCTGCCACCGCTGCGCGAGCGCAGTGGCGACATCCCCGCGCTCAGCGATTATTTCATCGGCCTCCACGGCGGATATTCCTCACCGGTCCTCACCCCTCCCGCACTCGCCGCCCTTCAAGCCTATCCTTGGCCTGGAAACGTCCGCGAGATGCGCCATGTGCTTGATTGCGCACTCGCCCTCGGCCGCGGCGGGCCGGTCTATCTCAGCCACCTGCCGCCGCATGTCGCCGCTGCGGCCACCAACTCCGGCAAACCCGCCCCAGGCGAACTCGACGCCTCGCTCACCCGCTGGCTCGATGCACAACTCGCAGATCCCAACAAAGAGCCCCCGGCCTACGACACTTTGCTGGATCAGCTGGAATCCATCATGCTTGGCCACCTGCTCGGACGCCACGACCAGCGCCCCACCCGCCTCGCCGCCGCGCTGCGCATCCACCGCGCCACCCTCCGTCAGAAACTCCGCCGACTGGGAATCCATGGAGATGACGGCTGAGTGGGCGGAATTCATCCATCATCCGCCGCATGTGGACAAAATCCGTCCAATCCACCAGATTGACGCGCGGTAAACCCACAAGTCTCAATCGCACGCACATGAGAATCCACCCCATCTTTCTGTTAGCCGCTGCGGTTCCCGCCTCAGCCCAGGATTTCCTCTCGCCATTGTTCGTCACCGCCTCGCGTTTCGGGCAGGAAGAAGAGTCGGTCGCGTATTCCACCACCTCGCTCGACATGGATTACCTGCTGGAAAACCAGCGCCGCACCCTGCCCGAGGCGCTCCAGTTCACTCCCGGCGTGTTGGTCCAGAAAACCGCCAACGGCCACGGCTCGCCATTCATCCGCGGCTTCACCGGCCGGCAAAACCTCCTCATGGTCGATGGCGTGCGCCTCAACAACTCCACCTGGCGCAGCGGCCCGGTCCAATACTGGAACACCGTGGACCCCTTCTCCATCGACCACATCGAACTGGTCCGCAGCCAAGGATCCGTGCTCTATGGCTCGGACGCCGTCGGCGGCACGCTCAATGCCTTCACCAAATCCTCCGGCTTCATGGACCAGCCGGACGGGGCGGACTTCCATCACGGCTCCGCCTACTACGAACATCGAACCAACGGCGAAGGTTCGCACATCGGCCGCATCGAGAGCACTTTCGGCCAGGGCGGCAAGTGGGGAGTGCACCTCGGATTCTCCGCCAAGGACCACGGCGACATCGAGGACGACGCCGTGGGCCGCATGAAAAACACCGGCTACCCCGAACAGAATCTCGATTTCCGCTTCGACATGGCATTGTCCGAAGGCGTCAACCTGACCCTCGCCCACCAATACGTCGATCAGGATGACATCTGGCGCTGGCACCGCACCCGCTTCAATCCGGGATGGGTCCACGACGGCCATGTGGCCACCGGTGGCAACTTCCTCCGCGAAACCTACGACCAGGAACGCTCGCTCACCTATCTCAAATTGACCGGTGAAAACCCCGGGCAAGATGCGTTCATCCGCCGCTGGCACACCACCCTGAGCTGGCAGAAAACCCAGGATTCCAGTGATGAACTGCGCACCCCCACCGACCGGCGCCAGGGATCGATCGACCTCGACACCTACGGGCTTGATGTCGGCTTCGAATCGGAAATCGGCCCGGGCACCCTGGTTTACGGCGTGGATTATTACCACGACGAGGCGGACAGCAGCGCCTATCGCAATGGAGCACCCAGACCCGACGCCCGCCCGGTGGCGGATGGCTCCACCTACGATCTCCTCGGTGCCTACACGCAATACGAATGGCGTCCGGTGGAGCCGCTCAAGATCACCGGCGGCGTGCGCGGCACCTACGCCGAAGCCCAGTGGGATGCCTACCGCGCGCCCGGCACAGCGGCAGATGTTTCCGGCGAGGGCGACTGGAACGACCTGTCCGCCAGCCTCCGTGCGCTGTGGAACGCCAACGACCGCTGGTCGTTCTTCGCGGGACTTTCCCAAGCCTTTCGCGCGCCCAACCTCAACGACCTGACCGGCAACACGGTCTCGCGCGGCGGCGAGCAAGGGCTCGGCTCACCGGATGTGGAACCGGAGAAATACCTGACTGCCGAACTGGGCACCCGCTTCGGCAACGAAACCTTCGGTATCTCGTTCGCCGCCTTCCACACCTGGAGTGAGGACGCGATCATCGGCGAGCCCGGCCCGCTGCCCAACACCACCGTCGCCACCAACGGCGGCAGCGGTTATGTCTATGGCTTCGAAGCCGAGGGTTATTGGAACATCAACCCATACTGGACACTCACCGCCATGGCCGGCTGGAACGAAGGCAAGAGCGACAGCCCCACGTCCGGCGAACGCTGGCTCAGCCGCCAGCTCCCCTTTACCGGCTCCCTCGCCCTGCGCTGGACCCACCCGAACGAACGCATCTGGGTGGAAGGCCGCGTGCTCGGTGCCGCCACCGAAAACCGCGTCGATCCCGCTGACCAGGCCAGCGACCCGCAGCGCATCCCCACCCACGGCACTCCCGGATACCTGGTCTGCTCGCTGCGCGCCGGCTGGCAGGTCAATGATCACCTGGAACTGAGCTGCGGCCTGGAAAACATCGCGGACGACGACTACCGCAACCACGGCTCCGGCCAGAACGAGCCGGGATTCGGCGCGGTTCTCGGAGCAAAAGTGCGGTGGTGATTTCATTCTTGCCCAGCCGTCCGCCGGGATTACTCTCATTCACACCCGTCACGCGCGTTCCGCGCCTTGCGGGCTTATGCAAACCCGGGGAAATAATTCCCCCATTATAAAAACAATACATAACAAAACCATGAAAACGCGAAAAAGCATGCGCGGTGGCTTCACCTTGGTGGAGCTGCTCGTCGTCATCGTCATCATCGCGGCGCTCGCCGGCCTGGCCGCTCCGCAGATCATCAAGCACCGCAAGAAGGCCGACCAGACCGAAGCGGTGAGCAACGCCCGCCAGATCGGCATGGCGCTGTTTGAGTTTGAAACCGCCTACGGCAGTTTCCCGGACCAAACCACGGCCGAGCAGGTGGTCGCAAACACTCAGACCCAGCTCTCGCTCGCGGGAAATACCTCCAACGCCTACTTCCGCCAGTTGCTGGCCACGGAAATCGCCGCATCCGAGGAAATTTTCTATGCCAAATCAGCATACAGCAAAAAGCCGGACAACGTGTTCAACAATTCCACCAACGCCCTACAACAAGGCGAAGTCGGCTTCGGCTACATCATGAACAGCCAAAGGGCGCTCAGCTCCGCTGGCAATCCTGCCCGTCCAGTGGCCGCCGCACCGCTGAAATACCCGTTCGCTACCGGCCAGTTTGACAGCGATTACTTCGACGCCCGCGCTGTCGTGCTGCGCATCGACAACAGCGTGCAGGCGCTGCAAATCGTCAAGAGCTCAGGACTCGCCATCATTGGCGGCGGTAAAAACCTGCTGCAAACCGGCGAGGACACCATCTGGGGCACCAACATCACCCCCACCATGGTCAACCCGCAGCCGCTGCAATAAACGCCGGCTTTTGATTGACTGATTCTTCAACCGGGAGACTCCTGCGGGGTCTCCCGGTTTTTTCGCGCCCCCTGCTTTTCACCGCCCTCATTCCACTATCTGCTTTCCATGAGGCATGCGCTCCGATAACCCGTCCGCAACTCAATTGACACCGGCTTCATGACTCTCGCTGAACTCCAAGCACTCCACTCCCTGCCGTTTTTCGACCTGCTCAAGCGCGCCCGCGAGGTGCATGAGAAATTCTGGCCGGAAGGCAAAATCCAACTCTGCACGCTGCTCTCGATCAAAACCGGCGGATGCTCGGAAGACTGCGCTTATTGCGCACAGTCCGCGCGCTACAAAACCGAGCTGGAAAGCCACGTCCTGATGGAACGCGAAGAGGTGATGACGCACGCGCGCGCCGCCAAGGAAAACGGCTCCACCCGCTTCTGCATGGGTGCCGCATGGAAGGGCGTGCGCGGCGGAACCAAGCGCTTCGAGCAGGTGCTCGACATCGTCCGCGACGTTTCCAAACTCGACATGGAGGTCTGCGTCACCCTCGGCGAACTCGGCCCCGATGAGGCCGCCCAACTCCGCGACGCCGGTGTGACCGCCTACAACCACAACCTCGATACCTCGCCCGAGCACTACCCGAACATCGTTTCCACCCACACCTACGAGGACCGCCTGCGCACCATCCGCAATGTCCAGGACGCCGGCATCTCGGTCTGCTGCGGCGGCATCCTAGGCCTCAGCGAGACCATCACCGACCGCCTCCGCCTCTTGGAGGTGATTTCGAACTTCAACCCGCAGCCCGAGAGCGTGCCGATCAACTCGCTGATGCCAATGCCCGGCACTCCACTGGCGGAAAACCCGCAGGTGGATCCCTTCGATCTCGTCCGCATGATCGCCTGCGCGCGCATCGCCGTGCCGCGCGCCAAAGTGCGCCTCTCCGCCGGCCGCACCCGCCTCACCGACGAAATCCAGGCACTGTGCTTCTACGCCGGTGCCAACTCGATTTTCTACGGCGAAAAACTCCTCACCGCCGACAATCCGGAAATGGCCAAGGACCGCGCATTGCTCGCCAAACTTGGCCTCAAAACTCTGGAACCGAATCCCGCGCTCGAAGCGCCTGAAACCGATCCCCTCGTCCCGGCCTGCCCGACGCAGGAAGGTCATATCCTCCAAGCGTGCGCCACAAGCTGCTGCGGCTGAAACCGTCACCCATGAAAGCACCTGTCTTTCCGGAAAACCTGTTGGAAAAAATCCGCGCCAACCCGGTCATCGCCGTGGTGGTGATCGACGACG
>JALRFY010000180.1 GCA_023253625.1 Akkermansiaceae bacterium | reverse complement strand
GATCGATTCCACGACTCACCTTTTGGATGCGTCGTGGATTTACCACAAGCCTCTGAGAATCAACGTTTATCTGCGTTCATCTGCGGTTCATTTTTCCATTTAGGCTTACCGATTTCCCACCATGAACATCCCATCCGACCTCCGCTACTGCCCGTCCCACGAATGGCTGCGCCTCGAAGGTGACACCGCCACCGTTGGTATCTCCGACCACGCCCAGGAAGAACTCACCGATGTCGTCTTCGTCGAGCTGCCCGCCATGGGCCGTGCCGTCGATGCCGGCGATCCCACCGCCGTGGTCGAGTCCGTCAAGGCCGCCAGCGATATCTACGCCCCGGTCAGCGGCGAGGTGATCGAGGTGAACCCGGAAGTCGAGGCCGATCCTTCGCTCGTCAACACCGACCCCTACGGCAAGGGCTGGATCTTCAAGCTCCGCGTCAAGAACTCCGGCGATGCCTTATCCCTCATGGATGCCGCAGCCTATCAGGCGCACATTTCCTGAATGATCGACGTCGGTTTTCCTGTTGATTGGCCTTTCGCTTTTCTGATGGCTTCCTTGACGTCCTTCTCCTGATAGATTCCTTGCATCGGCACCTGCCTGGCCGGACAAGGACAACCTGAACCAGCAGCTTGCGGGCGCTGGCCACCACCGCGATGTTGCGCTGGCCCTTGGGCGCGAACAATCCGAGACCTTGTCGTATTTGTCCCACTTGGTCTCCTTGCCTTCGTGGCGTTCTGAAACGACGATCGCCTCAAGGCGGGCGGGTAGTCGTCGATGAAGCGCTTGTTTTCCGGGCGGTCAAAATTGACTGCCTGGAATCGGAGCGTGCCGGCGGCCAGCTCATTGACAAACCCGTCATCAACCGCGTTGCGCGTCAGCTTATCGATCTGGAGGCAAGGCGGGCAGCGCTGGTCGGGTGTGAAATACGTGATGGGCACCAGATATTCCGGCTCGGTCTGGCTGGGCGTAGTCGCTTCCGCGGATGCTTATCCGCTCGTCTTCGCGGCCGCCGCGCCCGGTCCCAAACCACGCCCTGCCCAAACCGCAACTCCGGCGGATGCCACAGCGAGCCAGCTCCTCACTCGCCTTGGCGGTGACTTCCATCAGTTGATTGCACTTGCTGCAACCGGTTCCGAGTATCTGCATTTTTGTCATGGTTTTGGTTGTGTTGTTAGGAAACGGATACGATCAAGCCATAAAGCCAACCGGTGAACCCCGCCATGAGCACGGTGAGGACCACATAGACCGCCGTCTTGCGCGGGCCGATGATCGATGAGATCACCAGCATGCTCGGCAGGCTCAGGGCCGGACCCGCCAGCAGCAGCGTGAGTGCGGGTCCTTCCCCCATCCCGCTGCCCAGAAGCCCTTGGATGACCGGCACTTCGGTGAGCGTGGCAAAATACATGAAGCCTCCAGAGAGCGCCGCGAAGAAGTTGGCGCCGATGGAGTTACCGCCCACCAGATCGGCGATCCATGCGGACGGCACGATGCCCTCATGACCGGGGCGGCCGAGCAGAAAGCCGGCCACAAAGACCCCGCCTAACAGCAATGGCATGATCTGTTTCGCATTGCTCCAGCTTTCTGAAAACCAATCGCCTGAGGCATCGCTGCGACCGGCGGTGAGCCAGGCCAGCCCCAGTGTGGCCACCAGCAGCGCGGCAGACGGGTGAGCTGGCCACGCAATGCCAAGCCCGGCGCTTACTGCGGCCACCGCCGCGATGCGCCCGAGCGGCAAACCGTTCCAGAGCCGCAGCATCACGGCCAGCACGAGCGCAAGGCTCGCGGCAATCGGCCATTTCACCGCATGCACGGCGGCGAAGAACCCGGATTCCCGGTCGCTGCCCCAGTTGGCGAATACCAGAATACCCACCATCACGGCGAAAAACGAAGCGGTTTGCCACAAGGGGCGCGTGTCGTCCGAAGCAGGCATCACTGCCACCTTGCGTGCGGTTTCCCTTTCATCGTGACGGAACAGCCAAACCATGAATGCTCCGATGATCAGGGAAAACGCCACCGCTCCCACCGCACGCGCCAGCCCGATTTCCCAGCCGAGGATCTTGGCGGTGAGGATGATGGCCAGCGCGTTGATCGCCGGGCCGGAGTAAAGAAACGCGATGGCGGGTCCCAGGCCCGCGCCCATCCGGTAGATCCCGGAAAACAGGGGCAGCACTGTGCAGGAACACACCGCAAGAATCGTCCCGGAGACCGATGCCACGCCATACGCAGCCACTTTCGGCGCACCGGGGCCGAGATATTTCATCACTGATTCCTTGGAGAAAAATGCGGAGATGGCTCCGGCGATCCAAAACGCCGGAAGCAGGCATAAAATCACGTGCTCCCGTGCATACCACTTTGTCAGTTCCAGTGCCTCGAACACCGCCTTGTCGAAACGCGGAGTGCCGACCGGCAGAAAATATACCCCGGTGAAAACTGCGGCCAGCCAAGCGAAGATTTACAGCTCATGTTTCATGACGGTGGTTGGCTGGTATCGCCAATTAATCAGATCGCACGGTCGATGTCACGGCTCTTGCCAGGGCGCAGGCAGATGAAATGGCTCTGCATCCCAAGGATTTCGCGTGCTGCGGCGGGACGGATCTGCTTGAGTCCGGGCCATGGCATCACGCGTCAAGACCGTCGCCTCGATCACCGTTGAAAAATTCTATGACACCCATGCCAAGGCGCTGGGTCTCACGTTACTGGGCGAGAAGGTGGGATCCGAGCGCCCCATCAGCGAGCCCGCGATGAACCGCCCGGGCCTGGCGCTGGCGGGATTTTTCACCTACTTTGCATGGAAACGCGTGCAGGTGCTCGGGTTTTCCGAGCTTTCCTATCTGCGCAAGCTACCGGAGCCGATGCGGCTCGACCGCTTCCGCCGGATGTGCGACCGCGATATTCCCTGCGTGGTGGTGGCCCGCGGCGGGGCACTGGATGCCGGCTTGATGGCGGTGGCCAATGAAAAGGGCATCCCGGTGTTCGGCACCTCGATGGTCACCATGAATTTCCTCAATGCCGCCACCATCCGCCTGGAGCATGACTTCGCGCCCAGTGTCTCGCTGCACGGCTGCATGGTGGACATGCGCGGCGTGGGCGTGCTTATCCTCGGGAAGAGCGGGTCCGGAAAGTCCGAGACCGCGATCGGACTGCTCGAACGAGGTGCCTCGCTGGTGGCTGACGACGTGGTGCGCATCAAATACGTGGGCGGGGACCTCGTGGCCAGCTCGCCCGACCTCTCGCGTGGCTACATGGAAATCCGCGGCATTGGCATCATCAACGTGGCCAACCTCTACGGCCTCGCCTCGATCCGCCCGGACAAGCGGCTCGACATGGTGGTGAGCCTCAAGCCCCATGCCGACCTCAACGAGGTGGACCGCCTCGGCATGCGCCAGAAAACCTACGAGATCCTTGGGCAGAAGGTGTCGCATGTGGAAATCCCGGTGGCACCCGGCCGTGATACCGCGCGCATGGTCACCATCGCCGCGCTCGACCAGCAACTCCGCCGCCTTGGCTTCAACATGGCTGATGAATTCAACCAGCGCCTGCTTGACCACATGGCCGCCAACAAGTGAGCGCGCTGCTCAACCAGCCAGCGCGCCCTTGATTTCCTCCATCAGCTGCGGCAGCGTCTCCACCGCCTTGAACTGCGGGAATTCCGCCTTCACGTTGTCCGGCGCGTGGATCAGGAATCCGGTGTCCGCCGCGCCGAGCATGGTGGTGTCGTTGTAGGAATCCCCCGCGCTGATGACGCGGAAATTCAAGCCGCGCAGGGCCCGCACCGCCGCGCGTTTCTGGTCCGGCATCCGCAAGCAGTAGTCCGTCACGCGGTCGCCCTCCACCACCAGCCGGTGGCAGAACAGCGCGGGCCACGCCAGCTTGCGCATCAACGGCGCGGCAAACTGCTCGAAGGTGTCCGACAGCACGATCACCTGCGTGAGTGCGCGCAGCTCATCGAGGAAATCGCGCGCGCCCGGCAGCGGGTCGAGTGTGCCAATCACCCGCTGGATGTCCGAGAGCCCCAGCCCGTGGCGCTCCAGCAGATCCAGCCGGCCACGCATCAACACATCATAGTCCGGCTCGTCGCGGGTGGTGCGCCGCAATGCGTCGATGCCGGTTTCCGCCGCCACGGCGATCCAGATTTCGGGCGTCAGCACGCCTTCCATGTCGAGGGTTACGATGGTTTGTTTCACGCGTGGCGGTTCATACCACTTGTTGCGCACCGCTGGCAACCTCCGGGCTTGCGAAGGTTTTCCCGACTGCCTGGAGCAACTGCCGGGGGAGGTCTAACCGCGCAGCCTCATGCAGAGCAAAGACAGCAAGCATTTCTACGGACCGCATTACCGGGGCATGACGCTAATCCTCAAAAATTTCCACAGGGCCTTGATAGGCCTTGGTGTCGCCATGCCCGGGAAGGTCAGCGGGGTAATGCCCTGCTTCGCTTGCGACAGGAAAATCCGGCGGCAACAATTGCGGCAGGATTTCCTCCCACCATGCGCGGCGGTCAAGTTCTTCCTGGATCAAGGACTGCTGCTGGTCGAAGTCGAGCACTCCGATGACTGCATCTGCGACGGAAACCGGAAAATTGCCCGAATCCACGGGCTCCGTGGGGACCAGCGGCGCGCTGGCATCAGCCGGGCTGGCATCATCGGCCGGGCTGGTGAATCTGGCATCATTGCCGGGCGCAATGGGGCGTTGCGGCCCTTCCGTTATCATGCCCGGTTGCCAGGATGGAGAGTTGCGTGCCAGAATATCGAAGATCCGCCGTTCTTGGCCCGGTCTGAGGTCGAGCGATTCACGCAGCATTTCCAACTCGCGATTGGCCTCGCGCGCGACGTGCTCCGCCTTGGCAAACCAAACATTCTCATCGATGGAACTTCCGCCTGCCGGCGTGCCGCTCACCCGGAATCCGGGATTCGTTGATCCGGGAATCAGCCGGGGTTTTTCTGCATCTCTATTGCCTGTGCGCGGCAGCCGTTGCAATGCGCTTGGGGCCGGCGGCAGGTGGTTGGATGCCGCTTGCCTCCCTTGGGCGGCCGCGTGACGGGAAGTGGCATCCACGGCGGAGCCGCCCGCAGCCATCAGATAGACGGCCATGCTGGCGGCACATCCCGCGATGGCTGAACCAATTACGATGAGGTGGCCGGATTTCATGGGGTTCAATTGCCGGACGATGGCTCCAATGCCAGTATTGCAGACTGGGATACCTTCTGCGGAAACCGCTCGATGATCAAGTTTTTTAACCTGCCCCGGCTCGCCGCGAGGCGTGTTGATTGCGCGGCGGACAGCGTCACTCCGGACTCGATCGCATCGTGCACCTTGAGCATCCTGAGATACATGGTGAACAGGGCGTTTTCCTGGTCCTCATTGAGGGCGCTGCCCACTGCGGCGAGAATTGCGTCGGCCTGTTGCTGCTGGGCGGCGTCGAATTGGAGGTCAGCAGCCAGTGAGCCCGATGCCGCTTCCGTCCAGGAGGTGGTCTGCGCGGGTTTCGCAGCAGCGGATACTGCGCTGCGCGCGGTGAGCCGGCCGATTGCGATGCCGGAAATGAACAGGGCCACGAGGCTGGCAGCGAGCACGGCATGCATCTTGATTCGTGAATTCATGGCGGTGTGGGCAATTGATTGGGCGCGGAAAACTCAGGCAGCGGCAGCAGGATGGATGTTTCGCGCATCATCTGGCTAGTGGCCAGCAGCGCACAAGCGGCCATTGAGGCCATGGCGGCGCGGAACGACCACAGCGTCCAGCGGCGCAGCGCACGGTCCCGGTGGCCGGCCTGCCAATGAGCCACGATGCGCGCGGCAAAACCGAAGGGCGGCAACGACCCGGTTTCCTCATGCACGCCAGGCAGGCGGCCGGTGATTTTTTCCCATGTCAGCGGTTGTGGTTTCATTATCAATTGCGAATTACAAACGGCTGGCGATGCCTGGTTGCCACGGCTGGCGCGGGCTCTGGCGGATTGAGGCATGGCTTTCGCATTTCGTGCATATTTGCAAATTCCTTCGGGTTACCTGCCAGGCTTGATCATCGGTTGCGTCCGCGTTCCAGGCGCTTCAGTTGGTCGTTGAGCTTGCGGCGCGCGCGCATCGCGCACACCTTGACGCGGCTGAGGCCCCAGCCGGTGAGATCGCACACTTCGCGCAGTGATTTTTTTTCCAGATCGAGCAATCTCAGGATCATGCTTTCATGCGGTTTGAGGGTGGCCAACAGACGCTCCACCAGCTCCCGGCCGTCGTATTCAGCCGGTGCCGCCGTGGTGGCGTCCGTGCCTTCCATCAACATGTCAATGAATCCGGCATCCGCCGCCGAAAGGTCTGAAAAGCGGACTTCGGGACGCGCCTTCTGGCGGCGCAGTTGATCGAGGCAGGTATTGAGCGCAATGCGGGCGACCCAGTGTGGGAATGGCTGGATGCCACGGAACGAATCGATGGATGAGAACACCTTCATGAACACCTCCTGGACCAAATCCGAATCATCATGCCCGCGCGGAAGATGGTTCCGGACAATCCGCAGGACGTGGCCGTAAAGCGCCTCGACGAGGCGATTGGCCGCCACTTCGCATCCCTGCCTGACAAGTTGGACGGTTTCATTCCAATCCGGTGCGGGTTCTGGTTTTCGGGACATCACCCTGCTGCGATTGAGACGGTTGACGACCCCCGCAGGTTACATGCGCGGGCATGATTCTTGCGTCATGGGTATGAATGGCGAACCCGGAAAAAGCGCATCGCCGGGCGCGGCCTGACCCTGTCGGTAAAGGAATAATCACCGGTGCGGGTGGCGGTATGGACCGTTTCCGGGAAGTCGTGCCAGCTGACAATATCCTGTGAGTATTGCAGGCGGTATTGGTAGCCGTATTCCTCGTTCCAATCGAGCTTGATGTCACCGGCATCAGACCATGAGTTGGTAAGATTCACGGTCACCGGATCAGTGCGCAGCCGGTAGTCATCGAAGAGCATGTAATTATCCCCGGGATGGATGTCCGTGGAGAACGGGAAGGTGTTTCCGACCTGCATTTGTGCAAGCACGAAGCCCAGGGTCCTGGCGTAGGGGCCTTCGTGGAACGGAATGTCTTGAAACAAAGGGGCTCCGCCCAGCGTGGTGGTCCATCGGTTGGTGCGCAGATTGATGCGGAATTCCAGCAGCTCCAGGGTTTCCGGCAGGTAGGTGTAGCCGGTATTGGCATAGGCGGTCTGGGTGCCGTTCCAATACAACAGATAGATGATGCGTCGCGGCAGGCCGGTCGCGCTGTCAAGGGTGCTGTTGTCAAACTGAATGCCGGCCAGCAGCTGGTTGGTGTTGTTGTATATCAGAAACTCGAAGTCATCGCGGCGGAAGGATGAGAGCGCGGTGGAATCCTTGATGCCGAAGATGACGCTGAACGTGGCAACCTCGCGGCCAAGGGCGATGGGATCGAGGGACACGGAGCGGCGCAGGTGGACCGACTTGTTGCCGACGCCGTTGATTCGTGCGGGATTGCCGCCGAGATAAGCCGCATTGCCGATTCCGGACACACCGTGCTGGGATTCGGAAAGCACCCCGCTGAGTCCTTTGCCGGCGTGGGCCGTGCTGCCAAGCCAGCCATCCGTGCCGGCGATGGCATCCACCCCCGCCTTGAATGGAGGGCTTTCAAAGCTGGTGAAATACGCCTCACTGGCCCGCAACGGCCCCAGCACCAAGGGCAGGGTGGACAGGCAGACACAAAACGCGGCGCACACTTTCATAGGATGAACCATCTGATAAGCTGCATGACCTGCCGTAGGCAATCCGCCATTTGCTCAATCTCAAAAGAAAAGGTGGCCCGCCTTGAGGCGGGCCACCCTGGAAGAATGGATCATGGTCGTAACTTCATCGCGTGCAAAAAATCAACGCCCTGTGCCGCTCTGGCGCGATTTCAAGTATGTCTCCCATTCGGCCTGCGAAACCGTGCCGTCCATGTCGGCATCAATCGCGGCGATTACGGCCCGGGCCTCTGCCAGAGAGAGCCGGCCGCTGCGGTCCAGGTCGAACTTGGCAAGCGATGCCGGGCAGGCAATGCCCCACAGTGTGTGAGCTAGTTCTGGCAGGGGCTGCGGCAGCGGGAATGGTGGCAGGGACGGCTTCAACGATTTCAGATAGGCGTCCCATTCGGCTGGTGAAACCTTGCCGTCATGATCGGCATCAATGGCTGTAATCGCGGCGCGGGCCTCGTCCAGAGAGAGTCTGCCGTTGCGGTCCAGGTCGAACTTGGCAAGCGGTGACGGGCATGGAATGCCCGCCGTGGGGAACGGCTCCGGCAGCGGTTGCGGTAGTGGCAATGGCGGCAGCATCGGCCTGAGCACCGCGAGGAATTCCTCCAAGCTGATGGTGCCGCTGCCGTCCTTATCGAGGTGGCTGATCATCCGTGCCACCATCTCATCTGTGATTTCCGGTATGCCCTTCAGTTCATCCGCGGTCAGTTCGCCATCCTCATTGAGATCCAGTTGATTGAAGCGTTTTTCGCGGGCTTCAGAGACCTTCGCAGTTACGGCCTCACGGGCGGCTTGGATTTCCGCTGATGACAGGTTGCCGTCGCCATCAGTATCCCACGGATGCAGGCGGCCGGGCCGATTGGCCCGCGCCTCGCGCATGGCTTTTTCAAAAGCCTGACGTTCTTCCACAGAAAGTTTGCCATCTTCGTCGAGATCATAGGACTTGAGGAATTCGGGCAATTCTCCGGTGCCGAAAGGGCGCGGTGGTGCCGGCTCGGTGGTTTGTGCGTGGGCTCCGCTGGAAATTAGCAGCGAAGCGCTGATCAGGATCAAGGTGGTGTTCATTTGGATTTGAATGCGGGTTGCTGGCGGCCGGGTGGGGTTTGGGGATTTGATTTCGCGTATGCGCGGTTCGATTTTCAAGACGCGGGCAACCCACATGCGGTTACGGTGATTTTTCCAATTTTGGAAAAAGTGGGAGAGAGCACGTGATATGATGCGAGCCACGGTGCCACTCGGAGACTGAGAATCGTTGCCTCTGCCAGCTGCCATCAGAGCCGCAGCACCCACCGGATGAAAAGCCGCCCCGGGCTTCACGCCGAAGGGTCATGGGACGGAAGACTCCCCACCATCGAGTTCAGAACAACGACGAGAGTTTGTTCACGTCGGTGGCGGCGATGAGGATGAAAACGCGGTGATCGTCGCCCCAGCGGGCGGCGGCCCAGTGGCCGAGTTGGTCAAAGTCCGGTTGCTCGCGGCCGGGAATCTCGCCGCTTACGTCCTCGCGGCGGAAGACGACGAGGTGGACGACGCCTTGGCCGCATTCCTCGAAGCAGATGAGCGAGCCGCGTTTGCCATCGATGATGAGTTCTCGGCAGCCCACGCCCTTGAGCTTGTTGATGCCCTGCGGCAATTTGTTGCCGGGGCACGGGAGTTTGCGTTCGCGCAGGTGGCGGATGAGCGCCTGGTGGTCTTCGCGGGTTTCATCGAGGCTGAAGAGCGGTGACTGGTAGGTGCGGATGAAACCGGCCTGCACGACCTCGATGGGCACCGGCGCACCGAGTGCCAGGGTGGGCGCGGCGGGCGATTTTTCCTGGCGGGTGAGCAGGAAGGCGAGTGCGACACCGGCAGCCGCAGTGAGCGGGATCGCGAGCCGATGCCAAGCAAGGCGTGCGACCGGGGCGGGCACGCGGCTGCGGTGCATGGCGGTGAGGATTTCCGCACGCAGGCGGGCGGGCGGCTGGATGCTTGCCAGTGCGCCGGTCATTGCGGCATCGTGCTCGCTCTCGGCCAGGGGAAAAGCGCTGCAGTGGTGTGCG
>JALRFY010000136.1 GCA_023253625.1 Akkermansiaceae bacterium | reverse complement strand
ACACCTTCAAGCTGCTCAACATCGACCTCGCCTCCGAGTTCATCGTGATGGCGGCCAACCTGATGTATCTCAAGAGCCGCACGCTGCTGCCGCGCACCGAACAACCGCCCGAGGAGGACGCCGAGGAGGACGATCCGCGCTGGGAACTCATCCGCCAGCTCATCGAATACAAGAAATTCAAGGATGCCGCCGGTTTCCTCGCGCTGCGCGAAATGGAGCAGGAAGGGCGCTTCGCCCACCAGCCCGATACCGCCGAAAAACCCGAGCAGGAACCGCCGCGCCTCGCCGAGGTCTCGATTTTCGACCTCATCCGCGCCTTCCAGAACGTCCTCAAGCGCTTCGAGGAATCCCACGAACTCGGCGATATCGTGGACGACCGCTTCACGGTCTCCGACAAAATCGACCTGCTGATGGACCAATTCGCGCCGGGCGAGTCGCGGCGCTTCGATTTATTGTTCGAAACCGCCACCACCAAGGCCGAGGTGATCGTCACCTTCCTCGCGCTGCTGGAATTGATGAAGCTCAACCAGTTCGTCGTCCGCCAGCAGGCGCTGCTGGGCGAAATCGTCATCGAGCGCCGCTCCACGGCCCATGCGGTGACTGCGGCCGAGATGGAATCCGCGGATTCGTGACGCCCTGGCGACGCTCCGGCTTGCGTAAGAATCACGGATCAGCCAGCGTTCACTCCTTCATGTTCCTTCCCGGCTCTCGTGCTTACGCGGCCTGCGCCGCCATCGCGGCTTGTGCATTCGCCCATGCCGCCGATCCCAGCTTCAACCGCGACATCCGTCCGATCCTCTCGGAAAACTGCTTCCATTGTCACGGCCAGGACCCGAAGCACCGCGGCGGCGACCTTCGGCTCGACATCCGCGAGGAGGCCGTGGCCCTGCGCGACGGCGTCGCCGCCATCGTCCCCGGTGATCCGGATAACAGCGAAATCATCCGCCGCATCCTATCGAAGGATCCCCAGATGGTCATGCCGCCGCCAGACGCGCACATGGCCGCGATGCCTTCCGCGCAGATCGACACCCTCAAACGCTGGATCAAGGCGGGTGCCCCATACGAGCCCCATTGGGCCTTCGTGCCTCCGCGCAAGGCGGAAATCCCCGCAGGCACCAACCCGGTCGATCATTTCATCAACCAACGGCTCGCCGCCGAAAACATCGGAGCCAACCCCGCCGCCAACGACGAAACGCTCGTCCGCCGCCTGCACCTCGACCTGACTGGCCTGCCGCCCTCCCCTGCGGAAATCGACGCCACACTCGCCGATCCCTCGCCCGGCCGCTGGCAAGCACTCGCCGAGCGCCTGATGACATCCATCCATTTCGCCGAACGCATGGCTCTCCCGTGGCTCGACGGCGCACGCTACTCGGACACCCACGGCTACTCCATCGACGACCACCGCGACGTGTGGGCCTGGCGCGATTGGGTGATCGACGCATTCCAGAAAAACCGGCCATACGACCAGTTCGTGCTCGAACAAATCGCCGGCGACCTGATCCCCGGTGCCACGCCCGACCAGATCGCCGCCACCGGTTTCCTGCGCAACAGCATGAACACCCACGAAGGTGGCACCATCGACGAGGAATACCGCGTCAACTACACCGTGGACAAGGTGGACGCCGTCTCCACTTCCATCCTTGGACTCACGATGAAGTGCGCCCAGTGCCACGACCACAAATACGACCCGATTTCCCAAAAGGAATACTTCCAGATGTATGCCTTCTTCAACACCTCGTCCGAACCCGGAAAAGGTGGCACCAACAGAAGCACCAAGCCGGTCATGGAATACCGCTCGCCGCTCGGCGATGGCGGCATCGCCGGCCTCAATGCGCGTCTCGCGGAACTCGAACACCACCGGCGCCACCCGCTCGCGCCAGTCGTCGCCGCGCGCGCCGCATGGGAGAACAAACAATCCCCCGAACCCGGCCCGCTCGCCGAGGCGCTGGACACCCCGGCGGAGCAACGCTCCCCCGACCACTGGAACGCGATCAACGAGGCGTTCATGAAATCCGATGACCCGATGGCCCCGCGCATGCAAATCGCGATCAAGACCATCGATATGGAAATCAAGGTCCTCAAACACGATATCCAACGCGGCAAGACCTCCGTGATGGTGATGGACCACAAGCCGGAGCTTCGCAAAACCCACATCCTCGAGCGCGGCGCATACGACCAACCCGGCGAGGAGGTCACCCCCGGCACGCCCGCCGTGCTGCCGCCGCTCGGTGCGGACGATAACGCCACCCGCCTCGACCTCGCGAAGTGGATCGTCCATCCCGAACACCCGCTCACCTCGCGCGTCATCGTCAACCGCGTCTGGCAGATGATCTTCGGACGCGGCATCGTCGAAACCGCCGGCGACTTCGGCAACCAAGGCTCCTGGCCATCCCACCCCGAGCTGCTCGATTGGCTCGCTGTCGATTTCGTCGAGCACGGCTGGGACCTCCGCCACCTCATCCGCACCATCCTCGATTCGGAAACCTACCGCCGTTCGTCCGTCACCACGCCGGAACAACTCGAAAAGGACCCACGCAACCTGCTGCTCGCCCGCTCGCCGCGCACCCGCCTGGACGCGGAAATCCTCCGCGACCAGGCACTCGCCATTGGCGGATTGCTCAACCCCGCCGTCGGCGGCCCGGGCGTGCATCCGCCGCAGGACGACCTTTGGAGCGAAATCAGCCACTTCGGCCATGAATACCCCTTCACCTCCCAGGTGTTCCTCGTCGGACAAGGCGCTTCGGTTTACCGCCGCAGCCTCTACACCTTCTGGAAACGCACCTCGCCGCCGCCGGTGATGAGCATTTTCGACGCCCCCACCCGCGAAACCTGCGCCATCATCCGCAACAACACCAACACCCCGCTCCAAGCCCTCGTCTTGCTCAACGAACCGCAATTCGTCGAAGCCGGCCGCGCCCTCGGCCAACGCATGATCACCGAAGGCGGAAACACCGCCGCCTCCCGCATCGCACACGGCTTCCGCCTCGCCACCGGCCGCAAACCGAAACCCGAAGAACTCGCCATCCTGACAAACGCACTCGAACGCAACCTCGCGCGCCATGAACTGGAAGCCGACGCCTACGCCGCGCTCGGCTCCACCCTCATCAATCTCGACGAATTCATCAACCGGCCATGATGCCCAGTGGCTGGGACTGGCAGTCCCGGTCCATCGCGGGGACGATCTGTCCCCGCATCTTCCATCCAGGAGATTCCCATGAACGCCCTCGACCCATATCTAAATTCGCTTTCCCCCCGCAGCTTACCCGGCCTCACCGGCCTCTACTCATTGACAAACCTTGGTAAGCCATCATCTTACCCGCTATGAAAGCCACTCTCTCATCCAAGGGCCAGTTGGTTCTTCCCGCGGATTTCCGGGAACGAGACCACCTGCGCCCGGGGCAGGTTTTCGAAGTGGAGCGCCTCGATGAAGGCGAATACCGCCTGCGCCGCCTGGCACCGGCTCCGAACGAAGGCTTGGTGGATTGGCTGCGCTCCTGCCCCGGCGGCGGGCTGCCCGAGCTTGGACCCGCGCTGGAATCCACCGACTCCGTCCACCCCGAGATCCGATGAAATACCTGGTCGATGTGAATGTCCTGTCGGAAGCGACGCGTCCTGCCCCCTCACCGGAAGTGGTCGGATGGTTGCGCCAGAACGAAGCGAACCTGACCATCGACGCGGTGATTCTTGGCGAGATCCGCCTTGGCATCCTGCTGCTCCCGCCCGGCAAACGCCGAAGCGCCCTGGAAAACTGGTTCGAACAGGGCATCACCCGCCTGTCGTGCCTGCCGTGGGACGCCGCCATCGCCAGGCAATGGGCCACCTTGCTGGCCAAGCTGCGCAAAAAAGGGAAAACCATGCCCCTGAAAGACAGCATGATCGCCGCCACCGCCATCCAGCACCATCTCACCATCGCCACCCGCAACGTCGCCGATTTCAAAACCGCGAATGTGGCGGTCGTGAATCCTTTTCACTGATCGGCCAGCCCTGCCGAACCTTGTCCCATCCCCATCGTGAACCCCATCGACACCCACCTCAACGCCATCAGCCGCCGCAGTTTCCTCGGCCTCACCGGTCTCGGGCTCGGGGCCATCGCCGCGCGTTCGCTGCTCGCCGCGGATGCACGTCCCATGCCGCCCCTGAAGACCTCGCACTTCGCGCCCAAGGCGAAACGCGTCATCTATCTGTTCCAATCCGGCGGGCCATCGCACATCGATCTCTTCGACCACAAACCGCATCTCGAAAAGGTCCACGGCGAGGATCTCCCCGCTTCCATCCGCCAAGGCCAGCGCCTCACCGGCATGACCTCGGGCCAGAGCAGTTTCCCCGTTTGCAAAAGCCTCGCCGATTTCAAGCAGCGCGGCCAGAGCGGCCAGTGGGTCAGCGACCTGCTGCCCTACACCGCAGGCGTGGCCGATGAAATCGCGGTGATCCGCTCGATGCACACCGAGGCGATCAACCACGACCCCGGCATCACCTTCATCAACACCGGCTCGCAGTTCCCCGGCTCGCCCAGCATGGGCTCATGGGTTTCCTACGGCCTCGGCAGCATGAACGAAAACCTGCCGTCCTACATCGTTCTCGTTTCCCAAGGCACCGGCAAGAATCCCGGCCAGCCGATCTTCTCGCGCCTGTGGGGCAGCGGGTTCCTGCCGTCCAACCACCAAGGCGTCCAGTTCCGCAGCAGCAAGGACCCCGTGCTTTATCTCAACGACCCGCAGGGCATGACCCGCGCCGACCGCCGCGCGATGCTCGATGATCTTGGAAAGCTCAACGAACTCCGCCACGCCGAACTCGGCGACCCGGAAATCGCCACCCGCATTTCCCAATACGAAATGGCCTTCCGCATGCAGGCCTCCGCACCGGAACTCGCCGATCTCTCAGACGAACCCGGCTGGGTCTTCGATCTCTACGGCCCCGACTCGCGCATTCCCGGCACCTACGCTTACAACTGCCTGCTCGCCCGCCGCATGGCCGAGCGCGGCGTGCGCTTCACCCAGCTCTTCCACCGCGGCTGGGACCAGCACAACGACCTCCAGAACCACCTCGCCAACCAGTGCCGCGATACCGACCAGCCGTCTGCCGCGCTCATCACCGACCTGAAACAACGCGGGTTGCTCGAGGACACGCTCGTGATCTGGGGCGGCGAGTTCGGACGCACGGTATACAGCCAGGGCAAGCTCGGCACCGGCCGCGACCACCACGGCCGCTGCTTCAGCACATGGGTCGCCGGCGGCGGTGTGAAAGGCGGCACGAGTTATGGCATCACCGACGATTACTCCTACAACATCATCGAAAACCCCGTCCACATTCGTGACCTCAACGCCACCATCCTCCACTGCCTTGGCATGGAACACAACCGCTTCACCTTCCGCTTCCAGGGCCTCAACCACAAGCCCACCGGAGTGGAACCCGCGCACGTGGTGAAGGGCATTCTCGCCTAGCGGCAGGCCAGTCTCCTGCCACACCCGGGCAACGGTAGGAACCACCCGATCCAGAAAAAGAAATGGAACCGCAGATGGACGTTAATGGACGCAGATTATCAATGAGTTGGATCGATGCGACACTCACCTTTTGGATGAGTCGTGGATTTGCCGCAAGCCTCTGAGAATTAACGTTTATCTGCGTTCATCTGCGGTTCATTTTTCCATTTAGGCCCGACCCGAAAACCGAAATCAGAACCACGAAACACACGAAGTTTCACGAAAGGTAGAGGGTTTGTGGGTTTTCGTATCCGCACCCGTTGGGGGCAGGCATGTGATCAGGAAAACCCTTCATTTTTTCGTGTTTTTCGTGACTGTCGTGGTTTCTTCTTTGGAATCCGCGCCCAAAGCACCTGAATCGAAAGACCGGCCGGAGCACGAGCCCGGGAGAAAAGAACGGGATGCGTCATCAAAGCCCCGCCTTCCAGAGCATCCGCAGCCCGAAGACGACCAGCAGGACACCGAAAATGCGGGTCAGCGTCTGGCTTCCCAAACTGCGCATCAGGTCGCTGCCGAACCATGCGGCCACCGCCGAGGCGGCCCCGACAACCAGCACGATCTTCCAGTCGATCAGGTTGTTGGCGCGCGAGTTGTTGAGTGTGGCGGCGATGGCAGTGACGATGATGACGGCCATCGAGGTGGCGACGGCGTTTTTGTGATCCATGCCGAGCAGCGCCACGAAGGCGGGCACCATCACGATGCCGCCACCCACGCCGCAAAGCGCGCCGAGCAACCCGGCGGCAAGCCCCACGGCAATGGCGATGAGCGGAAGTTTCATGCGCAGAAATGGCGGCTGTGACCGCGCCACCGCCATTTGCTAACGTGGAACCGCCACCGCGGCGATGAAAAACCCGCGCGCCATCAGCCACGAGGTTCTTCCTTTCAAATCCCGGCGATGCGGCTAGTTTCCCGCCAGCCATGAAATCCGCGGTCCTTCTCATGCCTCTTCTCGCCTGCCTCGGGCTCGCCGCGGAGGAGACTGCCGTGGACACGCCGGAATCGCCGGCAAATGGCGCGCGCGTGGCCGTGCTCGGCTATCACGATTTCTCCGGGACCGAGCCGGAAACCGCCATGCGCATCCACACCGCCAAGTTCCGCCGCCAGCTCGAAATGCTCGAGCAGCTCGGCATCACGGTGATCTCGCTCGGCGACTTCATCGCATGGAAAAAAGGCGAAAAGGACATCCCGCCCAAGGCCGCGCTCATCACACTCGATGACGGCTGGAAATCGGTTTACACCGATGCCTTCCCGATCCTCAAGGAGATGGGCCTGCCATTCACCCTCTATCTCTACAAAAACTATGTCGATGGCGGCAACAAGGCTCTCACCAGCGCGATGGTCCGCGAGATGATGGCGGCAGGCGCGACCATCGGCAGCCATTCGGTGAGCCACCCCTACCCCGCCACCGTCAAGGAACGGATGGGCCGCGGCGCGGAGCGGTACGATGCTTTCCTGCGCCACGAAATGGGAGGATCGAAACAATTCCTCGAATCCCGCTTCAAGGTGCCGGTGGCCACCTATGCCTTTCCCGGCGGCTTCCACAGCCCGGAAATGCTCTCACTCGGCTCCGCACTCGGCTACACCCACATGTTCACCGTGATGCCGGGAAAGGTCACACGCGCCACACCCGACAACCGCATTCCAAGATACATGATACTCGGGAATTATGACAAGATCTTCGAGTTCGCCACCACCTTCACGGATCCGCACAATCCTCTCGCCCAGCCGGCGGGCGCGATCTCCGGGCTCATCCAGAACACATCCCAGCCAGTGACACCGGATGCGGGCATGATCGTCAATTCACGCCTGCCGGAAATCGCCGCCGACCTCTCCGGCGTCGCCAACCTCGACCCCGCCACCCTCGTGATGAAAGTTTCCAGCTTCGGCCAGGTGCCCGCCAGCTACTCGCCCGAAAACGGCAAATTCTCCTGGACCGTCAACCGCCGCCTGCGCCACCTCACCACCCAGATCACCGTGAGCTGGAAGGACTTCGATGGCAACCCGCCGGAAAAACCACTCCGCTGGTCCTTCCAAATCGACCGCGAATCCGCCTACCTCCCCGACAGCGAATAAAACACGCCGGCATTTGCGTATTGCCGCATTTACCCCATGTTCTCCTCACTCACCGACAGCCTCGACAAAACCTTCCGCAACCTCCGCGGAGTGGGCAGGATCTCAGAGAAAAACATCGCCGACGCGCTGCGCGAGATCCGCATCGCCCTGCTCGAGGCCGATGTCGAGTTCGGCGTCGCCAAGGACTTCATCGCCAGGGTGAAGGACAAGGCGGTGGGCGAAGACGTGATGAAGTCGATCAAACCCGGCGAACAGATCGTCAAGATCTTCCACGACGAACTCGCCGCGCTGCTCGGTGGCGACCAGGTGCCGCTTGATCTCAACCCGCCCGCCCGCATCCTCGTCTGCGGGCTCAACGGCGCCGGCAAGACGACCACCTGCGCCAAGCTCGCCAGCCGCCTGAAACGCGAGGGCCGCCGGCCATTGCTCATCGCCTGCGACCTCTACCGCCCCGCCGCCATCGACCAGCTCGCCACCCTGGCGAAACAAGTCGATGTCCCGTGCTACACCCCCGCCGCCGGTGAAACCGACGTGGTGAAAGTGGCGAAGGAGGCCCTCGCATGGTCCGAGCAGCAACGCGGCACCGTCCTCATTTTCGACACCGCCGGCCGCCAGGAAATCGACGGGCGCCTCATCGAGGAACTCAAACGTCTGCACGCCCTCCTCCAGCCGAAGGAAACGCTGCTCGTCGCCGATGCCGCCACCGGCCAGCAGGCGGTCTCGGTGGCCAGACACTTCGATGATGCCGTGGGCATCACCGGCATCGTGCTCACCAAGCTCGATGGCGACGCCCGCGGCGGCGCGGCGCTCTCGATGCGCGCTGTCATCGGCAAGCC
>JALRFY010000093.1 GCA_023253625.1 Akkermansiaceae bacterium | reverse complement strand
GAACGGAGCGCGGACTTCAGTCCGCCCGAAGCATCGCCGGAGGAACAAGCGGACTGAAGTCCGCGCTCCATCATCATCAAGAATGAACCGGGGCATCCATTCTCGTGGTTACCTGCCCCACTGGGACTTTGCGAAATCCGTCCAGGCGATCACCTTCCGCCTGGCGGATTCCGTGCCGGGCAAAGTCATCCAATCATGGAAACGGGAACTGGCATCCATTGCAGATGGCAAACAACGCCAGAAACAACTTCATCGCCTGATCGCGCAGTATGAAGACGCGGGTAATGGAGATGCCATTCTCGCCGAACCTGCGTGTGCATCCATGGTGCAGAACAAACTGGTGGAAAGTCATACGGTCTCCTACAAACTCATTGCATGGGTCGTCATGCCGAACCATGTGCATGTGATGGCCCGGTTGTTCGAGGGGGTATCGCTCACACCCGTGGTACAAAAATGGAAAGGCGCTTCCGCCATCGAGATCAACCGACATCTCCGACGCAGCGGAAAGGTTTGGGAAGCCGACTACTACGACCGTTTCATCCGCGATGAAAACCACCTGCACGACGCCATCGCCTACATCCGCAACAACCCGGTGAAAGCGGGGCTGTGCGCAAAACCGGAAGACTGGCCATTTTCCTCCGCCGGTGTCTCATGGAGCGCGGACTTCAGCCCGCCCGAGACATCTCCAGACGAACAGGCGGACTGAAGTCCGCGCTCCATCCCATTCCATCAGAACGGATTCTCGATGATCGAGTCTCCCGGGTCGATGTCGAGCGAGCGGGAGATGTGCATGGTGGTGAGTTCGCCCATGGTCTTGCAGTCCTGGTAATCGTGGCTGCCGTGGAGGCGGTCGAGCTCGCGGGCAAGGGTGGCGACGTGCTCGCGCGGGGCGAGTTCCTCGCGGCGCATCACGCCGAGCAAGGCACGCAGGCGCGAGCTTTCCACCTTGGCGCGGCGGGACATTTGCGAGTGCTCTTCGGCCACGTATTGGTCGATGCTCTTGCGGTTGAGCACCTCAAAGGCGAGCTTGGTGACGGCGCGGTTCGAGCGGAAGCGGAAGGCAAGGTAGGTGTTGCCATTGCCCTCGTATGACTGCTGGTCGAAGTCGATGGCGCGGACGCGGTATTGCACCTCCTCGAAGTCGGGAGTGATGTCCACGACGTAGTTCACGCTGCGCATGTCTCCCAACAGGCGGATGAAGGTGCGCTCGCTGAACTTGGTGAACTCCTTGGCGATGCGCACCTTGTTGAGGCCGGGCTGGGTGAGGTATTCGCTCAAAAACACATCACCCGGAACGCCGGCGATGTGTTCCTCGATGAGCGTGTTGCCATTGACGAGGTAGTTGATGCGATTGGGCGAGAGGATGTGCTCGAGTTCCAGGCCATAGATGCGCGAGGCATCGGCGTGCTTCACATAGAAATAGTCCGAGTTGTCATTAAACAGATTGGTGATGCGGATACGGAACGGACGCGAGTTTCCGAAGTCACCGAAGTCGATGCGGTCCACCAGCAGGTGCTCGTGTTGGCGCGGATCGGCCTCGCGGCCGAGCTTCAACTCGGTATAGATGGCGGTGAGGCGCGGGCGGATTTCCGCGAAGACCTCGGGCGGATACATCACGGTGAGCCACAACGTTTCGCGCCCGCCCGGGTCCTCGTAGGGAATGGCTCCGGTGAAACGCGTCAGCTCGTCATAGATCTTCGGGATGTCGCGCAGGCGGTCGAAGTGATAGAGGTATTGGCGCAGCGCCTGCGAGACGGGGTAGCGGATTTTTCGCCGGACGATCACCCGGGCAGGTTAATGCGGTCCGGGGCGGCAGGCCAGCATATCCGCGCGGCGCGGGCGGCTTCGCATCACGGCAGCTCGCGGATGCGCAGCTTGCGGAACTGGATCGGCGAGCCTTCGCTTTCGAGGCAGAGGTAGCCGGTGGCGGGATCACAACCATTGCCGCCGGAAACCTCCTCGCCGTTCACCCACAGGCGCACTTCGCCGTTGATGGCGCGGATGCAGTAATGATTCCACTCGCCGTGGTTCTTCACGAGGTTCTTGCGGGGGAAGCTGCGGCTGCCATTCGGCGAAAGCGGCGGGAAGGGGTTCATTTTCACCCGCACGGGAAACACATCGCCGTGACAGGTGAACCAGTCGGTGGCATTGCCCGCAGCTTTCATTTGATCTGCGAACGCGGGATCGAGGATCTGCACTTCGATGCCAGCGGGCAGGCCGGGTTTGCCTTCGGCGGCGAGTTTTTCCACGGATGCCGGCGTGGTCCAGACGAAGACGCCGGAGTTGCCTGCGGGCTTTTCATGCATCCATTCGACGACGAGCTCGAAGTTGCGGTATTCCTTTGCGGTGCGGATCACGGAAAGCGGTTGGCCGGTGCAGTGCAGCACGCCGTCTTTCCAGGACCAGGTGTCGTCGGCGCTGTTGACCTTGACGAAATCCGCCGCCGTGAGATCGCGGAAACCGGGCGCGGTGTCGTCAATGAAGGCGCGGGTGGAACTCTCGCCGGTCATCACATATTCCTTGAGCTTCACGATGTAGCCATCGACGCCGCCTTCGAGTTCGCCGAGGTCTCCGGAGAGCTTGTTGCCTTCGGAATCGAGCACCCAGATGGTGGGGTAGCCGCCGGCGAGGTATTTCTTTCCGAGTTCGGCGTTCTGCTTTTTCAACTCGGGCGTCTGTTCCTTTTTGCGCGGGAAATCGGCTTCCATCAGCACGAAGTGGCGCGATGCGAAATCCATGAATTCCTTTGTGGATATCACTTCCTTTTCCAGTTTCTTGCACCAGCCGCACCAATCGGAGCCGGTGAGATAGATAAAGATCGGCTTGCCCTCGTTCTTCGAGCGCTCCCTGGCCGCCTGCCAATCGGAGGTCCAGCCGTCCATGGCGGCGGATGCGATGAGAAGCGTGGCGGACCATGCCGCGAGGATTGGGAATATCAGCTTGGTCATATTGTTGGTGAATCTGTTTCGAGTGCGAATAAATGCCAATGGACGCAGATCACAAACCGAAAAACAAAATAGAAATTCATGCGTATTGGAAATCGCGATGCATATGGGCGAGGTTTGCTTTTGCCATGCCCGTCATGGATGCGCGGCGGATTCATGATATTTCCCGAAACGAAATGCCGGCACCTCGGGCATCACACGCTCCCTCGCGATAATTTCTTCGATTTCCCGGACGATCTCCGGCTGCTTGGCGGCCAAGTCGATGGTTTCGCCGGCATCCTTGCTGAGGTCGTAGAGTTCCATGGCGGCCCCGGGGTTGTTGCGGAGATTGCGCTTGATCCCCTTCCAATGGCCCATGCGGACGGCGATCTGCCCGCCATAGCCGGGGAAGTCCCAGAACAGGAAATCGTGTTTTTGCTGTTGCTCCCCGCGGCCCAGCAAGGTGGGCAGGATGCTGATGCCATCGCCCGGGAAACCGGCTGGAATGCCGGCGATTTCAGCGAGCGTCGCTGGCAGGTCGTATTGGGCTGCCACCAGTTCGCTGGCCGTGCCGGGCGGGATCTTGCCGGGCCAGCGCGCGACCAATGGCACCCGGATGCCGCCCTCGTAGAGCTGTCCCTTCAGTCCGCGCAGCGGGCCGACACTGTCAAAGAATCGATAGTCCACCTGTTCCTTGAGGTGGGTTGTCCCGTTGTCCGAGGTGAAAAGGACCACGGTATTTTCTTCCAAGCCGAGTTCCCCGAGCAGGTCCATGATGCGGCCGACATGGCGGTCCATCATCGAGATCATCGCGGCATAGCAGGCCTTGGGGGTCTCGTGGGACTGGTAGGAGCCCGCGCTGTAGGGTGTCTCGGGCCATTTGCCCCGGTAGCGCGAGAGCTCCTCCTCCGGCACCTGCAAGGGCAGGTGTGGAAGCACGGTGGGATAATAGAGGAAGAATGGCCGGGACTTGTTTTGGCGGATGAAGTCAAGCGCGCGGCCGGCAATCAAGGCGGGCGCGTATTGGCCGCGGCCCTGGCCACGACGGTTTCCCTCCAGACGCAGGATGCGGTCATTATCCTCAAGATATTCCGGGTATAGGTCGTGCGCATTGCGCTGGCAGTTGTAGCCGAAGAAGACGTCGAATCCCTGCTTGAGCGGATCTCCGGTGCTTTCCTGCGCGCCGAGCCCCCATTTGCCAAAACATCCGGTGGCGTAGCCGTGTTGCTTCAGGGTTTTTGCGATGTTCGGCAGGGCTTCGGGCAAGGGCATCTGCCCGCCAAACCAATCCTTCCTGCCGGATTTGACTTCATGGTTGTTGCGGATCCAGGCATGGCCACCGTGCATTCCGGTGAGCAGGTTGC
Organism: Akkermansiaceae bacterium; assembly: GCA_023253625.1. Classification (GTDB taxonomy): domain Bacteria; phylum Verrucomicrobiota; class Verrucomicrobiia; order Verrucomicrobiales; family Akkermansiaceae; genus Luteolibacter. The sequence goes on along the minus strand of JALRFY010000093.1, from coordinate 1,692 downwards.
AGCGCGATGGCGCGCAAACGGCGGACCCGGCATGGAATTGATTGAAACGCATGCCGCCCGCGGCCAGGCGGTCGATGTGCGGGGTTTGGATTTTCTCCTGCCCGTAGCATCCGAGTTCCCTCCAACCGAGGTCGTCGGCGAGAATCAGGATGATGTTGGGCATTGCCGGAGAGGCGGCAGCGAGCGGCGCGGCAAGCAGCAGACCGATGGCCAGCATGGCGCGCTGGATGAACCGGCGGCCAATGTGGCCTGGTGAAGTGAAAAGCATGGTGGGGAAATCAGCCATTGAGCACCCAGCCGTCGCGGTAGGTGCGCTTGAGCAAAGCGTTGGAACCGGCGTGGTTGGTGACCAGGCCTTTGTTCCCGTCGTATTCCAGCGTTTCGCCGCTGCGGTAGGCGACGAGGCCGAGCTGCATCTGCTCGGCGAGGTTGCCATGGTATTCGAAATCGCAGCAGGTGCTTTTCGAAGGGTCCTTGCAGGCGTCGATCCAGTTCTGGTGAAACTGGCCGATGGGCGGCAGTTGCGCGTCTTTTTTACGAGGCGTGTAGTAGCTGAGGTCGGACGCCTTGCCGGAAGGGATGAGCAGACGCTGGCTGTAGTTGGCGATGATGAAACCCTCGCTGCCCTTGAACATCACGCCGTGGCCGATCTTGTCGAGGTCGATGTAATCGCGCGGCGTGCGCGGCAGCAGTCCGCCCTGCTGCCAACTGATGCGGATCGGTCCGCGCCAGTCGTTGGCGGGGTGCTCGAAGTGGCATTCGAGGTCCACCGGCGTGACTTCGGGATTGTATTTCTCGCCACTGGCGCGGATGCGGGTTGGCAGGGTGGCGTCAGTGGTGCTGTAAACAAAATCCATCATGTGGCTGCCCATGTCGCTGATCTGGCCGCAGCCCCAGTCCCAGAACATGTTCCATTGCAGGCAGTTCGAGCCGGGGCGGCCGACGAAGTAATCCGGGTTGTAGTCGCGGGCGGGCGAGGGGCCGAGCCAGAGGTCCCAGTGCAGGCCGGTGGGAGGTTTGCCGGCAGCGGGCAGGTAGCCATCGCGGCGGATTTTGCGATTGCCCCAGGCGATCACGCTTTCGAGATCGCCGATCGCGCCGTCGATGAGCATCTCCTTGACGCGCGCGTAGTTTTCCTGGGCGTGCATCTGGGTGCCGACCTGGGTGGCGAGTTTGCCTTTGTGCTTGAGCCAGTTCTCCCGACAGGGAGCCCACGTCCATCACCTGCCGGGAGTACCACACCGTCATCTGCACGAAGGGGTCCGACGGCACCGGCCACAGGTTCAGCTTGGCCTGGGGAATCGTGCGGTTCACCCAGAACTGGAACGGCTGGTTGGCCGTGAAGTTCTTGTTGGGCAGATTCGTGTAGTCGTCCCGGTTCAGACGGGCCATCGTGATCTCGGTGGAGTTGTTCCCGAAGTACAACTCCCGCACGCTCAGCGTCGCACCACCCGCCTCGCGCATCCGGTAGTACGGAGCAGACGTTCCGGGATCGATGTCGTACCAGATCCACTCACCGTCCACCCAAGCCGTCGAGCCGGGGTTGTACAGGGTCGTCCACGAGACGTTGTCCTGCGAGGTCTCGAAGACCACGTTGAAGGTTCCCGTCGCCCCAGGCAGGATGCCGATCGATCCGATGTACTCCGGCCCGCCGTAGGCCACCGACAGGCTGCCGTTCGCGCTCACCTGGGT
>JALRFY010000208.1 GCA_023253625.1 Akkermansiaceae bacterium | reverse complement strand
AAAATCAGTCGCGCGAGACGGTGTCGATGCCACCTTTCATGTAGAAGTTGCCTTCGGGCACATCATCCCACTTGCCGTCGAGGATTTCGGCGAAGCCCTTGACGGTGTCCTCGATCGAGCAAAGCACGCCGGGGACGTTCGTGAAGACCTCGGCCACGTGGAACGGCTGGGTGAGGAAACGCTGGATCTTGCGGGCGCGGAAGACGGTCAGCTTGTCTTCATCGGAAAGCTCGTCCATACCGAGAATGGCAATAATGTCCTGCAGGTCCTTGTAGCGCTGGAGCGTCTGCTGCACGCCACGGGCCACACGATAATGCTCATCGCCGACGACATCGGGCGAAAGCGCCTTGGAGGTGGAGGCGAGCGGGTCCACGGCGGGGAAAAGCGCCTGCTCCGCGAGCGAGCGCTCGAGCACCACGGTGGCGTCGAGGTGGGCGAAGGTATTGGCGGGTGCGGGGTCGGTGAGGTCGTCCGCCGGCACGTAAACCGCCTGCAGCGAGGTGATCGAGCCCTTGTTGGTGGAGGTGATGCGCTCCTGCAAGCCGGCCATCTCCTCGGAGAGCGTGGGCTGGTAACCCACCGCCGAGGGCGTGCGGCCAAGCAGCGCGGACACTTCGGAACCGGCTTGCGAGAATCGGAAGATATTGTCCACGAACAGGAGAACGTCCTGGTTCGCCTCGTCGCGGAAGTGCTCAGCCATGGTCAGTGCGGAGAGCGCCACGCGGAGACGCGCGCCCGGCGGCTCGTTCATCTGGCCGTAGCAGAGGGCGACCTTCGAGCCGTCGGCGAGCACCGGGTTGCCGTTTGGATCGCGCTTGGGATGGCCGTGCTCGTCTTTTTCCGTGGCGATGACGCCGGACTCGATCATTTCCCAATAGAGGTCATTGCCCTCGCGGGTTCGCTCACCCACGCCGGCGAACACGGAGTAGCCGCCGTGCGCCTTGGCGATGTTGTTGATGAGCTCCATGATGACGACGGTCTTGCCGACGCCTGCACCGCCGAACATGCCGCCTTTTCCACCCTTGAGGAGCGGGCAGACGAGGTCGATCACCTTGATGCCGGTGGCGAGCACTTCCGCGGCAGCGGACTGGTCGGTGAGTTCCGGCGCGGGGCGGTGGATCGGCGCGCGGAGATCAGGATTCGGAATCGGCTTGTTCTCGTCCACCAAGTCGCCGGTGACGTTGAAAATGCGGCCGAGCACTTGCTCACCCACGGGCACGGCGATCGGCTTGCCGGTATCGACGAGCTTCATGCCGCGCTTGAGTCCGTCGGTGGTGGACATGGCCACCGCGCGCACCCAGCCGTCGCCGAGGTGCTGCTGCACTTCAAGCACCAGTTTGGTTTCCTCGCCGTTGAGAAGATATCGCAATTCGAGCGCGTTGAAGATTTCCGGCAGCTTGGTGGACTGCGAGAAGTCGGCGTCCACAACGGCGCCGATGATCTGGACGATGGTTCCTTGGTTGCTCATGGTGGGGAAAGTTTGCTGGTTGGAAGTTTTCAGTTTTCAGGAAAAAGATGTGATTTCTGCCAGCAGCCTGTTTCCGGTCTTCTCTGAAAACTGAAAACTGAACACTGGCAAACTCACTTGCTATTCCATCGCCTTCATCGCGGTGGTGATTTCAAGCAGCTCGGCGGTGATGGCGCCCTGGCGGAGCTTGTTGTATTCAAGCGTGAGTTCCTTGATGAATTTCTTGGCGTTATCGGTGGCGGACTTCATGGCGACCATCCGCGCGGAGTGCTCCGAGGCGCGGGATTCGAGGTGGGCCTGGAAGACTTCGTAATTGAGATACAAGGGCAGGATGGAGGAGAGCACCTCGGCGGGACCCGGCTCGAAGATGTAATCGCGCACGGCATCCCTGCTGTGAGCCTCCACGGAAAAACCGCTGCCGATGCCTTCGAATGCCTGCTCCTCGCCAGCGCGGTGGCCTTGGATCGGCAACAGGGTGACCACCTCGGGCTCCTGGCGCAGGGTGTTGACGAACGAGGTGAAGGCGATGGAAACCTTGTCGTAGTTGCCCTCCAGGAACTGCCTGGAGAGGAAGCGCGCGATGGGACGGCACTGGGCGAACGGGACGGGATCGCGCACGGTGAAATCCGCAATCACGTTACGGCCGAGCTTTTCCAACATGATCCGCAGCTTGCGGCCGACGGTGACGTAGTCGGCGTCGGGCGAGATGTGCGCGCGCAGCTTGCGGGCGAGGTTGGTGTTGAGCGGGCCGCAGAGGCCCTTGTCAGTGGAAATCACCAGGCAGAGTTCACGACCGCCATTGCGCTTCTCCATCAACGGATGCGATTCCTCACTGAAATTTTTCCGAATGTCGAAAAGCATCTGGGTGAGATGCTCGGCGTAGTCGCGGCCCGCCATGGCCT
>JALRFY010000148.1 GCA_023253625.1 Akkermansiaceae bacterium | reverse complement strand
TGAGCTATCTGCCATCCTCGATGGGCCTGAGCGCCCTGGTGGGTCCGCAGACGAAGGCGCTGACCGCCACCCTGCGCTGGGGCGATTACGTCGGTGAAACCGAGGGTGCGGATGAGGAATTCAAACCGGAGGAAGTGGACCAGGCCCACGAGGAGGAGATGGCCAGGAGCGAGGAACTGCCTGCGGCCGAGGCGGTAGGGATGGTTTCGGATGACCCCGCCACCTACCGTGCGAAGGACAAGCGGCCGAGAAAGGGCTACCGGCGTGAGCCGCGGGAGGAATCGCTGCGGGTGCCGCTGGATGGCGAAAGCGGATTGCTGGAACTGCCGGTGCCGAACAGCCGGGGACTCAAAGTGGTCGTTTCCTGGCGACCGCTGCCGGATTTCACCGGCTCCAGCCTGGCTGCGGGGAGCCGGACGGTTTCCGCGTTTGTCGTCAATGACCGCCCGTGCAGCGCCGTGCGCATGACCTACCGGGACATCGCGTTTCAAGTGGAACTGGAACTGTCCTGCGGGGAGGGATTTCTCGGTCGGTCGGACCTGCGTGGTGCGGCCTTTCCCGAGGACGGCGACCCGGACGAGCGGATCGCGGACCTGCACTACCGCGATGTGCTGGAATATGCGGTGGGCCACGGTGTGGCGACGCTGGCGGAGGAACACGATGGTGTCTGCAAGGCGGTGCGCAGCACCTGGATTCCCATCTCCGAAGTGCCGCGGGTGGACCACGCCGGCAAGGAGACGATCGGCGAGGTGGAGCTTGGCATGGAGCGGCTGGGCGAGCTTGACGATCTTGCGGATGCGCAAAAATGCCTCAGTGCGCTGGTGACTTCCTATCAGGCATGGATCGATGGTCAGGCGATGAATCCCGCCGCCGGCTTGAGCCCGGCCCAGCAGGCGACGGCGGGGGACTTGATCATGGCCGCCAGGGTGGCTGCCGGGCGGATCGAGGAGGGAATCCGATCTTTGGCGGATCCGCAATGTCTGGAGGCCTTCCGGATTGCCAACCGTGCCATGGCGCGCGCCGCCCGGCAGCGCTTCGCGTGCAGCAGGGGAAGAAGCCGGACGAGGTGGACGCGCCGCGTTGGCGTGCCTTCCAGCTGGCTTTCATTTTGATGAATCTCAACGGGCTGTTCGATCCGCGGCATCCGGACCGCCGGATCGTGGACCTGTTGTTCTTTCCCACCGGCGGTGGCAAAACCGAGGCCTATCTGGGACTCTCCGCGTTCACGGTGGTGTTGCGCCGCCTCCAGAACCCGGGAATCCGCTCGGCCGGGGTTTCCATCATCATGCGCTACACGCTGCGCTTGCTCACGCTCGACCAGCTCGGCCGGGCCGCGGCGTTGATGTGCGCGCTGGAATTGGAGAGAGCCACGAACAAGGCCCTCGGCGAGTGGCCGTTTGAAATCGGCCTGTGGGTGGGATCGGCCGCCACCCCAAACCGCATGGGCAAGGCGAGCGACGACGGCCCGGGCGCGGATGACACTGCCTATGCGAAACTCCAGCGCTATCTCAACAAACCGGGACGCCATCCCGCTCCGATTCCGCTGGAGGAATGCCCGTGGTGTGGCACCCGTTTCCTGCCAGACAGCTTCCAGCTCGATCCCCCGGGCTCCAAGGAACCCCGCGACCTGCGCGTGTGTTGCGTCAACGATCACTGCGACTTCAGCTCGGCGATCAACCGCACCCTGCCGATCCTCGGCGTGGACGAGCCGATCTACCGGCGACTGCCCTGTTTCCTGATCGCCACCGTGGACAAGTTCGCCGCGTTGCCTTGGATGGGGAAAACCGGGGCCTTGTTCGGCAATGTGGACCGGCACGACGGGCATGGCTTTTACGGTCCCTGCGACACCGGAAAAGGAACCGCGATTCCGGACGGCAAGCTCTTGCCGCCGGATCTGATCATCCAGGACGAGTTGCACCTGATTTCCGGTCCGCTCGGCACCGTGGCGGGAATCTATGAAACGGCCATCGAGGAGCTTTGCAAACGGGACCTCGGCGGCGGCGGCGAGCGGGTGCCCAAGATCGTGGCATCCACCGCCACCGTGCGGCGCGCCAACCACCAGATCCGCGCGCTGTTCGGCAGGGAGCAAACTTCGATTTTCCCGGCACCGGGACCGGACCGCAATGATTCGTTTTTCGCCCGCACCATTCCCACCACACTGGAAAACCCAGGCCGTCTTTATCTGGGGGTCGCGGCCCAAGGGCGCAGCATGAAGGTGGTGCTGCTGCGCACTTCTCTGGCCTTGCTCGCCGGAGCCGGCAAGTTGCACCATGACCACGGCGGCAGCGTTTCCGACAATCCCTGCGATCCCTACATGACCCTGCTCGGCTACTTCAACAGCCTGCGCGAACTGGGCGGCAGCCGGCGGATTGTGGAGGACGAAATCTATGTGCAGGCGCAGTCACGCTGGCGGCGCCGCAGACGCGAGCCGGACGATGAGTTGTTCCGCGGGCGTTTCATCAACCGCAATCCGGTGGAGCTGACGTCGCGGGTGAGCACCGATGAAGTGGCGAGTGCGAAACGCCGCCTTGCATCGGATTTTTCACTGGATGGGCGGGTGGACGTGGCGCTGGCCACCAATATGATCTCGGTGGGTCTCGACATCGTCCGGCTCGGTCTGATGGTCGTGCTCGGCCAGCCGAAAACCTCTTCCGAATACATCCAGGCGACCAGCCGTGTGGGCCGCGACAAGAACAAGCCGGGACTGGTGGTGACCTTGCTCAACGTGCACAAACCTCGCGACCGCTCGCACTACGAGCGTTTCGGCATCTATCACCGCACGTTTTACCGCTCGGTCGAGGCGACAAGTGTCACGCCGTTTTCGCCGCGCGCCTTGGATCGTGCGCTGGCAGGTGCCATGGTCGGCCTGTGCCGGCATTTTCTTGCGGAATTGGAAGCACCGACCAAGGCAGGCAATATCCAAAGCCACCTGCCCGCCTTGCAGAAACTGGTGCAGGTTTTCAGCCGCAGGGCGAAGATTCACGATGTCGAAAAAGCGATGACGGCCGAGGGCGACGCGCTCGCGGCCCATGTCGAGGGCCTCGTGCAAAACCTGCTGGCGAAATGGGCGAAGATCGCCGCCGCATGCGCGAGCGAGGGTGGCGCGCTGACCTATCAGAAATACGAAGGCCCGCGCCAGGGAGACGCGTTGATCCGGGATTTCCTCGACTCCGATCTCCTGACCAAACCCGCAGTCTATCGAAGCTTCCGCGCCAACCGCTCCATGCGTGATGTGGAATCCGCCGTGGACATCCTCCCCGTCAAATCCAGCACCGGCACCAACCAATGAGCCGCCAACAAATCCGCGCCAATCAGTTGATCACCACCTTCGGCCCCGGCGCGATGGTTGATCTGCCGGACAAATCAATCATCATCGGCGGCCTCGAAACGTGGAGATTCGATCCCGGGAAACCCTGTATCGTCGAAGGAAATCGAATTCGACGCGCTCGGCGGCGCGAACATCGAGCAACAAACCGACGAACCCGACGGCGACTTTTTCGCCCGTCGCCTGCCACCCGCCGTGTGGCAGCACGACAAGTTGG
>JALRFY010000133.1 GCA_023253625.1 Akkermansiaceae bacterium | reverse complement strand
TTTCCGGCGGGCTGTTTCAGATAGATGATCGCCAGCGCAGCGGGTGATGGTGCCGGGCGGATCGAAACCCTGGGCGTTCCACCTGTCGGCGATGGCCTCGAGCACACGGCGGCCATGTTCACCGTTCAAAATGATAACTCCGCCACTGGTCATGTGCATGAGGGTGACGGCGACGCGGGGCGCGGGGATGCGGGATCGATCGCGACGAACTGATTGGCGGATCGCGCAGGTCCACTTCATCGGCCATCCCGCGCGATGGCGGCCTCGGTTCTGGCTTTGCGGATCGCGAGGCGGATCGCACTGGCCACGGCGGCAGCCACGACGATTGCGCTGGCGATGATGACGGCGGCGGCTTCGGTGGCGTTCATCGTCCTGCCCCCACGGCGGCGGCCTCCCGGCTAGAATGAGCGGCGAGCGCCTCGATCACCTCGCGGCGGTCAAAGCGGACCAAGCGGCCGATGGCCACCACGGCAGGAATGATTCCGCGCCGGTGAAGCGCGTTCACATGCTGCGGGGTGCATTTCAGGGCGCGCGCGATTTCGCGCGGCGTTTCAAGTTCCAATGTTTCCAGCGTTTGCGCTGGTGCGTTGTGGCGTTCCATACGCCACCCAATTTTCCCATTTTCGCAGTTATGGGAAAATAGGGTTTCGAGAATTTTTTCCTACTTTTTCACCGGTCCTCTTTTTCCCTTGGCCAGCGGCAGCGCGACCGCCTGTCTTCCGCACAAATCCACGACCGTGGCCGCATCCGTGGTCCCGGTTGGGTTCCCGGCCGCGTGATCGATCATGCGGGCCACCACGCTTGCGGGAGGCGCTTCATGCAACCTGGCCTTGCCTTGCAGGAGTTGAGACATGCCATGCGCACCGATGGCTTGAAGGTTCTTTGTCCGGTGCTCCAGATGGATGCGGTTTGCGCCGTGGCTGGCGAGGTAGGTGACTTGATCGAAGAAGCCGGTGTCGCCGATGATGGCGGCGGCGGTCGCGCAACGACCGAATTGATCGAAGAGGGCGGCGGCGCGCCGGGGATCGGTATAATCACCGGCGGAATCGGCGGTTTCCCAGATATCTAGCAGGAGCATGCCCAGACGCGTATCCACTTCGGCATTGAAGAATGCCCGAATGAACGGTGCAGCCTCGGCAAGGTCGCCCTCTGGCATTGAAGGAAGACCGCGTGAAACAAGCGGGTGCAGTGGTGGAAATTTCTTCATGCGACTTTGAAAGCTGGAAGTTCTTCACCCTTCGGGCCAACCCGCCAGATGGCCATGGCATCGGCCTTCGGCATCGCGCCGACGTAGTGCTTCTTCAGCATAAGCAATCCGCCGCTGTGGCCGTGCTCGAAGACCAGTTGCTCAATCGGCTTACCAAGCGCAACGGCCATTGTTGCGGCCGTATGGCGTAGAGCGTTCGGTGGCCATCCGGGCAGCTTGCTCGGTGCGGTGGCGGTGAAATCGTCCGCATCGGTGGGGGCCAGTCCAAGTTCCGCCACGAGGTCGGACCAGACAGAAAACCCGGCCAGACGGCGAACAGCTCGCTCCTTCCTCGTCCAGTTCGGGGGGCATACGTAAAGGGTGATCGGGTAGGCCTCCAGCCAAGCGGCCAGCGGTGGAGGCATTTGAATGAATCGACGGCGCTTTGTTTTTGATGATACGGCCGGCACGGTGATTCCATCGCAGGTGATGTCGTGCGGCCGCAGGCGCTCGATCTCGGCTTGCCTCATGCCGGTGAAAAGCGCGATGGCGAACGGCACCACGCAATCCGGGAAATGGTGCTCGGCAGCGGCCATGACAGCACGCGCTTGATCGGGGGCGAGCGTGCCGATTTCACCGGCGTCCGTGTTTTTGATTTCGAGGTGATCGACGGCCTCGGTGTCGGTCCACTTGCGGGGTGGTTTCGCGCACCATCGCCAGATGGCGCGGACGAGTCGCACGGCTTGATTGAACGCGCCGGGGCCGCTGGTGGTGTCCTCCAGATGCTTGCGCAATTCCTCGCCGGTGATCGTGGATATCAGGCGGCCGGGGAATGCCTCCGACAATTTCTCACCGCGCAGGCGGTAGGCGGTGGACTGGGAGACGCTCCAATTACTCGCCCCGGCCTCGCGGAATCCCGTGATGGCCATCTTCACCGGCACCGATGACCGCAGGCGCTCCTCGGCCTCCACGAATCGCGCCACCGCGTCAAGCAGACCGATGCCCAGGGGTTCCAGCAGGCGGGCCGCAGCGGTCGCTTGCTCGGCCAGTGACGGCGCTATGGCAACGGCCTGATGCCCGAAGGTGTCGCGGTCGGTGCGGAGCTTGGCGGCGGCCTCCAGCGCAAGTTCCTTGGTCCGGTAGAAGAGTTGCTGGCGCTTGCCGGTTTCGCTGAATTTCGGCGGGATGTTCAGCCTCCATCCGGCGTTTGTTTTCTTCGGTTGAAATCGTGTCGGCTTGGCCATGCCTGAGAGTTCACTTTATTTGCCTCATTGTCCAGAAATATGGGAATCAAAAGCGGAAGCGAAAAATAAGGGCATTTATTATCAGTGAGTTATGAATCGACGGATGGACTTCTAAGCGGAATGTCCCGTGTTCGAGCCACGGCAGGCGCGCCAAGCACCTTGCCTCAATCGATGATGCGGCGCATCGGGATCATGTTGGAGTATTCG
>JALRFY010000084.1 GCA_023253625.1 Akkermansiaceae bacterium | reverse complement strand
TGATTGGCAGCGCGGTGAGCGAACCACCACCGGCGGCATCGGAGAGACGCGCCGAGCGCTCAAGCAAGCGGGAGTGAAGGTAGAACACATCGCCCGGATACGCTTCGCGGCCGGAGGGGCGGCGGAGAATGAGCGAGACTTGGCGGTAAGCCACGGCGTGCTTCGAGAGGTCATCGAACACGATGAGGCAGTCCTTGCCCTGATCCATGAGATACTCGGCGATGGCGCAGCCGGCGTAGGGTGCGAGGTACTGCATTGCGGCAGCATCTGAGGCAGAAGCTGAAACGATGGTGGTGTATTCCATCGCGCCGGCGTCCTCGAGCGTCTTGTGGATGCGGGCGACGTTGGAGAGCTTCTGCCCGATGGCAACGTAGATGCAATAGAGCGGTTTGTGGTTCTGCAGCTTGCCCTGCTCGGCGGCCTTGTTCTGCTGTGCCTGCGAAATGATGGTGTCCACCGCGATGGTGGTCTTGCCGGTGGCGCGGTCGCCGATGATCAGCTCGCGCTGGCCGCGGCCGATCGGGATCATCGCGTCGATGGACATGATGCCGGTCTGCACCGGCACGGAAACGGACTTCCGCTTGATGATGCCCGGCGCGATTTTCTCCATCGGATAATATGCGGCGGCGGAAATGGCACCCTTGCCGTCAAGCGGTTGGCCGAGCGCGTTGACCACGCGGCCGAGCACCGCCTCACCGACGGGCACGGAAAGCAGTTTGCCGGTCGTCTTGCACTCGGCACCTTCGGTGACTGCGGAATAATCGCCCAACAACACGACGCCGACTTCGCTTTCCTCAAGGTTGAGGGCCATGCCGGTGACGCCACCGCCGAACTCTATCATCTCGTTGAGCATGACGTCGGAAAGTCCTTCGACTTTGCAAACGCCGTCGCCGACCATTCGCACGGTGCCGACGTTGGATTTCTCGACGGAGCTGGCGATTCCGGCGATTTGTTGTTCGATTTCCTGGAGGATGCTGCTCATGGGGAAGATGGCGGGGTGTCAGTGATGGTTTGTGGAAAGGAAAAAATCAGAAAGCCGAGGCGAGCCGGTCGATGCGGCCTTTTACGGAACCGTCGAGCACATCGTTGCCGACGCGGATTCGCAGTCCGCCGATAAGATCGGGGTTGATTCGGTATTCGATGTCCAGGCCGCCACCGTATTGTTTGGCAAGACCGGAAACAGCGCGATCACGGGATGGTCCGTCGAGTTCAACAGCACTCTCGACGACCACCTTGCGACGTTCGATTTCCAAGCGGGCGAGCCGCTGCAGTGCCGCCAGGATCGCGCGGAAATCGCGCGGCTTGTCCCGCACCAGGCGGGCCACCACGTCGCGCAGCCTGTTTTCATCCAGACGACCGCTGACGCAACAAAGACCAAAAAGTCGGCGGGCGGTGCTGGCGGCGGATTTGGAGACTTTCATGGTTGGGAGGGAATCCGTGGGATCAGGCTTCCACCTTGGAGAGCGCGTCCTCGTTGATGCGCTTCTGGTCTTCCGGCGTCAGGATCTTGCCGGTCACCTGGGCGGTGGTGGCGACGACCAGACGTCCGAACTCGCGCTTGAGTTCCGAGCTCAGGCGCTCACGGTCGGCTTGTGCTACGGCTTCCGCCTTGGCCAGGATTTGCTGGGCCTGGGAAATCGCCTCTTGGGCTTTCTGCTCGCTGAAGGCATGGGCACCCTCCTTGGCCTCATGGATGAGGCGGACGGCTTCCTCATTGGCCTTTTCGATGGCGGCCCGGGTGGTTTCCTCGCTCTCAGCAAGCTGTTTCTCGATGCGTTTCAGCTTCTCCTCGCCCTCGGCGATGCGCTGGCGGCGCTGCTCGAGCATCTGCTGGATAGGGCCGAACGCGAATTTTTTGAGGACCAGGAAAACAATGATGACGTTGACCACTTGGGCGGTGAGCAGGGCACCGTGGACTTTGAAGGGAGCAAGCGGTCCACCCGCTTCGGCGGCTGCGGCGGCAAGGTATGTCATCATGGCTGGGGTGAATGTAAGGTGCGGAAGAAAACCGGGCCCGGCAGCGAACAACGGTCCACTGCCGGGCTCGGGGGATTCTTATTCGAGGCCTGCGGCGAAGGTCGAGAGAATGAAGAGACCTTCCATCAGGGCGGCCAGAATGATCGAGATCACGAGGATCGGGGTGGCGGCACCGGGGTTGCGGCCGGTGGCCTCAGCGGCTTTGAAACCGAGCAGGCCGATGCCGATGGCGGCTCCAAGGGCGGCAAAACCGACTGCGAATGCTTTGTTGAATTCCATGGTGTGGTGGTTGGTTGGTGTTGTTGTGGTTGTCAACGCCCCCCACGGTCTTTGCCATGGTCCGGGCGCCGAGAGGGGTCAATGATGTTCGTCGCCGTGATCGCAGATGAGCTTGATGAAGATGGCGCACAGCAGGGTGAAAACAAGCGCCTGCACAAAGCCGACGAGCAGCTCGACGAACATGAATGGCAAGGCGGGCGCGAAGGAAAACGGTGCCGGAGCGAGAGCCATCAGTTTTTCCAGTGTCTGCTCACCGCCGTAGATATTGCCGTAAAGACGGAAGGTCAACGCCACCGGACGGATCATGATGGAGATCACCTCCAGCACTCCGACAAATAGGAAGACCGGCACCATCATCGCCATCATGAGGCCCTTGAAGCTGCCTTTGGGCGCGAAAATGTGCGCCATGAAGCCCTTGAAGCCGTTCTCAGCGATCGCCCAGTAAAACCACAGCACCGCGAACAACAGGGCCATCGCGGCGGTCATGTTCAGGTCCGCATTGCCGCCGCGCAGAAATGGAATGTAATGCCCGTCGTCGACGCGCCCGACCGTGCCGACACCCGGGAACAGCCCGAGGTAATTGACGGTGATGATCAGGAAGAAAATCGAGCCGAGAAACCAGAACGTCCGTTTGACCATGTGGTGGCCGATCAGGCCCTCGAGGAAGGTGTAGAGGGACTCGACCATCCATTCGGCGAGATTCTGGAGACCGGCGGGCACCAGGGTCATGCGCTTGGTGGCCAGCCAGCTGAAGGCTATGATGAGCAGGGTGGCGACCCACGTCATCACCATCGAGTTGGTGATCGGCAGACCATCCCAGACGGGCTCCGCGTAGAGCGGCATCACGTGACCTTCGCCGGCAGCTTGCGCGGCCGGGGCAAGCCCGGTCAACATAACAATCGGAACGATGGCGGACAGACGCATGACAAATTCGAATTGGATCGAAGCGCGGGGGTTTTACTGGTGCATGACCGCACCGCAAGCCAATTCCTCAAAAAAAATCCGCCGCGCGCCATCGGGAAAACCACAGCTTTTCTCTTGCCAAGCCCATCCACCCCTCGCACAAACTCCCGCTGCCATGAACAAAGCAGAACTTATCGAAACCATCCAAGCCGCCCTCGGGCCGGATGCCACCAAGCGAGCCGCCGACGAAGCACTCGACGCCGTGCTGAATTCCATCATCAAGGGCATTCAGAAAGACAAAAAGGTCCAGATCATCGGATTCGGGACATTCGAGGTGAAGCACCGTGCCGCCCGCACCGGCCGCAACCCGAAAACCGGCGAAGCCATGCAGATCGAGGCCTCTACTTCCGTGGGATTCAAGCCCTCCTCCGCCCTGAAGGAGGTTGTCTGATTCCATTCGCGAATCCACCGGCCGCCATTCCGCTCCCGCGGTGGAATTCCATGCGGCCATATCAGCCCCGGCCATTCCCGGCCGGGGTTTTTTGACGCCGGCCAGCCGGTTCCCCATCTGAATCATGAAACCCCGCATTACCCTCGCCGAAGCCACGCTGCCGGAAGGCGGCATCCTCTCGCTGCAAGAACACGATGGCCGACTGTCCCTGCTCATTCACGGACAACAGATCTGCGGCCCGGCCACACGCGCCGTCGAGGAGGAGCTGGCACGGCTCGCGTGCGCCCCATTCCGTCCCGCACGCCAACCGAAACTCTGGTTCGCCGGTCTCGGGCTGGGCCATTCACTGGCCGCCGCCGCCGCCGAGCTGAAACAAAAGCGTGCAACCTTCATCGTCGCCGAGCCGCTTGCCGCCCTGCGTGAATGGCACTTGAAGCACATCCCGCAAAGCCCGCTTCACACGGAATCCCGCACCGTTTTCGAAGCTTCCTGCGATGCCGCCGCCCTCGCCCGCCACGCCGCTTCACTGCACGCCGTGCTCATTCATCTCGACGCCGCGCCGGCAGGCCCGGGCCACCGGCCATGGACGGATGATCCGCGCTGGCTGGCAGCAGCCTACGAGGCGCTTCAACCGGGCGGTCTGCTGGCCATCGCCGCATCGCGCCCGGCCGCAGGCCTCAGGCGACGCCTGTTGCGTGCCGGCTTCGAAGTGGCGGAATACCAGACGCCGGTCTCGCCCCATGCGAAAAAACCACGCCTCGCCCCGGTTTGGCTGGCCCGCAAGCGCCGTGGCTCCCAAGACACCCATTGACCGGCAAGGGTTCCCGGTGCATGATCCTCTGCCCATGAACATCAGGATTTGCAAATCATCGCTGCGACTCACGGCACTCTCTCTGCCATGGATGATGGCGCTGAACTCCTGCATTCCCTCCGGGCCGCGGGACTCCGGTTACCTGGCCGGCGTCGGCCGGCCGGTGGTGCGCCAGGTTTCCAACGGCCCGCATCATCCGCCGCCGGCGATCCATGATGACATTTCTTATTGGGAGGGCGACCACATCCAGGGCAGCCCGTTGATCCGTATCAACGTCCGGCAGCAAAAAGCCTACTTTTACAAGGGCAGCCGGCTGGTGGGCGTCTCGTTGATTTCAAGTGGGAAAGAAGACAAAGGCACGCCACCAGGCCGCTACCGCATCACCGAAAAAAGCAAAGACCACCGATCCAACCTCTACGGCATATTCAGGGACAATGCCACCGGCAAGACCGTCGATGACAGCGTTGACATACGTACGGATCCGATCCCTCCGGGAGCCTACTTCGTGCCGGCACCGATGCCTTATTACATGAGGTTCAATGGCGCCATCGGCATGCACACCGGTTATCTGCCCGGCTATCCGGCATCGAGCGGATGCGTCCGGATGCCCAACCACATGGCGGAGAAATTCTTCGAAAACGTGGAGCTCGGCACGCCCGTCATTGTCGAGTGATGTCGCGATACTCCGCCGTGTTGTTCGATTTCGACGGCGTGCTCGTCGATACCGAGTGGGCCATCTATCAGGCATGGCGGCGCACCTTCGAGACGCACGGCCACGACCTGCCATTGGAAATCTATACCCGCTGCATCGGATCGGATTTCGAAAGCTGGTCGCCCAAAACCCACCTTGAGGAACTCACCGGCCGGGCCTTCGACTGGCACGACCTCGATGCCCGCCGCCAGATCGAGATCCGTGCCGGACTCGAGGGAACCGGCCCGATGCCCGGCGTCCGCGGCCTGCTGGAAAAAATCCGCGACCATGGCCTGCCCACGGCGGTCGTCTCCAGTTCCTCACACCAGTGGGTGGACGGCTGGTTGGAAAAACTCGGGCTCGTGCACCATTTCCACGCGACCATTTGCCGCGGCGATGCACCCCGCATCAAACCCGCGCCCGATCTGTTCCTGACCGCCGCCGGGCGCCTCGCTGTGGACACGCGCGAATGCCTGGTCATCGAGGATTCCCTCAACGGCCTCATCGCCGCCAAGGCCGCCGGCATGCAGGTCTGGGTCATCCCCAACCGGGTTACAAGCGGACTGGATTTCTCCGCCGCCGACCGCATCTTCTCGTCGCTGGAGGAATGCGCCGCGGCGCGGCCGTTTTGTTAGGTCCGGATTCCGAAGTTCAAGCCGTGATTCGGCGAGTTGAACCACTGAAGGCAGTGAGAACCGCTGAAAGCACTGAATGCCTGGAAAAGTTCCTTTCAGTGCCTTCAGAAACTTCAGTGTTTCAGTGTTTCAGTGTTTCAGTGGTTTGGAAACGACCTCGATCTGTTCGACATCCGATTTCGGGTTGGAGCGGCGGTCGTCGGGGCATTTGTACAGGTGCAGGGAGGGTTGAACTCACGCCACGCATCTGGGCAGCAATCGGCCATGACCGAGCGGAGAATGCCAGAGCGCTTGTGGGCACACAGGACTTTGCCATCAGCCAGAGCAGACGCTACCAACATAGCAAGCAGGAGGAGAGGAACGTGGGCGGTGTGCGCCATGTCTTGTCTAGTTCGCCTGCTAACAACAGCGTGAGTGGAAAACCC
>JALRFY010000027.1 GCA_023253625.1 Akkermansiaceae bacterium | reverse complement strand
ATCGCCCGCGATGTCGACGGGCTCCTGATGGCGGGGCGCTGCATCAGCGGCGACTTCATTTCCCACGCCAGCTATCGCGTCACCGGCAACGCCGTCGCCATGGGCGAGGCCGCCGGAGCCGCCGCCGCCGTCGCCGTGAAGAACAAGACCGCGCCGCATGACGTGCCGTGGAGCGAGGTGCGGCCGGTGATCGAGAGGACACGTGAGGTGGGGTGAAAAATCACGTCCTCGGTGCCATCAGGCTTCGGCATTAGCCGAAGCCTCTCGGTGAACTGTGGCAAAAATCGCAGTTACAATTACCATGAAAATTGAAAGTGGCGTTCTCGATTTTCATGGAAAACCCTGGCAGTATCAGCGGCGTCGGATTCACCGCCTGAATCGGCGGTGTCGCCGTGTTTGAACGGGCGTTGCGCGCGGAGGAACGGCGAAATCAGGCAAAACTGCGGCAGTAGTGAGCTTGGGTGCGGGTGGTGACGCCTGCAGTCGTTAATCACGTGTGGCGATTTGAGTCATCGAAACCTTTTTTCGGCAAATGAGGCCGGAGACTGTGACTTTAAGAGTGAGAGATCACCATGCCGACGCCGCTCGATCCCCAACACGACCAGTTTCTCCGCCTCTACGCGGAGCACGAGCAGGCCTTGCATGGCTATGTGCGGTCGATGCTGCCGGACCGGCATGAGACCTCGGAGGTCATGCAGGAGGTGATCGTGACACTGTGGCAGAAGTTCGAGAGCGCGGAGGACTTTCGCCGCTGGGCCTTCGGCGTGGCGCGACTCAAGGTGCTGCAACATCATCAGCGCCGAAAGCGCGACCGGCATGTCTTTGGCGAGGACTTGATCGAGCGGCTGGCGGACCGTCAGTCGGAGCTGGAGGAGCGGCACGCCACGCAACGCGAGGCGCTGGAGCAGTGTCTGGAGAAACTGCCGCCGACGCATCGCGAACTGGTCCTCACCGCCTACACGAAGGGGACGCGCATGGACGATCTGGCGGCGCAACGCGGCGAGACCGCGATGGCGCTTTACAAGAAACTGCACCGCATCCGGCAGGCGCTGCTGGAGTGCGTGCGACGCTCACTGGCACAGGAGGAACCGGTATGAACACGAACTGGCACGATCTCATTCAGCGCTATCTCTCCGGCACGATATCGGACGCGGAGGCACGATCGCTGGAGCAGCAGATCACTGCGGATCCGGCGTTGCGCGACTGGTATCTCGACGCGCTCAATCTCGATTCCGCGCTCGAAGCGACCGCGGAGTCCGCACAGACGGCGCTGAGCCTGCCGGTGCCGCTTTCGCAACGGGCGTTGGCACCTGCGGGTCCGGGGCCGGCACGTTGGCTCTCCTGCCGTCCGCTCTTGGCGGCGGCGGCAGGGATCGTGTTGGGGATGTTGTGCACGTCGGTGGTATTCGGGTTCGGGGCGAAATCGGTCGAGAAAATGGCATCGCTTTTGCAGGAAAGCTTCGAGACCGGGCCCGCGCCGCTGGTGACGGGGGTGCCGCCGGAACCGAACGTGTGGAGCGGGGATTACTCGGAGATCGTGGAGATGTATGAGGCTGTGAAGCCCGTACAGGGAACGAAAATGGCCCGCCTGCTGCGTTCCGATTACGATGGCAAGACCTCGTCAAAGCCAAGCAAACAGGGCGATCTGATGCGTGTCGTCGATGTGCGGCCTTTCATGCACGAGGCCAACGGCGGTGAGGTGATCATCACGCTCTCGGCTCTCTTCAATGCCGCGCCTTTCCCGGAAGCGGAGCGCTTTGACGGAGAGGTCTATCTTTACGCGCTCGGCCAACCCGGCTCCACGGAGGAAAGTCTGTTGGAGGACTCTCTGGCCCATAGTCACGGCGGGTGTCGTTCACTGGATCGCGATCCGGCCACCTGGCAGCGGGCTTCCGCGCGGCTGCTGCTGCCTCCGGGGACGGAGAGGGTCCTATTGAAGGTATCCTTCAGCCCGATGCCTGCGGGCGGCACGACCTTGTCACCACTGCCCGACCATGTGACCTTCGCCGGGCACTTCGTGGATGAGGTTTGTGCCTCCGTCAGCATTCGCCATGCGGTGCCCGATCAGCGGATGGACGTCGTTCATCAGGGCGGCGAGCCGAAGGTCATTCAAACCCAACAACCGCATTCAAAATGAACCCACTGTCCATGAAAACCACACGCATATTGAGAACCTGGCTTGCAGTCTTCACCGTTACCGGAAGCGCCGCGCTCGCTGCGGACCCGTCCGCCGGTACTGCCACCAACCCGCCCACGCCCAAAGGGGCAAAGAACGTCGTTGTCTTCGCCGAGCCGGGTTCGTTTGCAGGCTGGCCTGCCAACAACGGCGCTTGGACGTGGAACGATGGAAAAGAAATCCTCGTTGGCTTTACCAAAGGACCTTATATAGAAACGGAGGGTCACAACATCGGAAAAACGGATCGCAAAAACCTGCTGGCTCGAAGCACCGACGGCGGCATGACCTGGAGCACGGAAGAACCGGCAAATTACGTTGGGAATAGCGCTCAGCCGGTCGCATCGCCGGGAGGCTTCAACTTTGAAGCCCCGGGTTTTGCGATGAAGGTGATGGCCGATGGTTATCATGGGCACACCGACAAGGCGGGATCCTTCTTTGTTTCGGACGACAAGGGCAGGAACTGGCGTGGTCCCTATCGGTTCAACGGTCTCATGGACGACCCGAATCTTGTCGGCACGGATTGCACCTCCCGAACCGGCTATCTCGTGACCGGCCCCGAATCCTGTCTGATCTTCATGTCAGCCCGGCCCATTGACAAGAAGGTCGCCAACGCGCCCCAGTTTTTGAATCCTTGGGACAAATCCTACGTCGCGGAAACCACCGATGGCGGGAAGTCATTCCACTTTGTCTCCTGGATCGAGCCGCTCAGCGGTCCCCACCGCGCCGTCATGCCTGCGGTATGCCGTCTGAAGGATGGTTCCATCGTCGCCACCGTGCGTGCCAACCGGGTCGAACGGGACGCCAAAGGCGAGGGTTTCATGGCCGGACATGTGGATGCTTACGGTTCTGCAGATAACGGAAAAACCTGGAGCTTCCTGAGTCGTGTGGGTGAAACCGGCGGCCCGATGCAGAACGGAAATCCTCCGGCCCTGGTGGCGCTCAAGGACGGTAGAATCGCTTGTGCCTATGGAGACCGGAGGACGGCCAGAATCATGGTACGGATCAGTTCCAATGGTGGGAAAACCTGGGGTGACGAACGGGTGGCTCGTGACGATTATCAACGGGAAGAACAAAACGAGTCGGACATGGGATATCCCCGGCTGGTCACAAACCACGAAAATCATCTCGTGGTCATGTATTACTGGGGCACCAAAGAGATGGTCCAGAGTCATATCGCGGCAACGATTTTTGAATGAACCCACAAGCCCTCATGAACCGAAGACACTTTCTCCACACCCTCAGCGGCACTGCGCTGACTTTTCCCTGGTTCTCGAATCTCGCGCTGCATGGCGCGGAGGTGGCGAATGCTCCGCGGCGGCTGGTTTGCATCGGGCTGGATTTCGGGTTACGGCCTGAGTCGTTTTTCCCGGTGGGCCAAGGTCCGGAGCTGGCGCTCACGCCTTTGCTGAAGCCTCTGGAGCGCTGGCAGAAGAAGATGACGGTGTTCTCACAACTGGAGCATCCCGGCGTGCAGGGCGGGCATTATGGCGTGCACGCTTTTCTCAGCGGCGTGCGCCGCGAACAGGCGGCGGGGTTTGCGGACGGCTGTGTGACGCTCGATCAACTGGCGGAGGAGCATTGCGGCGGATTGACGCGCTTTCCCTCGCTCTGCCTCGGCGTGGGGGGTGGTGATGCGATCTCGTGGACGCGCTCGGGCTTCGCGGTGCCCAAGCTGGAGGACCCGGGCGCGGCGTTTGATCTGCTTTTTAAACCCCAACGCCAGTCGGCAGCGGCAGTGCGGCGCGCGGAGTTGTCCGAGAATGAATCCGTGCTGTCGCTGATCGCCCAGGATGCGAAGCGCGTGGCACCGCACCTGGATCGCTGGGATCGCGAGAAGATGGAGGAGTTCATGGGAGCGATGCGCGACTTCGAGCGAGCGAACGCCTCCAACGTCGCCTGGCTGGACAAGCCGATGCCGGTGACCGCCGGCAAAAAGCCTGCGTGGAATAGCGAAGGTTGTTTGGACCGCGTGCGGGCGAACTTCGATCTCGCCGCGCTGGCACTGCAGGCCGACGCCACGCGCATCATCACGCTGAACATCGGCGGCAGCCTGCCCGTGACCAACATCCCCGGGATCAATCGCGGTTATCACGACCTCTCGCACAGCGGTCAGGACCCGGAGAAACTGCGGCAACTGCATGTCATCGAGTCCGCGCTAATGGCGGAGCTGGATCACTTTCTGGAACGGCTCGACACCATGAAGGACATCGGCGACGGCTCCCTCCTGGACAATACTACCGTGGTCTTTGGCAGCGGCATGGGCAATGCCAGCTCCCACGCGAACACGAATCTGCCCGTGATCCTCGCCGGCGGCGGCTTCAAACACGGGCGGCATCTCTTTTTCCCGAAACAAGGCCGCCAACAAACCCCGCTCTGCAACCTCTTCGTCACCCTGCTTCAGCAAATGGGCGTCGAGCGCGACCAGTTCGGATCGAGCAGCGGGAATCTCAATGAACTGCTGGTTTAATATGGAGCGAGCTTCTCAAAACACTCAAGCCGATCGCATTCTGAAAGGATCTCAGTCATCACGCAAAGCCAACCATCAGGACGTTTCTAAGCCAACCTCACGGAGGAGAAATCAGGGTGACGCCGGGAAAGTATGTTCGATACCTGGCAGCATCGCGAGTGAGCAAGCGATGCCCTGCGACCATGGCGTGCGCACCGATGAAAAAGTCCGGCAACGTCGAGATCTTGCTGCCTCCTTGGTTGCGATACGTTCGATGGGCTTCGGCGGCAAGCACACTGGCTTCAAACGGCACCGCCTCCCGCACGAACTGGGATGGCTTCAGCCATTGATCAATCGCCACCCAATCGCACTCGAAGGCTGGTGCAATCTCGGCACAGATCACCGCATTGATGACCAAAGGGCCACTCGCTCTCGCTTGCGAGATATGATCAGAAGACCAGGCGAGCCAGGCGGGATCTGCGGTGAGAATGTCCAGCAGGACATTGGCATCGACGAGCACTGCCATGGGCATCAGTCCTCACCCCGGGTTTCAGCCATTCGCTCATCCGTGGTGAGGTTGCCTTTGGCGAGGCCAATGCTGGCTTTCAACCAAACATCGAACTCATCGCTCGAATTGGCTGAACACGGAACGGCTTTCAGGAAAGGAGTTGTCTCATCAAAGTCCAGCACCTGGCCCACTTCGAGATGGAGCTTCCGCCGAATCGGCTCCGGGATGAAGCTGAGGGCTTCACGGGTGAGGATGGCTTGCATGCCGTATTCTAAGTTTAAGAATGATTCAAGGCAAGAGTGCATTCGGGAGCGCTGCGTCCAATTTTTCCGACCAGCGTCCCTGCTGGCATTTGCCTTCGGCTGTCCCCGCTTCGCTCCGGCTCTCCGGGATGGGTTGCGATTTCATCGTCTGACCAGCGGTGTCGCAGCGCTCAACCACCGGCTAATGGCTTGGATGCCTTCGGCATCCTGTCTCGTCTATGTCGCCTTGGTCCTTAGCCCGGCCGTCCACGCCGCAGACACCGCCCCGCTCAAACCCGACGCCTTCCTTTCCCGCTACTGCCTCGACTGCCACGACGGCGATGTGCAAAAGGGCGAACGCCGACTGGACGACCTGCCTTTATCCGTCGGCACGGACATCGCCATTGCGGAGCGTTGGCAGGAGGTGCTGCATCAGCTCCAGCTTGGTGAGATGCCGCCCGCAAAGAAGAAGCAACCGACCGATGAAGAGCGCCGGGCATTGTTCGTGTGGATCGAGGAACAGCTCACACTGGCGCAATCTGCCGCGCAATCCCGGGGCGGGGGAGTGGTGCATCGTCGCCTCAGTCGTGCCGAGTATCTCCATACGGTTCAAGACCTCTTTGGATTCGCGGGCGAGTTCGATCCCACGACCGGCTTTCCCGGCGACGAGGAACTGGAAGGCTTTCGCAACATCGGCTCGGTCTTGCGTACCTCGCGGCATCATCTGGAGCAGTATCTGAAGGCCGCCGATGCGGTGCTCGATCACGCCTACGACCTCGCCGAGGTGAATGGCAAACCTGCGGTCAAAGAATGGAAGGACAGCGCCGAGGAGATCCGTGGGCTCGACAATGCCTTCGGCCTGGGTGTCATCAGTGCGGAGAATGCGAAAGGCCACGCCTACATCCATCTCAGCCACGGCCTGCGAAACCAGGAACTGATCTTCGACAGCAAGCTCTTCCTCAGTCGCCTGGGCGACATCGGCGTGCCGCACTCCGGCTGGTATGAAGTTGAAGTCGAGGCCACCGCCGCGAACCGGCATCACCCGTATGGCAAGGATCTCATGCTCGGAGGCCTGACGCCGTATTACAAAGACCTTAAGTCCTACTATGATGAGTCGAAGCCGATGCAGCTCGGCATTGGCCGACAAGGCGAAGGCATGAAGGGCAACGGCTGGCGGCTCATTCCGCCGAACATCGTTCACGCCACCGAGTTGCCGGATGATCGCTACATCACCGTCCGCGCCCGCATCTGGCTGGATCGCGGCACCGTGCCTTACCTCTCCTGGATCGATGGTCCACCCAAGGGCACACGCGGCCAATTCATCTCCACCAAGCTCTACAAATACGACCCCAGTGTGCCGAAGATCGAAAAGCACGTCTGGGAAAATCTCGCCCTGCGTGCCGAGCGCGACAAGCTCTACCAGCACCTCTACCAGGGCCCCGAGATCCGCGTGCGCCATTGGCAAATCACCGGCCCGCTCCGCGACGACAAACCGCATCCCGCCCGTTCCCTGTTGTTTGCGAAGATTGCGCCCGATGAAAAACAAATCGAGCCCGACCGACTGCAAACCGAATGGCAAACCCTCGCCAGCCGCCTCTTTCGTCGCGAGGTGAGCCGCGAAGACATCGCTCCCTATGTGAGCGCCGTGCAAGAGCGTCTCGATGGCAATACACGCTACGCCGATGCCGCGCGACCAGTGTTTAAAGCGCTGCTTTGTTCCTCGGAGTTCCTCTTTCTCACCGAACCGGAAACGGACGCGAAAACCATCACGTCGATGCAGCTCGCCACGCGCCTTTCCTACTTCCTCACCGCCGGTCCACCGGATGACGAATTCCGCGCCCTTGCGGTCAATGGCTCGCTCGATGCCGACTCCATCCGCCGCGAAACCGTCCGCCTGCTCGATTCGCCGCGCGGCGACCGCTTTCTGCGCCTCTTCACCGAGCAGTGGCTCGGCTTGAACAAGCTCGGCACCATGCCGCCGGCCAAGGAAACCTTCCCCGCCTATCACATCGACCGCCTGGAACCTGCGATGAAGGAGGAAACCTGGCGCTTCATCGCCGAACTCATCCGCACCAACCAACCCGTCACTGCGCTCGTCGATGCCGACTTCACCTACCTCAATGCCGGCCTCGCGCGGCTCTACGAACTGCCCGAGGTCCGCGGTGACCACTTGCAGCGCGTCAGCCTCCCTGCCGACTCGCCCCGTCGCGGACTGCTCGGTCACGCCAGCATTCTCACCGTCAGCGCGAATGGTGTCGAGACCTCTCCCGTGACTCGTGGTGTTTGGCTGCTGGAAAAGCTCTTCGGCACCCCGCCCAGCCCGGCTCCGCCGGACGTCCCGCCCATCGAGCCCGACATCCGCGGTGCCACCACCATCCGCCAGCAGTTGGAGAAGCATCGCAGCGTGCAGGCCTGTGCCGACTGCCACGCGAAGATCGACCCGCTCGGTTACGCTCTCGAAGCCTACGACCCCATCGGCCACTTCCGCAGTGCCTACCCGAATGGAGCGGCCATCGACACCACCGGCGAGTATCGCGGCCGGCCCATCAACAGCCCTGCCGACATCCGCGCCTACCTCGTGCAGCACCCCGACCTCCTCGCGCACAACCTCGCCCACCGCCTCCTCACCTACGCCCTAGGCCGCCCGCTCGGTTTCGCCGACCAGCCCGCCCTCCGTCGTCTTCTGGCCGATTGGAAAGCGAAAGAACACAAGCTCCGTGAACTCATCCACCTCATCGCCACCAGCGAGCTGATGCGCCAGCCGTGATGCTTGCGTTACCTTCGTAATGAAACAGGCTCTCATCCCACTCACCGCCATGGTGCTGGTGCTTCAATCTACTGAGCCTGTCTGAAAACACCAAGTCGCCACCTTTCGACAGGAGTTGGGAACCTCACTGCGAAGAAGGTGACCACTTCGCGTTTTTTCCGAAACGGATCCGGTATTGTCGGGGCGTGAGGCCGACGCGCTTTTGAAACTGGCGGCAAAACGCACTTTGGTCGTAGAAGCCGTTCTCCATGGCGATGGAGCCAAGCGAGTCATCCGTGCGCTGCAATTGCTGGCAGGCGCTGTCGATCCGAAGTTGGAGCAGGTATTGAATCGGTGAGGTCTGAAACAAGGCTCTGAATCGTCGCTGAAACTGACTGGTCGAGAGATGCACCATGGCGGCGACGCTCTCGATGGTGATGCTCTCGTTGAAATGGCTGTTGAGGTAATCCACGGCGGGCTTGAGATCCTCGTAGGGGCCGATGATGGCACCCGCGCTGCGGGCATCTCGCATGACTCCGGCGATGCCGATGACTCGCCCTGCCCGGTCGTGCAGGGGGGCCTTGCTGCACAGGTAGCAGACCAGGACACCTTTTCTGTTGGGCACGAACCAAATCTTGTCCCTGACGGCCAGGTTTTTGTCAGCGATCCAGCGGTCTTCTTCACGATAACCTTGGGCGAGAAATGGGGAGAAAAAGTCGGCGTCCGTGAATCCCAGAACTTCGGTTTCATCGCGAAATCCGATGGCCTGCAGCAAGGCTTGATTCATCCGCATGAACCGCCCCTCGGTGTCTTTGACGAAGAAGTAGACGTTCGGGAGCATATCAAACAATTGGCCCAGAGAGTCTTCGGGAATAAGACGCGACAAGAAGGCTTCTTGGAGTCTTCTTCCCTCGGGGCCGTGAGAGGTCGGAGAGGATTTGTGGCGCGTTTTCATGTGAATCGGAAACGGAACGGGATGCGCCGAAAATACAAAAAGTCGCGGGTATCTGCCAAGCAAAACGGTGGCGTCTTTGGCTACAATGACGCATCAAAAAACTTCGATCGATGATCCGCTTCAGCCTGCTTTCCATGAAACTGAACGATTCCTTCAGTCAGCGAATTGGGGAAATGAAATGATCCCTAACACACTCATTCCACAACGCCCCAACCGAGAACCCAAGATCATGAAAACAATCCTCCTCACCCTTCTCCTCCTCACGTCCGCAGCTTCGGCCCAGACACCGCTCTCCGATGGCAAGACCTTCACCGGCTGGGAGGGCGACACCACCACGCAATGGCGCATCGAAGACGGGGCATTCACTTCGGGCTCACTCGAGAAGAAGCAAACCCGCAACGACTACCTCACGACGATCAAAGAGTTCGGCGACTTCGAACTCACCCTGAAATGGAAACTGGAAGGCACCGAGGGCTTCGTGAATGGCGGTGTGCACTTCCGCTCCAAGCGTGTCCCTAAGGGCACCGAAGTATCCGGATTTCAGGCGGACCTCGGCGCAGGTTACGACGGAGCGCTCTACGACCACATCCGCCGCAGCAAAGTCATCCAGAGACCCACGAAGGAAGTGCTGGAAAAGGCGCGTAAACCGGCCGCTGAATGGAACGACTACCGCATCCGCGCCGAAGGCTCGCGCATTCAGATCTGGCTCAATGGCGTGCAGACCGTGGACTACACCGAGACCGACCCGACCGTCGAGACCAACGGCATCATCGCGGTGCAGATCCACGGCAATTCAACCGCCATCGTGCGCTACAAGGACATCGCCATCACGGAGCTGCACTCCGGGGACGCAATCGAACCGACGGCCAAGGTGATGTTGTTCGACGGAAAAACTCTCGACGGTTGGATCCCCTTCAGCCCCGGCAGCAGGCAGGGCAAAGACGCCAATTCAAATGACGCAAAGGTTTGGTCAGTCCGCGACGGCGTGATCCACTGTGAGGGCAAGCCGTCGGGTTACCTCCGCACCAGCAAAGACTACGCGAACTATCAACTGCATCTCGAGTGGCGCTGGGACGGCAAGCCGACCAACAGCGGCGTGCTGCTGCACAAGACAGGCCCCGACCTCCTCTGGCCAACCTCCATCGAGGCCCAAGTCATGCATGAGAACGCAGGTGACTTCTATTTGATCAACCTCTCATCCTTGACCGTCAATGGCAAGCAGCTCGGCCCGGTTGTAAAACCCTACCTAAGAGCCAAGAAACAGGAGTTATCGAACGAGAAACCCCCGGGCGAGTGGAACAGCTACGACATCGTCTGCGATGGCGATTCGATCCAACTGACCATCAACGGCCTGCTACAGAACAAGGGCACTGGCGCCAAACCGTCCAGCGGCGCGATCTGCCTGCAAAGCGAGGGCAGCCCGATCCAGTTCCGCAATATCTACCTCAAACCGCTGGAGAAATAGAGCGCCGAACATCTCGGCAACTGCCTTCAACCCACACCCTGAAACTCACCATGAAACCCACCCACACACTCCCTGCCGACATCACCCGCCGCACCTTTCTCCATCGTTCGACGGGAGCGCTCGCTGCCTCGACCGGTTTGTTCGCAAACGCCCAGGCGGAACCCGAGAACACCTATGGCGTCCAGACACCGGACCTGCGCCGCCGCGCCGAGGTCGAAGCCGTGCTTGGTAAGGCACCGAAGCCCGCTGCGGACGCGAGCCTTCGCCCGCTCACCATTCTCTTCGCCGGAGGTGCCAAGGATCATCCACCGAGGTCTCATTCCCACGATGTGCTGCCGAAACGCTGGAAGGTGCTGCTGGGCGGTGTCGGGCCGGGCGATGAGGCGGTGACGAACCTGTATCGCCCGCAGGTGGAAGCGGACCGCGCCGTGATCGCCGCAGGAGCACCGCGCGTGAAGGCGCTGAGCACCTTGGAATGGCCCACGGAGGAGCAGTTCGCCACGGCGGATGTGATCATGCTTTATCAGCACCCGAAGTGCTTGTCCGATGCAAAGCACCAGCAGCAGATCGAAGCCTTCCTGAATCGTGGCGGTGGTCTCGTGCTGTCACACTATGTGCTCTGGAATGCTTCCCAGGCTCTGGTGGACCTGCTCGGCCTCGCCAAGGGAAAAGACAGCCACTACAAGCACAAGGTCGTCACCCTGAAGCTGCCGGAGCCGCGTCATCCCATCATGCACGGACTGCCGGACACCTTCACCCTTGCCGACGAGTGCTTCTGGAACCTGCAAGGCGACCGCAGCAAGATCACCGCGCTCGCCACCTCCGATGAAACCGTGGGCGACAAGGTCAACGCCGAGCCCGTCATCTGGGCTTACGAGCGAGGAAAAGGCCGCGTCGTGGCCTCCACCCTGGGTCACTTCGACTGGACCTTCGATGACCCGTTCTTCCGCACCATCCTGCTGCGCGGCCTCGCCTGGGCCACAGGCGAGTCACCCTATCGCTTCGACTCTCTCATCACGCGCGGCATTCCGCTGAAAGACTGATGTGATAACTCCACCGCTCCCTGAGCATCACCATTCGCGTGAACCGCGCCGCCGTCTGCGCCGGACAACTGCGACGCACACGACTAAGCCGAACGCATCAGCGCAGGGCTGCCCATTCACTGTTCGACCCTCGTTTCACAACTGCCCGCCATGCTTCACGCCAGGCTCCGGCGCACGATTATGCATCGCTGTCATGCCATCGCAGGAGAAAACAGTGCTCGCCCAGTCTTTGTTTGTTCAGAACCTGGTCGCGCCGGCACGGGCCAGATGCTCGCCTGAAACCCCCGCCCTCCGCCAGGCCTGATCGCGCGGATGGCGGGTTCGGTCTTGCGAAGAACCCGGAGAGGCATCATGAAACCGGAAATCCATCCCGTTTCCGGTTCCGATGATTCCCCGTCTTTTCAATCCCGGGCTTCTGCTATCCCTTTTGTCTCTGGCGGGCTTCCCGATCCTTCCCGCCGCCGAACTCACCCTGACCGCTCCGCTTCCACATCAGGTGGTGCAGCGGACCAGTCCGGGGAAGGGCCTGCTTCGAATCGCGGGCGAGCTGTCGGAAGAGCTTTCCGGAAAAGACGTGGCCATCGAGGCTCGCCTCGTCGGCGAGAAGCAAGCCACGGGCTGGCAGCGCGCGGGCGGTTCGATCGCGGGGAAAAAGCTCTCGGGCACGGTCGAGGCTCCGGCAGGCGGCTGGTGGACGCTCGAGGTGCGGGTCACGCGTGAAGGAAAGGAACTGGCGACCGGTGGCGTCGGACCGGTGGGAGTCGGCGAGGTCTTTGTCGTCGCGGGTCAGTCGAATTCGGCCAACTTCGGCGAGGAAAAACTGACGCCGCAGACCGGTCTCGTTTCTTCTTTCGACGGCGCGGCGTGGCGGCTCGCCGACGATCCCCAACCAGGCGCGGCCGGAGAGGGCGGGAGCTTCCTGCCGCCGCTCGGTGATGAACTCGCCCGCAAACTCGGCGTGCCGGTCGGCTTCGTCGCCTGCGGGATCGGGGCGACGAGCGTGCGCGAATGGCTTCCGAAAGGCGCGACCTTTCCGAATCCGCCGACGATCGAAAGCCGGGTCGAGAAGCGGCCCGATGGTCTTTGGATGAGCAAGGGCGATGCCTATCAGACCTTCCTCGCCCGAATGAAGTCGCTCGGGCCGCGCGGCTTCCGTGCCGTGCTCTGGCATCAGGGCGAGAGCGATGCGAACCAGAAGGATCCGACCCGCACCCTGCCGGGCGATCTTTACCGGAAGTCTCTCGAAACCGTGATCCGCGAATCGCGCCGCGAGATCGGATGGGAGGTTCCCTGGTTCGTCGCGCAGGCGAGTTACCACGTGCCGGGCGACGAGGGCAGCGATGACATCCGCGCCGCGCAGGCTTCCCTCGCCCGCGACGGCATTGCCCTCGCCGGTCCCGACTCGGATGCGTTGAAAGGCGACCTGCGCGAGAGGCGAGATAGATCGCAGCACCCGCCATGTCTTCGGGGGTTCCGACACGCCCCGAGGGAATCATCGGTGCGATCGCATCGCCATGGTCGCGGGCGACCTTGTTCATTTCGCTGGCGAACGCACCAGGAGCAATCGCGCTCACGATGATGTTGTCCTTGGCGAGGCGCAACGCCATGCGCTTGGTCATGTGAATGAGGCCTGCTTTGCTTCCCGCGTAGGAATAGGTCTCCATC
>JALRFY010000217.1 GCA_023253625.1 Akkermansiaceae bacterium | reverse complement strand
GCACGAACAACGGTTACCGCAAGGACTCACCAACGGACGTGGCGGCGGGGATCAAAGGCATACTGGATCAATGGCACGCGCTCCAGCCACAGTGCAAAGTGTTGTTGCTGGGGATTTTTCCACGCGGTGCCACTCCGGCCGACCCGCGTCGCCAACTCAACGAAAAAGTCAATTCGTTGATCAGCCAATACGCTGACAATCAACGCGTGTTCTACATGGATATCGGATCGGCGTTTCTTGGCGACGATGGAACGCTTGCACGCGAAGTGATGCCCGACCTGCTCCACGTGCATGACAAGGGCTATGGCATCTGGGCACAGGCAATCGAGCCAACCATCCAGAAACTGCTGGATGAAAAGTAGAGTTCACTGCTCGTTTACATTTCCACAAACCGAATACCTGACAGAAAAATGACCATCCATCCGCTTCGAACAAACCTTATCGGCCTTTGCCTCACCTCGGCGGTGCTGGCCGCGGTGACTCCCTGCCGCGGTGCCGACCCCACCCTCGCCCCCGAGGTGAAGGAAACGCTTGCCGCCATCCGAAACACCCAAGCCGCAGTGTATGACGCATTGGAGTCGAGTACACTCGGCAAAACCGCCACGCCGGCCGAGTTCGCGGCAACGCAGCGTGACTGGAGAGCCATCTATTCCCAGCCTCCGGTTCAGCTCTCCAAGGCGGATCGCGACACGCTGGCAGCGAAGTTTGGAAAGGTCTCGTTATTCGGCCGTCCGCGGGCGGTAGGCGCATTTCCTCTCGGCATTCTCGGAGCGGAAGTGATCGACGTGGATACTCGGCCGGAACTGATGGTGACCGCCGTCACCCCCGACACCCCGGCATCCACCGGTGGGCTGGCGACCGATGATGTGATCGTAGGCGTGAATGGCCGGGTCTTTCCTGAATGGGAGGATCCCCGCTTGCCGATGGGCTATGCGATCGCCGCAGCCCAGACGAAGGAATTCCATGGAACATTGATCCTCCACGTCGCACGCGATGGCAAGGTGATGGACCTCACAATCACTCTGCCGATCGCAGCGCCCTACGACGCGGCAAAGCCCTACGAATGCGAACGCTCCAGACAAATTGCCGCGGACGCCGTGGCCCACGTGATGAAGGAGGGGGACGACACGTTCTGGATGGATCTGTTCCTGATGGCTTGCGGCGACGAGCGGGCGATCGCTCTCGTTCGGGACCGCCTGCGCCAGGCATCCACGGCCGAGACCGTGGGCAGCAACTGGGGCGCGGGCTACACCCTGATTTCATTGTGCGAATACCACCTGCTCACCGGTGACCAGGAGGTGCTGCCGGCGATCCGCGGACATGTCCGCGGGATCGAGAAAAACCAGATGCGCAGCGGGGGATGGAGTCATGGAGCGCCAGGCGGATATGGCATTATCAACAACGTCGGACTATCGAGCTTCATCGGATTGATTCTCGCCGAGGAATGCGGCGTCAAGACGGACTCCAAGGTGATGGCGCAGGCGATCAGGTATTTCGGCAGGTTCATCGGCTCTGGCGGTGCCTATGGCGACCACCCACCGGGCGTGGGGCGTTACGCAACAGGATCGGGACCTTACGAAAACGGGCAGACATGCATGCGGGCCGTGGTGTTCCACCTGCTCGGTGAACAGGCCGTCGCCACCCGTGACGGCCGTCAAGCCAGTTATCTCTATCGCACCCGCATGGCTGGGCACGCCGAACGGATCTTCGCCATCGCATGGTCAAGCCTCGGGGCCGCTCGGGCATCCGAGGAGGAATACAAAACATACGCCAATAACATGCTCTGGTTCTACGAGCTCTCCCGCCAACGCGATGGTTCGCTCAAAAACCTCGCTTGGAACCGCTACGGCCGCAACACGGCTGCGGTGGGCATGACGTTCGCGATGGCGGACAAACGCCTGCGCATCGCAGGCGCGGCCAAGGGCACCAAGCCGCTGTTTCCCGTGGCATCCCTGCCAGCCGCACCCAACCCGCCGCCATTACGGGCCGAGCCCAAACCAAAGACCGAGACTCCGGCACCAAAAGAGATGATGTGGGACGTGACCGCGGTCACCGTGCCGCCGGTCAAAGCCGCGACGGAAATGACACTCGGTGTATTCACCTTACAATATGACCCGAAGGCTTACGAACTCTGCTGGGTGACGGTCCCCGGCCAAATGGGCGGAGAGTTGTGGCTCAACGGCAGTTGTGTGGCCATCTTCCCAAAGGTCGCAAGTCACCGACAAGAATTTCAGACACTGGAGCTGGGCCGGAAGGCGACCAGCTTGTTGAAAAAGGGCGAAAACAGGTTGGCGCTCAAGGGAGCGGTCCTCGACAAACCGACCACGCTCGAGACGGCCTTTGCCCCGGCCCAAGTCGGCGGCACGCAACCGGTGCTCCATAAAGCGGAATATGGCAACAACGGAGGAAACGGCTGGTCAGGGACCTGGGAGCAACACCGCCAGGGCGTGGCCTGGTTCTTCGAGGGCAAGAGCCCGAAAGAAATCGCCCGCTACCTGGCTTATCCGGACTGGATGGGAGCCCAAACGGCATACCAAACCCTGGCCGCAGGCGGCGACGAGGCGGTTCGGCTGGTCAAACAGCTCGTCAACGATTCGCACAGCGGCATCCGCATCGGCGCATGGGATGCCATCGCCGAGATGAACACGCGGAAACTACTCGATACCGCCACCCAACAGGAGTTGGCTCATATCGCCGCTTCACGTATCGAGACGGAAGATCCGTCGGTCGGCATGGCACTGACACGGGCAGCGACCCCCATGGCGGAGGGCGAAGAGTTGTCGAAGCTGCTGGCGGGCGCGGCCCGCTTGGAAGATCCCCTGGCCCGTGGGGCGGCGACAAGCACTGCCATGAATCGTCTGAAGGACCAGCCGAAACTGATGATACCCGTACTGCGCACCGTCATTGCCGCCAAGCTCAACTATAGCGATATCGCCGGACTTGGCAATGCGATGATGGGCGTCGCCAGCGTGGCGACAACGCCAGAGGCCCGGGGTGTAATTCCCGAGATCGCGGCGGTGCTGGACGAAACAGCACCCGATACCCGCGGCATGTTTTCGAATGGCATGATGTCGAACGGCTTGGATGTGATCGACCTACATCTTGATGACGAGGTGGAGAAAACTCCGCAGTTGGTGTCCGGTCTCAGCCGCTGCCTGGCGAAGGTTCCTGACATGGATCACCCGGCGTGGACATTCCCTAACATTTATCTGCGGCGGCTGATCTATCGACTCGGGCCGGTCTCTGCGACAGCCATCGACAAGGCCGTGGCAAGCATGGCGAACGGGGAAGGCGAGCCGGGCATTAGTCAGCCGCGCGCGGAACCTTTGGCAGAGCTGAAGGCTTGGTCGGCGACACTCAAGAAAACCCGCGGCGAGCCCGCCGCATTGCGCACCGAGGCGCTGCGATTGGCCGCCAGCAAGAATCCGGCCGAACGGCTCGTCGCACTGTCGCTGGTATGGCCAAGCCACCTCAACATCGGGCGCGCTCCGATGGACCGGTCGGCCAAATTTGCCGACACCGCAAGACTTACCGACCCCGCCGACCGGCTGGCGGTCGCCGCTGCGGCAGCCAAGCATTTCGAGAGCAACACCGGGACGCACTGGCTGCTGATCTGGGAGACTGCCAAGTTGTATGCCGATCGCCCCGAAAGCCAGCAGGTGCTCGCGTCGCTGCCCGGGTTCTTCGACACGGTCGCCTACCGCAAACGGGGCACGTTCATGTTCCGGGCGATCAAAACGGCGGCCGACCTTGCTCAGTCCCAGCTCGCCGCACCGGGTGCGGACACCCACACGCTCGTCCGCGGGCTGTGCAAGACGTATTCCACCGCCGGTAGCATGGTCTGGTACACCGCCGTCCGCGACCAGCTGCAGAAAATCGTGACGCCCCTCGCCGCAACATCACCACAAGCCGTGGCCGAGGCGGAAGCCGCGATGCAGACATGGCTGAAGGAAGCACCGAAAGAGGAAAAAGACCTGGTGTTTGCCTATGGATATAAGGTGAGCCCCACCGATCTCATCAATCGGCTGGCCGAGCTCGCCGGCGAGAAGCCATGAATCCGGTCAACGTATGGAAATCGCCAGCAACATCCGCTTAATTCTGTTAGAAAGGGACGGATCTGGGCCTGCCGCGATCCGGTCGCGGGCACCTGCTACTTCGATGGGCACGCCGGTCGCGGTGCCGGGTGCCTGATCGAAATGCCCGCATACGATCCGGAAACCAACACGCTGGCCTACACCGGCCAGATCCACACCGACGGCTACATCGTCCATGACACCGTCCGCAACCAAACTCGGCATGAGGAACTGGATATTCTTCGGCAGTCTGGAGGCGTGAGCCGACAATGCCCTGTTTGACACGCTGCTGGCCAACTGCCGCGCCCAGGAACTCGACCCCGATGCCTACCTGACCGAGGTGATCAAGCGCCTGCCGCACGACGCTGCACTCGAACAAGCCGCCGCACTCAGGCCGAGCCGCATCGTGAAGGAGCGCCGCGCCGCATGCAAAAGCCCCCCTGTGAAAAGCCGGTTCCGGCCTTAATTTATCAATGGGGATGATTTCGGGCCGCTTACGATGAATTTCGCGGGCGGGATGTTTCCGCATCGTGCGAACCGCGATGCCGCCAAACAATGGGTGGCAGTAGGGACTCGGGGCAACCCGAGTCCATAGCGCGCCCTGTCCTGAACCAATTGAGGATAGCTTTTCGCCACGGCGCGCAGCAGCAAGACTGCTCCACAAAAAACCGCCGAACAACGGGTGAGTTGTCCGGCGGTAGGATTGGAGACGGCGGCGTTCATTGGCCGGTGCCATTCTTGACATCGATGGCGGCGTAATCGCCGTCCTTGCGGCGGTAGATGACGGTCAGGCAGCCGCGACGGGCGCTCTTGTAGAGGACGAAGGGGCGGTCGGAGAGTTCGAGTTCCATGATAGCGTCTTCCTTGTACATCGTGCGGAGGGCGTAGTTTTCCGGATGGATGATGTAGGGAACGGGATCGTGCTCGGATTCCGCGGGATGGTCGAGGGCCTCTTCGGTGAAGAAGCGCTCTTCCAGATGGCGGATCGACTCGTTGCGGTGCGGCCTGTTTTTTTTGAGCAGGCGGGTTTTGTGTTTGCGCATGCGGCGGGCGATTTTCTCGATCGTTTCATCGAGAGCGGCATACATGTCCTTGCCTTCCGTGTGGGCCTCAATGGTGATGTGGTTGGCGCAGAAAAGGATGATTTCCGCGATGTGGCGGTTTTTCTGAACATCGAGAATGGCCTTGGCTTCGATGATCCGCGGGTAATCAAGGTGGAGGCCTTCGATTTTCTTCTGGGCATAATCGCGGAGGGCATCGGTCACCTGTTCGTGTCTCACGGTCACGGTGATCGGCAGATTGACATTGGCGGTTTGCATGGTCGTTTCGTTTGGATTGGGTGAATGGACGGCGGTTTCACCCGCCCTGTCCAATGACTAATATGAACAACAAGCGCCGCGATTGCCACCATGTTCTCTAAAAATCGCGCGGGAGAGGGTGGATTTTCTTTGCGGCGGGGCGAGCTGCGGCGGGCGGGCTACCCGGGGTGCGGCGGGCGGCTACTCAGGGTCGATGAGTTCATCAAACGTGGGCACACCGCGTCCGGGCGTGGAATCTGGCGCGGAGGGGGTGGCCTCGTAGAGTTTGGAGAAGTCATCCGAGGGGGATTTGGCACTGCCGCC
This sequence comes from Akkermansiaceae bacterium, assembly GCA_023253625.1. Taxonomy (GTDB): domain Bacteria; phylum Verrucomicrobiota; class Verrucomicrobiia; order Verrucomicrobiales; family Akkermansiaceae; genus Luteolibacter. The sequence goes on along the minus strand of JALRFY010000217.1, from coordinate 10,769 downwards.
GATTTTCAGGTCGAGCCAGCGAAATGCGTCATCGGATTTTTGGAACATGGTAATGAGGCGCGAGTTTTGTGTGGCGAGCAACATGGCTTCGGAAATACCGAGCTTGAGCTGACCGGAGAGGCGGCCTGAAGCATCCGCCCTGAAGCTGCCGCGCAAGGCCATACGGCCTTTGTGTTCAAAGTCCAGGTTTTCCAAGATCACTTCACTGCCACTGCGGCGTATGACGCCGGTGGCGTCCATTTCAAAGCTCGGCCGCTCGAACCAATTGTCTTCGAATAGGCGGGCCAGATCTGCGAGGAAGTTGAAGTTCCGCAATTCGATGGGTTCGGCGATGGATTTGGCAAACGTGAGGGCAAGCCGGGCATCGGCGGCGGAGCCGGGCGTGAGTGTGAGATGGTTGGAGGAGGGGGTGGAAACGGTATCGATGCGACCGCTGATCAAAGTGCCGAGTTCCAGCCCGAGGATGCCGGTGAGCAGGAACGATTCCATGCGTAGGTCAAGTGACGACGGGCGGTCCGCAGCGCGGGGATCAACGGTTCCCGAGAGATCGATCTGGCCGCGGGAGTCCTCCGGGTGGAGCAGGCGCATGCCGACGATATCGATGAGCCCCTCACGGATCTCGATGTGGGCACGGTCCATGAGGATGGCGGGCCAGGGGCGGGCGATCAAGGTGCCACGGTTGAGCAGGAGTTGCGGGCGCTTGTTGGCGTTGGATGGCTCGAACGAAAGTTCGGTCTCGCGCAGGAGCGCGGCGGGCTGCTCGGCATTGCCGAGTATGACAGCGAGCTTGGGGAGCGAGTAGTGCCGGAATTGGATGGGAAGCGGCGCTGCTCCTCGCTCTGTAGCGCGAGACACGCGAGGAGTGGGGAAATCGAGCCGGAGCATGCCGTCGCTGCCAGCCACTTCGTCACCAGAGAGCGTTTTGCCGAGGAAAGACGATGGCGCAATGCTTGCCGATACGCCGCGGACGCTCAGTTCCTGTATTACGTGGTCATCCGGCCAGGTCAGCGTGAGATTGCCGGCGTTGGCGCGGGTAGGGGTGACGCGGAATTGCTGGAGTGTCACTTCCGCGCCGGTGCTTTTTGCGACCATGGCGCTGACTTTTTCGCGGAATGGCTGGCTGTTGGCGTAAATAATGGCAGATCCTGCGGCAAAACCGGCCATGAGCAGGAGCAACATGGCACCTGTGACTTGGATCATGCGGGCACGGCGCATCTTTTTACGATGCTCTTTGTGCGGTTGGTGGCTGCGGCGTTTGCGCTTGCGGACCTTGAGCGCCATGGTGCCATCGGCCCGGGTTACCAACTCACCGTCATCTTGATGGCTATCTGCGGAACGTTTCTTCAGGCGCTCCATCATCTCATCGATGGAGTATTTTTCCTGATCGCTTGGTCCGGACATGCAGGATCGTGAAAAAGGTTCAGCGCCGTGCCTCAGCGGTCTCGATATGGCCGTCCGGTAGGATCCAGCAATTCGACCTGCACGAAAAACACTATCGCCGTGGTGCTAGGTTGGCGTGCGGTGCTGGTGAACCAGCGGCCGATCCACGGAATGTCTCCCAATAGGGGGACCTTGTCCTCGACGTTCTCGACGCTCTCCCGCATCAGGCCGCCGATCACGATGGTGGAGCCATCGGCCACGGTGAGCTGGGTGTTCGCACGCTGGGCGCTGAAGACCGGCATGAGGATTTCGTTGCTAGTCAGCTCAATGGGGACAGCGCCAGCGATTCCGGCAACACCGCCGGTGGTGACGCTGCGGATCGGGCTGCCATAGTTCACAAAACCATCGAATTCGACGAAATTAGGGCTCACGGTCAAATCGATATACCGCTTGTCCGCACCGGCAACGGGCAGAACTTCGAGGATCATTCCGACATCCCGTTTCTCAAAGGCGGTAGGGCTGGCAGGCGTGATGGGTTGGAGATTGGCACCTCCGTTGGTGGATGTGGGGACTTCCGGGGGTTCGTATTCCGTCGGGTAAATGAATTCCCGGACCACGGTGACCGTCGATGCCTGGCCACTGCGCGTGACGGTGGACGGCTTGGCCATCACGTCGATGTTTTGTTTCTGGCTGAGACCGCGCATGATCATCTGGGCGCTGCCATCGGTGAACAGTCCGGTGATGGAAAGGATGCCTGGTGCCACGGAATTCGCTTGGGAATCACGGGTAGGGTTGTTGAGGAAATCATCGATGGCATTGCCACGGATGGCTAGATCGCCGGAGCGCAGACCGTTGGTGACGACCCCCGGGTTGGTCTTGACACCGGCTGTGGTGGGCAGGCCCGGAATGGCGTCGCTGAAATCACTGCCAGCGCGTCCCAAAGTGTTGCCGGTGGTTCCACCGCTACCGAAGAGACTGTCTTCCGAATTGAGGGCGAATGGGTTGACGAGCCAGTCGAATCCGAGTTCCTCCAGATTGGTCTGCGCAGTGCGAATCATGGTGACGCGGACGGCGACCTGCACAGGCTCTGACTGGGTCAGGGTTTCAACAATTTGGGTGATGAAATCAAGGTTGCTGGCGGTGTTGGTGACGCGCAGTGAGTTGGTGGATGCGTTGTAATTGGCGAATGCGCCATCGGGGAATTTGACGCCCTGCTTGGCCAGCGCCTCCTGCGCGCTGAGCCGGGTGGTGAGAAGTCCGCTGCCGGTCGTCGACTCTGCGAATGGGTTGTCATTCGCCGGGGAGTCAGCTTGTGCGCCGGCGCACAGGGTGGTGAGGAAATCCGCTGGCACGCGGAAAGTGCGGCTTATCAACTCGTCCGAGGTGAATCCTGCCGGGCGGATGATCACTGAGTAATCGTCCACGCTGTAGGTGGTTTGCGTGATGTCGGTGATGTATTTGAGCAGCCTGTCCAGAGGGACATGATTGAGTTGCAGATCAAAGCGCTGGGAACGGATGCGTTGGGCGGTTTGCTCGTCGGCGGATGCCAGATTGACGGTGAGGTTGACCCCCTTGCGGGAGGGATCGCTTTCGGTGGTATCGTGTTCCGTTGACTGGACCCGGAGGAAATCGATGGCCTCTTGAAGACTTGCTTGATCGAGTGCTACGCGCGGGATGACGATTCGCTTTAGTTTGCTAGTGATAAGGATATCATCGAGCGGGCTGGTGAAAGCCACATCGGCAAGACCGAGTTCCTCATCGGTGGCTGGCACGGCACTTTCCCATGCAGCATCCACTTGCGCGAGCATTCCGGCCCGCGATTGGTCGTGAGCGGCTTTTGCGTAAGTGCTTTTGGCTGTGGCCACGCGCTCCATTCCGCGGCGCGCGGCGGCATTGGCGGGATCGATGCGCAGCACTTCCTGATAGTGGCCGACCGCTTCATCGAATTTTCCCAGATGGAATGCCCCATCGGCGGTGTAGAGCGCGCGGCGCACGGCATCGATGTTTTGTGCGTGCTCGGCGGTCAGCGCGGAATTGGTGCGGAGCGGGTCGTCAAGCTGCGCCCGGTAGTCAAGAGCGGCAGGGTCATGGGGTGCGACCTGCACCGCGAGCACCTTATCGACCACGGACTTGGCGGCGGCCACGTCGCCCTTGCCAGCCAGGACCTTGGCGTGCTCGATGGACGCTTGGACGAGGCGCTGGGTGGCCGCGCTGCGGAGCGCGTGGGTGACCGGTGCATCGGGGATCAGCTCGCGTGAACCGGCATAGGCTTCTACTGCTTCGGCAAAACGTCTGTCCTGGAAGGCTTCATCGCCTTTCAGGAGTAGTATTTGCGCTTCCTCCACGGCTGCCCCGCGGCGGGCTTTTTCTTGGAGCGCCAGATCGGCTGCCTGGGTGCTGGCAGCAAGGCAGGGGATGAATGACAGCCAAAGGAAGGTCATCAGGGTCTGCCGGCCGCGCATTGGGATGTGTGCCTTGGTTTTTTCCATGTGAAAACTGGGGTGACCATAGAGGGATGGAGGCGCGAGGGTAAGCGCAAAATCCGGAAAAATCATCTTTTCGCCCCCCAGGGGAATTCGAGCTGTATCTCAATGCGCCGCGGCCGCCGTGCGGGGCGGGGGAGCAGGCGGTGCAGGCGGGCTGGCAGGACCGGGCGGATACGCTCAAGCAAGGGCAGAATGGTGTTCACGGGTTATGTGTTTTCATGAACACATCCGTTTGTCAAGCCAGAGCTTCGCGAGCGGCCTGGACATCGGCGCAAATTTGCGCACCTAGAGATTCAAGTCCGTCGAATTTCCGCTCCTTGCGGAGTTGTGTTTCAAAAACCACCTCCAGTGGGCTGTCATACAAATCGCCGGAAAAATCGAGCAAATGCACTTCGAGCACGCGCTTCGAGCCATCGACGGTTGGCCGTGTGCCGAGGTTGGCGGCAGCGGGCCAGCTGTGGCCGGTGGAATCGATCGCATGCACCGCCCACACTCCGTCGGGTGGGAGTTGCAGGTTGCCGGTGTGGACATTTGCGGTGGGAAATCCGAGCTGGCGGCCGAGTTTCGCGCCTGCCACCACGGGCCCGATCACCGAATAGCGGCGGCCGAGCATGCGCTGCGCCTCGTCAAGGTTGCCGTCGTGAATCGCCTGGCGGATACGTGTGCTGCTGATGCGGTCGCCATCGAACATAACCGGCGGCACGGCTTCCAAGCGGAAGCCGTGTCGTCCGGCGGCCTCGACCAACATGGCCACATCACCGGCGCGGCGGTGGCCGAATCGCCAGTCTTCGCCCACCGCGATGGTGCGCACGGGTGCGGCACAGAGCCGGGCGATGAAATCCCCCGCCTGCATTTGCGCCATCGCGGCATCGAAATGCAGTGGCACGATCAGCTGCACGCCCAGACTGGCGCAGATGCAGGCCTTGTGATCGAGGGTTTCCAGCAACGATGACGGCGCCTTGGACGGGGCGATCACCCGAATTGGGTGTGGATCAAAGGTCAGCACGCCGGCGAGCCCGCCATCGTTCTGCGCCGCCGCCACCGCACGGGCCACCACCGCCTGATGCCCGAGGTGCAGCCCGTCGAAAACGCCCAGCGCCAGATGCAGCGGCTCTCCGAGTGCTGGAAGTTCCTCAAGTTCGTGGCGGATCAACACGCGGCGTAGGTAGCCGGATCATGGCGCGCCATCAAGCCCGGGGGATGAGGAGGGTCGCACTGTGGGCGACCCATATGCGGGCCGGAGTCCCGCACTCCCTAACCGCACTCCTTACACCTTTCCCAGCACCGCATTGAACGTCTCGCTCGGGCGAAGCGCCGCATCGGCCTTGGTCTCGTCCGGGGCGTAATAGCCGCCGATGTCGGCGGGTTTGCCTTGAACAGCGAGCAGTTCGGCGACGATCTGGTCCTCGTTGGCGGCGAGTTCGGCGGCGATGGGAGCGAAGAATTTCTTCAGTTCGGCATTGTCGTTTTGCGCGGCGAGCGCCCCGGCCCAGTAGAGGGCGAGATAGAAATGTGAGCCGCGATTATCGATGGTGCCGAGTTTTCGGCCTGGCGAGCGGTCGTTTTCGAGGAACCTGCCAGTGGCGGCGTCCAGCGTGTCTGCGAGCACCTTGGCAGCGGGCAGGTGGTAGGTCGATGCGATGTGCTCGAAGCTCGGCACGAGCGCGAAGAACTCGCCGAGCGAATCCCAGCGCAGGTAGTTTTCGGCAACGAATTGTTGGACATGCTTCGGCGCGGAACCGCCGGCACCGGTTTCGAACAGTCCGCCGCCGTTCATCAGCGGCACGATGGAAAGCATCTTGGCGGAAGTGCCGACTTCGAGGATCGGGAAAAGATCCGTCAGGTAATCGCGCAGCACGTTGCCGGTGACGGAAATCGTATCGAGTCCCTTGGCGATGCGTTCCAGCGAGAACATGCAGGCCTCGGCAGGTGGCAGGATGCGGAGGTCGAGGCCGGTGGTATTGTGGTCCCTGAGACAGGTTTCCACCTTGGTGATGAGCTGGGCGTCGTGGGCGCGGTGCTTGTCGAGCCAGAACACGGCGGGCGTGTTCGAGGCGCGGGCGCGGTTGACGGCGAGTTTCACCCAGTCCCGGATCGGCGCGTCCTTGGTCTGGCAGGCGCGCCAGATGTCGCCGGCCTGCACGTCGTGGGTGAGGAGGATGTCATCGGATGCGGGCGAGACGCCCGTGCTCGCCTTGACCACTCGCACGGTGCCGGCGGAGGGGATTTCAAAGGTCTTGTTGTGCGAGCCGTATTCCTCGGCGGCCTTGGCCATGAGGCCGACGTTGGCGACGGAGCCCATGGTCTTCGGATCGAGCGCGCCGTTGGCCTTGCAGAAATCGATGACCGCCTGATAGACGCCGGCGTAGGAACCATCGGGGATGACGGCGAGCGTTTCCTGGGGCTTGCCAGCGGCATTCCACATCCTGCCGCCCTCGCGGATCATGGCGGGCATCGAGGCATCGACGATCACATCGCTGGGCACGTGGAGGTTGGTGATGCCCTTGTCCGAGTTGACCATGGCGAGTGCCGGGCCGTTCTGATAGACGGACTGCAGGTCGGCTTCGATGGCGGCTTTCTGGCCGGCGGGCAGCGCTTCGATTTTCGCGATCAGGTCGCCGAGGCCGTTGTTCAGGTTCACGCCGAGCGAATCGAGCGTGGCGGCGTGTTTTTCCAACAGGTCCTTGAAGAACACCTTCACCGCGTGGCCGAAGATGATGGGATCGGAAACCTTCATCATGGTGGCCTTCATGTGCAGCGAGAAAAGCACGCCAGCGGCCTTGGCGGCGGCGACCTGCTCCTCAAGGAAGGCTGTTAGAGCGGCCTTGTCCATGTAGGTGGCGTCGAGCACCTCGCCGGCTTCGAGCGCGAAATCCGGCTTCAGCACGGTGACCGTGCCATCGGCGGCGATGTGTTCGATGCGCACGGTCGCGGCGTCCGTGAGTGTGAGGGACTTTTCGTTGGAGAGGAAATCGCCCGTGCCGCCCATGGTGCCGACGCGGGTCTTCGAGTCCGGGGCCCACGCGCCCATCTTGTGCGGATGGGCCTTGGCATAGTCCTTCACGGCCTTGGGCGCGCGGCGGTCGGAATTGCCCTCGCGCAGGACCGGGTTGACGGCGGACCCGAGAACTTTGGCGTAGCGGGCGCGGATTTCCTTTTCCGCGTCGGTTTCCGGATTTTCCGGGAAACCGGGGATTTGGTGGCCCTTTGCCTGAAGCTCTGCGATGGCCGCCTTGAGTTGCGGGATGGAGGCGGAAATGTTCGGCAGTTTGATGATATTGGCCTCGGGTTTGAGCGTGAGGGCACCCAGTTCGGCGAGGTCATCGGCCTTGCCGGTGATTTCCGGGAACTGCGCCAGGATGCGGCCGGCCAGAGAGATGTCGCGCGTTTCCACCGCGATGCCGGCGGGCTTGGTGAAGGCCTGGACGATGGGCAGAAGCGAGCGAGTCGCAAGGGCCGGGGCTTCGTCGGTGATGGTGTAGAGGATGGTTGGATTCGCGGACATGGTGGGGTAGCGGGGCTTGAACGGCGCCCCGATAGGTGAAGGCACCCGCCTTGTCGATGCCGGAAAATCCGCGGCCAGGCAAAAAACGCCCGCACCGGAACGGCCGGGGCGGGCGGGTAAAGCAGCCAAGTGGGACTGAATTCAATATTTCACGCCGCAGCCGTAGGGCTTGGTCTTGGCGTTGGACACATCCTTGCCGGCGAGCACGGCATCGAGGGCGTCTGCGAACCACTTGTCGGCGGTGGCCACATCCTCCTTCCTGGCCGAGGGGTTGGAATCGATGGCACCATCGTATACCAGCTTGCCGTCCTTGTGGATGATATACAAGTGAGGCGTGACCTTGGCGTCGTAGGCCTTGCCCATCTTGCCATCGGTATCCATCAGGAAATGGCTGGCCTTGTTGCCGTGCTTGGTGGCGATTTCCGCCATTTCGGCAGGTGCATGGTATCCCTGCTTGCCTTCGGCGGAGGAATTCACGGTGAGCCAGACGACTCCCTTGGCGGCGTATTTTTCCTGCAAAGCGGGCATGTTGCCGCTTTCGTAGTGTTTCTTCACGAAGGGACAGCCGTAATTGACCCATTCGAGAACGACGACCTTGTCCTTGAAATCGGCCAGCGCGACGGTTTCGCCCTTGGTGTTTTTGACCGAAAAGTCTGGGGCGGACTGGCCGATTTCCGCGGCGTGGGCGGTGATGAGTGCGAATGCTCCTGCAATGGTGGGGATGAGGCTGTTTTTCATAATGTTACGGGATTCAAGGCATACATTATTTACGGAGGGAGATATGTCTAATGACTTTTTCTTGATGGTGGATTCCATGTCACTTGCAGTGGCGGATGTTTCCGATCTGCCAGCACGAGGGTGAGTTCTTTCAAGGGCGAGGCGGCGAATTCGCTCTTGGGCACGGTTGCGGTCCAGTTCTGCCCCCCGGGCGCGAAGCGGATTCGGGTTTTGGGATCGATGACTTCTGTGGTCAGCGGAAAAACCTCGTGCTGCGAAAGGTCGGCCGGTGCGGATTTTCCCGGGATCAAGGTCAGGACCAGCGAATTTTCCGTTTCCTCTACGGAAAGACGCAACGACTCGCCCGCCGGGCGCGGCAGGAGATCGATGGCGGCGAGGATTTCAGCCGCAGCCGGTCCCGGAAGGGGATCTCCCGCGGTGACTTCGAGCGACAGCGCGGCTTCGCCGGGCACACAGCCATCGTTGCTGCACGCAAGCCATGAAATCTCCGCTTCGAGTTTCGCAGTGCCGATGAAATCCTCCGGTGGAGTGATCGTGACAGGCAGCAGCAATTCGCCCACGTGGCCATAGCTGGCGAGTCCGCTGGTGAGAAAACCAACTGGCGCCGGGAAACCCGGTTCGCCGTGTTTCCAGCCGGGCGGCAGTTTCCACTCGACCGTGGTCGGCATTCCCGCCTCGCCGGGATTGAGCCAGTAGCTGTACCAATGCTTGTCGTGGCGGATGCGGATCGCGGTTTGCAACGGCTGGCCGGGAAGGGCGGAGGAGGACGCGGTGAGCCAATCCGCCTTGGCACGTCCGGTGCCGGGTTTTCCGTCTCCCAAGACCATACCGGCGGCGATGGCGGACAGGACAGTGATGCGGGCGATCATCATCGTGCATACTGCATGCGAAAACCGCTGGAATCAAGCGGCCGGATTCCTGGGTTCAGAGATCCACCAGAGCCATAATGCCTCAAGCCCTCGATCACGCTCTTGCCGATCAAGATGCCGTCCGGATTGGAACTGAAATGCTGGATTGGGCTGGCCGCCGATGGCACCAAGCTAGGCCGGGCTTGCGGCGCGGTGCAACCTGTCAGGGCCGGACTGCCCGCCCCGACCCGCCATGCTTGCCCGGGTCTTGCCGCTTGACGCTTTTCCCCTGCCGGCCCTAGCTTTCGCGGGAGTGCGCGCCCCGTGGCGCGCCCCGCACCAACCCCAACCTCCAATCTGCCAGCACCGTGGAACTCCAGGAAATCCGTCGCATCGTCGAGCTCATGAATGAACACGGGCTCACCACCTTCGATCTCACCAAGAAGGATTTTCATCTGAAGTTGAAGAAGGGAGCCGATGTGGATGACCTCCGTTCCTTGTTGGCCAATCTCCCGGCAGCCGCTCCGGTGCATGCCACGGCGGCAGCCACCGCTCCCGTCCCATCCGTCGCTGCGGAGCCGCTCGCACCCGTTGTAGAAGGCACTGAGGTCACTTCGCCGATGGTTGGCACCTTCTACCGCAAGCCTGCTCCGGACTCGCCATCCTTTGTGGATATCGGCTCGACCGTCTCCGTGGGGCAGACCATCTGCATTATCGAGGCGATGAAGGTCATGAACGAGATCAAGGCGGAAAAAGCCGGCACCATCTGCGCGGTGGTGGCCGAGGAGGGCTCGCCCGTCCAGTTCGGTGACGTCCTCTTCCGCATCAAGTGAGGAATCCACCATCCTCGATCCACCAACCACGATCTTTTCCATGTTCAAGCGCGTTCTGGTCGCCAACCGCGGCGAAATCGCCCTCCGCATCATCCGCGCCTGCCGCGAACTCGATGTCGAATCCGTTGCCGTTTATTCCGAGGCGGATGTCGATTCGATGCACGTCCAACTCGCCGACGAGGCAGTCTGCATCGGTCCCAATGCAAGCAAGGAATCGTATCTGAAAATGGACCGGATCATGGCCGCGGCGGAAATCACCGGTGTCGATGCCATTCATCCGGGTTACGGATTCCTCTCGGAAAACGCCCGCTTCGCGGAAATCTGCGAATCGTCCGGCGTTGTGTTCATCGGGCCATCCGCGAAAGTCATTTCGATGATGGGTGACAAGGCGAGCGCCCGCGCCACCGCGGTGGCCAACGGCGTGCCCATCACCCCGGGTTCCGACATCATGCCGGATGCGGAGACCGCGCTGGAGGAGGCGAGGAAAATCGGCTTCCCGGTGATGATCAAGGCCACCGCCGGCGGCGGCGGACGCGGCATGCGACCGTGTTTCACCGAGCAGGACTTCATTCAATTGTTCCAGGCCGCCTCCAGCGAGGCCATCGTGTGCTTCGGCAACGGCAGTTGTTATCTCGAAAAACTCGTGATCAACCCGCACCACGTCGAGATCCAGGTGATCGGCGATTCGCACGGCAACTACATCCACCTCGGTGAGCGCGATTGCTCGATGCAGCGCCGCAACCAGAAGATCATCGAGGAATGTCCGTCGCCGCTGCTCACTCCGGAGCTGCGCCAGCGCATGGGCGATGCCTCCGCCAACCTGATCCGCGCCATCGGCTATCAGAACGCCGGCACCATCGAGTATCTCGTGGATGAAAAGGGTGAGAATTTCTATTTCATGGAAATGAACACGCGAATCCAGGTCGAGCACCCGGTCACCGAAGAAGTGATGGGCTGCGAGCTGAGCAAGGAGCAAATC